>NZ_WIXR01000002.1:0-422326 GCF_019425585.1 Burkholderia sp. COPS | reverse complement strand
CAGGCGATCGAGGCGGCCGGCGTGCCGTACACGATCGTGCGTGCCACGCAATTCATGGAGTTCATCGGCGGCATTGCGGATTTCGGCACGGAAGACGGGACCGTGCGCATCGGCGATGGACTGTTTCAGCCGATTGCCGCGGAAGACGTCGCGGCGCTGCTCGCGCAGATCGCGCTGGCCGGGCCGCTGAACGGCACGGTCGAGATCGCGGGCCCGGATCGCGCACCGTTCGCGGAGATCGTCGCGCGTTACCTGAAGTCGGTCGGCGACACGCGTGCGGTGGTGACCGATCGCGATGCCCGTTATTACGGCGGCCGTGTCGAGGAACGATCGCTCGTGCCGCTCGGGGCAGCGCGACTCGGCAGCATCGGCCTGGACCGGTGGCTCGCGAGAAGCTGATTCGCGTGTCGAAGGTGGGGGCGCAGGCGTACGCCTGCGACGGGCAGTCGGGATGGGCGGGATGTCTGGGGGCAGCGGAAATGAATCGATCGGATACGTCGGAGCACGGCGTTCGTCGCGACTTGCCTGGGCGCGCCGACGCGTTGTCGGCCAGCTTCGGTGCAAGCTACGCGGGCATCCTTGCGTTCGTCGCGGTGGCGAGCGAGGGGAGCTTCACCAAGGCCGCCGAACGTCTCGGCGTCGGCCGGCCGGCCGTGAGCCGCAACGTCCAGAAGCTGGAGGCGCAGTTGAGCACGCGGCTGTTCCAGCGGACCACGCGCATGACGGAACTGACCTGCGAAGGCCAGCGATTCTTCGAGAACTGCCGCCAGGGCGTGGCGCAGATCGTCGAAGCGATGAACGACATGCTGGAACTGCGGGAGGGGCCGCCGCGCGGCCTCATCCGGATCAGCTCGGCGGTGGGCTTCGGCCGGAAGATCGTTGCGCCGCTGCTGGAAACGTTTGCGAAAGCCTACCCCGACATCGTCATCGATCTGCTGCTCGACGACCGGCCGGTCGATCTGGTATCCGAACGAATCGACGTGTCGTTCCGCAATGGACGCATCGAGGATTCGAGCATCATCGCCCGGCAACTGATTCCGATGCAGATGGCGCTCTGCGCGTCGCCGTCGTATGTGGCCAGGCACGGCCTTCCGCAGAGTCTGGAGGATCTGGGACGGCACGAGTGCATCAACTTTCGTTTCGCCAGCGGCCGCATCTTCGAATGGGAGTTCAACGTCGACGGCCGCGTGCAGAAATACCTGCCGAAGTCGCGGCTGACGTTCAACGACGCGGACCTGGTGCTGCGTGCGGTCCTGAACGGGTCGGGCATCGCGCAGATGGCGGGTTACCAGATCCGCGACCATATCGCTTCGAGCGAACTCGTCGTCGCGCTGGCGAAGCATGTGCCGGAAGATCGCGGCCACTATATCTGCTATCTCAGCCGGCAACATCTTCCGACGCGCATTCGTATCTTCGTCGACTTCATGACCGAGCAGATACGCGCACTCGACCTGAACTGCATGACCCGGTTCAATCCGGATGTCGCGGTTGCGCCGCCGGCCGGGCTCGCGGCGTGACGAGCCGGTGAAGCGCATCCACCACGGGCCGGGGCCGGTTCGTCAGGCATCGGCCGCGGTGAGCGGACGGCACGCCAGAAGCGTTCATGTCACGAACGGGACGATTGCGACGTCGCGGTTGTCGCGCAGGGAAACGAGGAATCGGGCGCGCGACCGGCGCGAAACCCGCGCGCGGCCGCTTACCCGCGCCCCTGCCGCAGCGCGCGGCCCATCTCCGCGATCGGCATCGAGACGATCGAGTTCAGCAGGCGCATTTCCCCGGCGTCGGGGCGCGCGACCTCGCGCACTTCGTCGAGCGTCTGCGCGACGCTGCGATCGAGCGGTTCGAGAAAGCGCAGCAGCTCGTTTTCTGCTGCCTTGTCCCTGAGCCCGAGTGCGTTGCCGAACGCGACCAGCGCACCCAGGTCGATGTCGGCGAAGCGCGTCGCCGCGCCGAGCGGCATCGTCAGTTCGCAGTGCGGCCAATGATCGCCGCGATGATCGGGCCGGTGCGTGGGCGTGTGATAGACGACCGTGCTGACGATGTCGTAGAACGGCGCGAGCCGGTAGCCGCGCGCGTCGACGAAGAACGACAGGTTCTTCAGGTGCGCGTCGCCGTTGCCGACCACCACGTTGAAGATCGTCCAGCGGAACACCGACAGGCGCGCCAGCGCGCGCGTGCTGGTCTGCCCGATCGCGCGGCCGAGTTCTTCCGCATTCGCGCGCTGGTACTTGAAGCCGCGATCGTAGTTCAGCAACTGCATCGCATCGATCGTATGCAGGCGGGCGGCCGGCTCCGATGCGGTATCGCGGTCGAAACGGTCGATCACGTAGCACGCGGACGGCGCGCGCAGAAAGTGCACGTCGGGCACGTCGAGGCCCATCCGCTTCGCGAGCTTCATGCAGAAGAACTCGTTGATCGCCGAATGCGGATAGCCGGCGGCGCGCATGTCCGGTTTCAGCAGATGCATCGACGGTTCGCTGCCGACCGGCTCGAACAGCGTGTAGTCGGGCGCGCCGCCGCGCAGGATCAGCAACAGCTTCTGCTGCGCGCCGGCCGCCGACATGCGCTTGGGCGCGGTGGCCGTCAGCGCGCGCTCGGGCATCGCCTGGATGCGGCGTTCGAGTTCGTCGAGCGGGAGCGGCTGCATGCTGCCGGCCGCTTCCTGCTCGCCTTGCGCGAGCAGGGTGAGCGCGCCGGCCGATTCGCGCCCGAAGTACGCGAGCAGGCCCCACGCGTCGGCGGCGTCGACCCTGGCCTCGCGCGCAAGCGACGTGCGCATGCCTTCTTCCGGCAGCAGGTTGTCGAAGAACCACTGGACCGGGCGATCGGTCGAGGTGTCGGTGAAGGTGCCGGCGCGCAGCGGGAAAGCGGGGGACAGCGGGTACGCGCGTGGCGATGCCAGCCACTGTGCGTCGTACGTGAACGACCAGACGCCTTTGTCGTCGGTCAGCGCGCCCATGCGCAACCCGTTCGCGGAGGCGATCAGCGTTCTACTCGCCATGGCGGCTCCTGCGGCGTTGCGCGGCCTTCAGCACGTTTGCCGCCGAAATCTCGATGGACGACTGCGCGAGCAGGGTGATGCCCAGTTCGCCGAGCAGCAGCAGGATCTTGCCGACCTGCGCGGTGGGTTTCCCGGCCTCCACCTGGCTGATGAATTTCGGCGAAAGCCCCGTGGCGTTCGCGAGTTCGTCCCGCGTGAATCCTTGCTGGAGCCGTGCCGCGCGGATGAGGTTGGCGAGTGCGCCGATCGTGCCGACGGGCAGGATCTCGTGCATGACGTCCTCCGTGCTTCGTATCTGATCGGGAACAGTATTGCACAACTCGTTGGCGCAGGCATCCATTCGTATCCGAGCGGAAACGAATTGGTCGTGCCGGCAACGGAATATCCATTTCGTTCCCGATCGGGAACCAGATGCGCTGAAATGACGATCGCCGACATGTTCGTATCCGGGCGGATACGCGATGGATCGACGGAATGTCCCGAAGAAGGCCGGGGCAGCGCACGTCGCCATGGTTAGAATGACCGCCGCACGTCCGTTCATTCCGTGGCCCGTCACCGGGTCGACACGCGCCCATGACCTTGCAAGAACTCGAAAAACTGATGCGAAGCCTGTTCGAGGATGAGAGCCTCGACATCGTCGCCGACACCGGCTACAGCCTTTCCTTCGTCGTGCCCGGCAAAGTCCGGGACGTCAAGGCCGCGCTGCTCGCGCGCACCGACCCGGCCGGATGGGACGGCGAGGCGATCCACTGGTTCTACCGGTGCGACGACGAGGACTGGGCGCTGTACCTGCGCTCGGTTCCGCATTCGGTGTACTGCATCGCGACCGTGCAGTCGCTGCATGCGCTCCACATGCAGAAGTACGAGGATGCGGCGCGGGTCACGCCGGAGCAGCAGGCCATCTACGACGCCGAGGAGGCACAGCGCCGTGAGGAGGCGGAAGCGCGGCGGCGGCGCGACACGCGCAACGAGCCGCTTGCCCCGCTCGGCGGGCCGTTCCACAGCGATGGCGAACGCGTCTGGGCCCGCACCGGCAGCGGGCATCAGTATCGCGCGCTCAACAACTTCGATCTGGGCAGCTTCCGGCACCTGGTCGACCACTTTGCCGTCGATGCGTCGGGGTTGCGCTACTACGCGGGCGGCGCCGCGTTCAGCTACGACGATGCAGGCGAAGGGCTCGTTGCCGACGGCGATGCCGCCACGCTGGAACCCCTGGGCGGCGGCTGGTATCGCGATGCACGGCAGGCTTACCACGTCGAGCGCGACATCCACGATCCCGATCGCGGCCCGTGCCACCTGACCGTCGTCAAGGCCGACGTGGCCAGCCTGACGCATATCGGCGGCGCATACGCGCGGGATGCGAAACACCTGTTCTGCGCCGGCGTGCGCAAGCGCGGCATCGACGATCCGGCCGGCGTGGTGAGCCTCGGCTACCGGTATGCCCGGCTCGGTGCGCAGATCCTTTACGACGGCAAGATCGTGACGAAGCCGGGGCGCGTCGACGTCGAGACCGCGCGCGGCGTCTTTCACGACATGCTGATCGACGCCGATGGTCACGTGCTGTGGGGGAAGAACTACCGCAAGCCGTTGCCGGGGATCGACGCCCGAAGCCTGCGCTTTCTTAACTGGGCCTTTGCGGTCGACGACCAGCGCGTGTACTACCGCACCAATACGAACCTGGCCGTGTGCGAGGGCGTCGACCGTGCGAGCGTGGAGGTGGTGCCGCCGATCCGCATCCGCGACAAGCACGGGCTGATCGACATCCGGTATCCGGAGGGCATCGTGCGCGTACCCGACCCGTCGACGGAATCGTGACCGTCGCGATCGGCCGGGTTCGGGGTCGCCACGCGCGACCACGCCGCGCCGGGGTATCGCGCGATGGCGCGATGATGCATTGGTGCAATGGCGCGCGACCATTCCCTGCACACGCATAACAAAAGCTGAAATCGGCTTTTCACGCACACCGGGGGCGTCCCTATACTTTGCGGTGCCGTACGTGCGCCGGTTCGCGGATGTCGCGATCGCACCGCGCAGCGGCATTCCCGAACTTCTCGTACAAGGAACCGCAGAATGACCGCCCGTGATGCCGTCGATCCGCGCGACGCGTTGCGCGACGCGCTCGCCGCACTGCCCGATCTCGCGAACGCGATCGGGCAGGATGCCGCGCAACGCGAGGCGCGCCGCGAATTGCCGTTCGACGGCTTCGCACTTTTCCGCCGCTCGGCGCTGGGCGTGCTGCGGATCCCGGTCGCGCGTGGCGGCCTCGGCGGCACGCTGGTCGATCTGTTCGACACGATCGCGACACTGGCCGCCGCCGATTCGAACCTCGCGCACGCGCTGCGGATCCACTACGACCAGACCGAGACGTTGCGGCTCTCGCCGCGCACGCCGTTCAACGACGTGCAGCTCGAGCGGGCACTGGCCGGCGCGATCTTCGGCGGTGCGTCGACCGAGCGCGGCACGTCGCGGCCGGGCGAGAACACCACCGTGCTGCGCCGGGACGGCGAGCACTATCGCGTGACGGGGCGCAAATACTATTCGACCGGCACGGCGTTCGCCGATTTCGCGCGCATCAACGTGGAGAACGAGCAGGGCGACGCGGTCGCCGTGATCATTCCCGTCGCGCGCGACGGCGTGCAGGTGCTCGACGACTGGGACGGCATGGGCCAGCGCATGACCGCGAGCGGCAGCCTCCTGCTCGACGACGTGCAGGTGTTCGCGGACGAAGTGGCCCCGCGCGACGGCTCGACGCTCGTCGGCCGCCATTGCGGCGCGCTGCGCCAGCTGCATCTCGTCGCGACGGGCGCGGGCATCGTGCGCAACGTGGTTGCCGATGCGCGTCGTTATGTGCTCGCGCACGGCCGCCCGGTGCTGCACAGCCCGGCGCCGACCGCGCGCGACGATCACTTCATCCAGCAGGTCGTCGGCGAGCTGTCCGCGCACAGTCACGCGATCGACGCGCTCGTGCGCGAAAACGCGCGGGCGCTCGACCGTTCCGCCGACGCGATCGAGGCCGGCGACGCCGATGCGGACGCACGCGTGCTCGACAGCGCGCTCGCAACCGCGCGTACGCAGCTCGTCGTCAGCAAGCTCGCGCTGCACGCGGCCGAGCGGCTGTTCGAAGTCGGCGGGGCATCGGCGACGGCGCGCGAACACAATCTCGACCGACACTGGCGCAACCTGCGCACGATCTTCAGCCACAACCCGCTGCTGCACAAGGCGCGCGTGATCGGCGACTACGACCTGAACGGCGTGACGACGCACCTCACCGAAGGCCGCGTGTTCTGACCACGCCGTGTCGAAACCGTGAGTGCCGCGGCGGGCGATGCGTCCGCCGCCCGCGTCAGCGCCGCAAGCCGGCGGCGCGCAGCAGCGGCAGCACGCGCTCGCCGAAGAAGTCGAGATCGGGCTTGAAATCGTAGAAGCTCAACTGGATGCCGTCGATGCCCGCGCGGTGCAGCCGCACGATGGTGTCCGCGACTTCCTCCGGCGAACCCGTGATCGAGATGTTGCCGCCGATCGCGCGCGCGTCGGCCTGCGCGCGCTGTTCGAAGCCGCCTCGCCACGCATGCGCGTCGCTGTCGAAACGGTGGAAGCTGCCTTCGTCCGCATGCGCGACGATCGCGTCGCGATACGCGCGCGCTTCGGCTGACGTTTCGCGGCAGATCACGAGCGGGTTGAGCAGCGTGCGGATCGTCCGGCCGCGCGCGGCGGCGGCCGCCTTCACGCGCGCGGTATGTGCGGGCAGGGCGTCGATCGCGCGTTCGGCGTCGGGGCCGGCCGGGCTCGTGACGAACACGATGTCCGAATAGCGCGCCGCGAACTCGATGCCCGCGTCGGAGCCGGTCGCGTTGATCAGCAATGGGCGGCCGTAGCGTGGTTTCGGCGTGACGAATGCGCCGCCCAGCCGCCAGCCCGACAGCGCGGGCGTGTAGCTGAAATTGTCCGGTTGCGCCCACAACTGCTGCACCGCGTCGACGAACTCGGCGGCCATCTCGTAGCGCCGGTCGTGCTCGATCCGGTTCCAGCCGAACATCTCGTGCTCGATGGCGCGATGACCGGTCACGACGTTGATGCCCCAGCGCCCGCGCGAGATGTGATCGAGTGTCGCGGTGAACTTCGCGAAATGCAGCGGATGCCACGGCCCGTACAGCACATGGCTCGTCGCGACCAGGATGATCCGCTCGGTGCGTGCGGTCAGCGCGGCCAGCGTCATGAACGAGTCGAGCGCGTGGCCGTCGAACACGCCGCCGTAACCGCCTTTCGGCAGCCATTGCGACAGCGCGAACACGAGATCGAAGCCGAGCGCTTCCGCGCGCGCGACCAGCTCGGCGTTGTAGTCGAACGTCCAGTCGGTCGTGCGCGGCAGTGTCGACGCGCTCCAGCCGCCGGCCTGGATCGGCAGGAACAGCCCGAGCATCAGCGGCTGCGCGAGCACGCGCGACACGGGGCTGTCGGGGAAATCCGCCGGCGAGCGGACGTCGACGAACGGTGACGTCGCGACCGGCGCGGCGACGGAGGGGGCGTTCATGATGGCTTCCTTGCGGGTTGGGCACGCACCGCACGGCAACGGCGGGGACGTGCGGCGGCGAATCGCCCGGGTGCGATGCCCGACGTGCCGGCGAGCCGACGCAGTGCCGCGCACCGGCTGCTGCGCGGCGCGCGGGGAGGGAGCCGGTCATCGTCGAACGCGTATCGCGCCTGCGGGCAGCACGCGGGAAACACACGGGAAACGCCCATTCTCGGCAACCGGGCACGGCGCGGCAAACAACGATTCCCGCTTTGCTTATCGCACCGCACCTCACCGCATCGCATCGCACCGCACCCGCTGCGCATGCCGTCAGAACTTCACGCGCAGCCCGCTGACGAGCGCGACCTGGCGGTTCGTCGACGACGCGCTGCCGATGTTCGAGATCGCCGCGATCCTGCGATAACCGCCCGCCGTCGCCGTGCTCGCATCGCCGGCCGCGAGCTGGTAGATGCCCGACACGTAGATATCGGTGCGCTTCGACAGCGCATAGTCGAACCCGAGCGTGAACTGGTGCCAGCGCGGCTTCAGCGTCTGGCCGCCGGTGCCCGGCAGGCCGCTCGCGCGCCCGTCGGTGAACGTATAGACGCCGATCAGCGTAGCCGCCGGCGTGATCTGGTAACGCGCGTTCACGTCGTAGTTGTTGAACTTGCGCGACGAGCCGTCGAGATAGTTGAGCTGCGTGTGGCTCCACGCGAAGCCGAGCGTCGCGCGGCCGAGCGCGTAGTTCGCGCCTGCCACGCCGATCTGCTGCTTGAGCACGCCGCCGTTCAGCCCGTAGAAGAACGCGCCGCTGTAGTCGTTGCCGGTGGTCGAGGTCGCGCCGCCCACCGCGCCGGTCGTATTCGACGTCGCATTCGGGTGATTGAGTCGCACGTAACCGCCGCCGACCGACAGCGGCCCGTTCACGTAGTTCGCCGACACGCCCCACGCATTGTTGTTCGAGAAGCCGGTGCCTGCGCCGCCGTTCGCCTGGTTGCTGAACGCATAGAGCAGGTCGGCCGTGAAGCCGGCGATCGTGTCGCTGCGGAACTTCACCGCGTTGTTCAGGCGGAAGCTCTGGTTCATGTTGTCGTTGTCGCCCACGTGCGTGGCCGGCGACCAGAAGCCGGACCCCGAGTACTGCGCGACGAGATCGGTGATCGGCTCGTACTGGCGGCCGAAGGTCAGCGTGCCGATGCCGGACTTGGCCAGGCCGACGTACGCGGAACGGCCGAACAGCCGGCCGCCCTGGCCGAGCCCGCCGTCGCTCGGCCGGAACCCGCTTTCGAGCGTGAAGACCGCCTGCAGGCCGCCACCGAGATCTTCGACGCCTTTCAGGCCCCAGCGGCTGCCGCTCAGCTTGCCGCTCGTCTGCTGGATGTTGCTCGCGCCGCCCTGGTTGTTCGTATAGGCGAAACCGGCATCGACGACGCCGTACAACGTGACCGAACTCTGCGCATGCGCGCTGACCGAACCGATCGAAACCAAACCCAGGACTACCGTTTTTTTGATCATGACTTTCCTCTGTTTTTTTGAGTACGACAGTGAGGAGCACGATGCTATTGACGCGGGTCGAACCGGCGAACGGCCGATCCGTGGTTTGTAAATCGCTGCGCGGCCGATTTGTAATGTGCGTTGCTGCAAATCCGGCATGTGCGTCGCGATCGCGTCCGGCACCCCTGCTGCGGCGAACGCATCGCTCGAACGGCGAACGTCGGGCGCCGGCTACCCGCGGCCGCCGTCATATCGATCGCTGAAATGGTTCGATATCCGCAATGTCCGCGATGCAACGGGCGATGCATTTACGCAACGGCCGTCTGTGCGGCGCACGATCGATGCGCTACGCGCGCCGGCATATCGATTTCGCAAAACGTTGGTAGGGCGGTGCGACGCGCAACGGTAGAGTCGGGCATCCGGCCAGGGGCCGGCCTGCTCCGGGACCACGACGGCGCCCACGTGCGCATGCGTCCCGGCTGAACAACGAACACGGGAGCCGTCTGACATGAGTCGCGATGTACTGTTTTTGCTGGAACCGGGTTTTGCCGATCCGAAGCATCCGGGCCAGCGTTTCGTCTGTCCGCACGGACTGTCGATCGAGGGGCTGCTGGCGAGTGCGCCCGAGCAGGCCGGCCGCATCGACGTGAAGCGCGTCGGTTTCGAGCGGCCGCGCCACGCGGTGATCGAGGCGCTCGACGATGCGCATCAGGGCTTGCCGGTCCTTGTGCTCGGTCGCGACCAGCCGGCGCCGGATGACGCGCAGACGCTCGGCGACGTGCGGTTCGTCACCGACGCGCGCCGCATCCTCGAACTGCTGGCCGAGCGCCACGGGTTCCCGGTGCTGCATTGATGCAGCCGCGCGGGCTTCCGCTCAATTCGCAACCGATCGACAGGAGGATTCGATGGCGTCAACGTCGGCGGCACGCCGCCGCCTGATTCTTGCCGGCGCCGCGGCCGTGGCGGCGCCGTTCGCCGCGAAGGCCGCGTTCGCCACGCCGGCCGTCAACGCCGATCTCGCCGGCACGACGTTGCGCGTCGCGACCTACAAGGGCGGCTGGCGCGCGCTGCTGCAGGCGGCCGGCCTCGGCGACACACCGTACCGGATCGACTGGCGCGAACTGAACAACGGCGTGCTGCACATCGAGGCGCTCAATGCGGACGCGCTCGATATCGGTTCGGGCAGCGAAATTCCGGCCGTGTTCGCCGCGCGCCAGAAGGCCAGCGTCCGGCTCATCACCCGCGTGCGCGAAGACCTGAACAACCAGGTCACGCTCGCACGCAAGGACACACCGATCCGCAGTATCGCGGACCTGAAGGGCAAGCGCGTCGGCTACGTGCGCGCGACGACGTCGCACTACTTCCTGTATCGCCAGCTCACGGAGGCGGGCCTCGGCTTCGACGACATCCAGCCGATCAACCTGTCGCCGGCCGACGGGTTGTCGGCCTACGATCGCGGCGACATCGACGCGTGGGCAATCTACGGCTACAACGGCCAGCTCGCGCGCAATCGCTACGGCGCGCGCGTGCTGAAGACGGGGAAGGGGTATCTGTCGGGCAATTTCCCGGTGTACGCGAACCCGCGCACGCTCGACGATGCGCGCCGTCGTGCGGCGACGGGCGATCTGCTGCTGCGGTTCCGGCGCGCGTATGCGTGGGCGAACGGGCATTTCGGCGACTACGCGCGGGTGCAGAACCAGGAGACGCGCGTGCCGGTGGCCGATCTCGTCGCGATGTTCGACCAGCGCAGCGAAGACTATGCGCTGCTGCCGGTGACGCCCGACGTGGTGGCGCAGCATCAGCAGGTCGCGGATGTGTTCGCGCGGATCGGCGTGCTGGATGGGCCGGCGAATGTCGCGCCGTTGTGGGATACGTCGTTCAACACGCTGGTGGCATCGGCGTGATGCGATGCGCCGGGAAGACTCGCTCGTGAGCCGGCGGCTTCAGGCCCGACGCAGGTTTGGTCGGGCGCGCCGGTCCGGCGGGATCAGGCGAACGTCGTCGCGACCATGATGCCGAACACGAGCCCGAGCGCGATCCCGCAGAGCCGGCCGTAGATCGACGCGCGCACGTTGTCGTCGAGCACGAACGGCGAGCGCTTGTGCTTCCACACCGTGCTGAATGCGACCGGGCGGGTCAGCAGCGCAATGCAGGCGAGCAGCACCGGCGTGGCGATCAGCATCGCGATGCGCTGCCCGTTCCAGTCGACGCCGTGCATGGCGAGCGACACCAGCGCGGCGAGCGGCACCTCGACGCACAGGCCCAGCAACGAGCCGTTGACGAATGAATCTCCCGGGGTCTGGAACATGATCGGTCGTCGCGTCCGGATGAAATCGGCGCCCCGTTCAGGCACCTGGAAAATGAAAGCCACGGCCGGAGTCCAGGGTCGGTCAACCGTGATCGGCGTCAGTCGAGATGACGGCCGGATGTTAAGGCAAATTGCCGGCCGGTTGTCGGTCATTCAAGCTATTTAACAAATGTTCGGAATCGCGACGCATTTTCAGGTCGCGCGGGAATATCGCGTCGTGGTAAAAATCGAGCATCCATTTTCTGGCGAACGGGGCTGCCGCCGAATGGATATCGCTCGCAATCGTATGACGATAACGGGTATTCGACCGCCTTCCGATAATCGGCGTCGCGCATAAAGGCACACCGGCAGCCGGACCGATCGGAGCGACGGACTGACCACTCTCACCACACGCATGAACACGTCCGACCACAACGAGGCCGACCGCCATCAACTCGTCGCGTTCGCGATCGACGACAACACGCAGGCCTGGTACGAAATGGTCATCCCGTTCATCGTCTCGCTGCGCGCGACGGACTACCGGGGGCGCATCGGCGTCATCGGCTACGGGTTGTCCGACGAGAAGCAGCAGCGGCTGCGCGCGAACGGGATCGAGGTGTACGCGGCGGCGGGCGTCGGCGACCTTGCCTGGGACCGCTACATCTCAGCGGCCGCGATCTTCGACGCCGATCCGGCGTTGCAGACGCTCGCGCTCTACGATGCCGACATCTGGTTCCCGGGGCCGCGGTTCGACATCTTCGACGTCGTACCGCACGACGAGGCCCTTCACGTCGCGCCGGATGCGCACTTCTGCGCGTTCGTGATGACGCCGCTCATCGGCGAACGGCGCGACGCGCTGATCCACCAGTGCGTGCAGGACGTGCTCGAGCGGCTGGGGCAGCCGCTGCAGGCAGGGCTCGTGGTCGGCGGCCGCGAGCCCTGGGCGCGATTCGCGCGGTTTGTCCGCGAACAGGCCGGCAGGATCGGCCAGGACTTCGTGGCGATCTACGGGCTGGACACGACCTTCCTGCATCTGTGGGGCGGCCTCGGCCACGTGCGGCTCGTGGGCTGCGAGCAGAATTTCGTCACGAAATGGGGGCTGCACGAGCGGCACGATTTCGACGCGGTCCGTATCGTGCTCGAGCATCAGGGCAAACCGATCCGTGGCCTGCACATGACGGGCGACGTGCGCTTCCTGAACCACTGGCGCTACCTGGCGCGTCATGCCGAGCATGCGATCGCGCTCGGGCAGGCGTTCGCGCTGGCGCCCGAGGCCGGCAAGCGGGCGCAGCCGGCCGATCCCGGCCTGCTTCAGCCCGAACGCTTCGTCGCGAGCGGGTTGTCGGTGCTGGCCGCGCACGAGGACGTGCTGGCGAACGTGCCGCGCCTGGCCGCGGGGCCGTCGTTCCGCAACCCGCAGGGCCATGCACTGAATGCGTGGGCGGCGCACACGGTCGAATTCGCGGTGACGCGCGACCGGTTGGTGCTGGACATCTGGCTGTCGCATCTGAGCGGCCAGCCTGCGGCGCCGGGCTTGCAACTGGAGCACAACGGCGTGACGGTCGCGCTGCTGGCGCCGCACAAGTTCAGCGTCGCGACGCAGCAGGGCGATCGGGTGGTGCTGCGCGCGCTGACGCTGCCGGGGCAGACGTGTCATACCGCGTGGGATATCGTCGTGCGCCACGCTTGACGGCCCGGCCCGCACGCGCGATCGATCGAAGCGGCGCGCATCGCCGGACGGTCACGCGCGCCCCATGATCCGCGTGCCGAGCGAGATGCCGAGGTTGGACAGCGACGCGTTGGTCGCGAGCTGACGCTTTTCCCAGCCCGCCAGCGCGGCGTCGAACGCGGGGCCGTGCACGACGCCGCGCAGCGCCTCGGCGAGCCCGACCGCATTCTCCGCCGCTTTCGCGACGCCCGCGGCCGTATGCGGCCGCACGAGGCAGGCCGCGTCGCCGAGCAGCACCGCGCGGCCGAACGCCATGCGCTCGACAGAGAGATCGAGGATCGCCTGCGCGAACGGCGCCTGCGTCGCGTCGACGAGCGCGGCGAGCGTGGGCGCCAGCATCCGGCGGCCCGCGTCGACGAGTTCGCGCCGGTTGTCGTCGCGCATCGCGCCGGGCGGCAGCGAACCGTCGCGCTGCGTACCGTCCTGCGCGAGAAACAGCGACGGCAGGCTCGCCGGTGCGAGCCGCCGGTACCAGACCCAGTTCACGCGCCGCTTGCCCGGTTCGATCGCGCCGTCGCGGCCGGGGACCAGATAGGTGAGGAACAGGTGCGCGTCGCCTTGCTGGAACGTGAAGCGGTCGCGCAGCACCTTCAGCGCCGGCTCGGGCACCAGGTGCTCGTCGACGAGCCCGCGCCACGCGACATAACCCGCATACGCGGGCCGAGCATCGGGCAGCAGTTGCGCGCGCACGTTCGAGCGGCCGCCGTCGGCGCCGACCAGCAGGTCGGCCGGCTCGACGCGGCCGTCCGCGAAGTGCGCGATCACGCGTTCGCCGTCCTGCTCGAAGCGCTCGAACGACACGCCGCCATGCACGACGCCTGCGGGCAGCGCGCGCTTCAGCGCCGTATAGATCACGTTCCACGCGGTCTGCGTCTGCGGCATGTTCATGCGTTGCACGATCCGGTCGTGCGCGTCGAGATAGATCCGGTCGCCGGAATCGACACCCGCATCGTGCGGCACGGGCACGCCGCCGAACGCGAACGCGCGTTCGATCGGCGTTTGCAGCACGATGCCGCCGCCGTGGCTGTCGAGCTCGTTCGGCGATTGCTCGAAGACCTTGACGCGCCAGCCGGCCGCCCGCAGTGAAGTGGCGGTGAACAGCCCGCCCACCGATCCGCCGATCACGACCGCCAGCGGGCCCGAAACGTCGCTCATGCTGCCAGCCTCCCGATGGTTCGTTGCGCGCGCATCGAATCAGCCTTCCCAGTGCTGCAGGAAGTCGAGCAGCAGCGCGTTCACGCGCTCCGGCTGCTCCTCCTGCGGCAGGTGCCCGCACTGTGCGATCGGCTCGGCGCGCAGGTCCGTCGCCATGCTTTCCCACACGGATTTCATGTCGAACATCTTGCCGACCGCGTAGAAATCCTCGCCCCAGAGCGCCATCGTCGGGCACGCGATCTTGACGTCCGCGTCGACGAGATCCTGCTGCACGTCCTCGGCGTTCGCGCGGTAGTCGGCCAGCGCGCCGCGCACGGCGCCCGGGCGCCGGTACGCGCGCACGTAGGTGTCGAACGCGTCGCCGGAGATCGCGTGCGGGTTGTAGCACCAGTCGGAGAAGAAGTGGCTGAGCCACTCGGCTTCCTTGCCGGCGATCAGCGCCTCGGGCAGATCCGGCACCTGGTGGAACAGGAAGAACCAGTACGCGCGCGCCGTTTGCGCGGTCATGTTCTGCGCGACGATGCGCGTCGGCACGTTGTCCATCACGACGAGCCGGTCGACGCGCTCGGGGAAGTCCTTCGCGAAACGCGTCGCGACGCGCGCACCGCGGTCGTGCCCGACGAGCGCGATGCGGCCGATGCCGAGCGCGTCGAGCAGCCCGGCGACGTCGCGCGCCATGTTGCGCTTGTCGTAACCGGCGGCCGGCTTGTCGGTTTCGCCGTAACCGCGCAGGTCGGGCGCGATCACGCGGTAGCGCTGCGCGAGCGCGGGAATCTGGAAGCGCCACGCGAAGCTCGTCTCGGGGAAGCCGTGCAGCAGCACGACGGCAGGCCCGCTGCCGGCGTCGATGTAGTGCTGGCGAATGCCGTTCGCGGTGACGGTGTGATGGGTGATCGAAGGCACGGAGTGGGTCATGGGGCGATCGCTGTTCGGTTCGGCCCGCGCGAAACCGGCGCGGCCGCAAATGCCTTTCGAGGATAGGCGAATCGTGCGGCGCGCCGGATAAATTGTTCTGAATTCGCGTGATTGCGCGCACGGCCGGAACCGGGCCGCCGGGTCACGGGCCGGCCGTGGCAGGCGGTTCCCGATCCCCGTGTGATTCGCCCGGCCGGTGGCGTCCCGTCGCGTGCGGGCCTGACGAAGACGCATGAGCGTGAACATGCCGGGCGACGATTCGACCGTCGTCGTCCGGCATGCCCGCCACCCGTGTCAGCCGCGCCGGCGCCGCCGCGCGGGTGCGTCCGACGTGAGCCGCTTCAGCGCGGCGGGCGTGCCGTGCAGGAACGCGTCGATCAGCCGTTCGATCTCGGTGTCGAGATCGTCGGGCACCGGCAGGCCGTAGACCCACTTGCGCACGCCGAAATAGAAGATGCTCGCGTGCAGGCTCCAGACCAGCTCGACTTCCGCATTGCGCTGGGCCTCGGTGGTGGGTGTCGCGAGGTCGTATTCGTGCCGCAGCTCGCGCAGCACCGGCAGGAACACGCGTTCGCGCAGCCGCGACAGGTAACGCGTGTTGAACCCCTCGCGGCTGAGCCCCGCGAAGATGAACGTGCGGATCCATTCGCGCCGCAGGATGGTTTGCGCATAGTCGCGATAGAACGCGACGAGCCGCTCCTGCAGCGACACCGTGCGGTCGGCGATCAGTTTTTCCCAGTCGGGGTTCCACGTGTAGATCTCGTCGTACACGCGGTCGATCAGCGCTTCCTTGCTCGGGAAGTACCGGTACAGCAGCGGCTGGGTGACGCCGATCTGCCGCGCGAGCTCGCGCGTGCTGCCGGAAAAGCCGTGCGTCGCGAAGTGCTCGATCGCCTTCTCGACGATCTGCCGCTCGCGCGCTTCCGGCGCGAGCCGGCGGCCCGGCGTGACGGCGTTGCCGTCGGCGTCCGTCCCGCGCTCGCGGGCCGGCGTGCTGCGTTTTCTTTCGGTCATGCATCGGCTCCCGATGGTGCGCCTGCGTTAACTATCGATCGAAAAATAGCACGATTGACGGGCCGCATGCCGTGCGCGGCGCGGCTTTCGGCGCGCTGCGGGGCCGGTGCGCGGCGCAATCGGCGTCGTGCCGGCCCGGCTCCCCGGCCACGCGAGCCCGTCGCCGATTCAGAAAAATTCAGGCGGGCGCCATGACATTAAGGTCGGCCTTCACTAGTCTGGCTTCCGAACCGCCGCACGGGCCGGATGCCAGTCGGCAGGCCGGGCCGGTCGGCGCAACCGGAGCGGAACATGCGTTATCAGATCTCGCCGGGCGCCGGCGCCACCATCCAGGAAACCGGGTCATGCCGTCGCAGCCGGTAACCGCGGGCGCCGTGCCCGACCGCGTGCGGGGCGAGGACGTGTTTCTCGCGTCGATCGCGGGTTATGTCGACACGCTCGGCTTCGTCGCGCTGTTCGGCCTGTTCACCGCGCACGTCACCGGCAACTTCATCCTGATCGGCTCGGGCCTGGCCGGCGTCGGGCAAGGGCTCGCGATCAAGTGGCTCGCGTTTCCGGCCTTCATCGCGGGGATCGTCGTCGCGCGCGTGCTCGACCACCGGATGCGCCAGCTGGGCCACGGCGTGCGCGCGCGTTCGCTGTATGCGCTGCAGGCCGTGCTGCTGGCCGGGTTCATGCTGGCCGGCGTGATGGCCTCGCCGATCGCCGATGCTGACGCGCCGAGGACGATCCTGTGCGGCCTCCTCGGCGCCGCGGCGATGGGCGTCCAGAACGCGCACGCGCGGCTCACGGCCCGCTCGGTCGTCGCCAACACGGTGATGACGGGCAACGTCACGCAGGCGGTGATCGATGCATTCGACTGGCTGGTGCCGCTCGCCGCGCCGGCCGAACGCGCAGCCGCGCGCGTGCGGCTGCGGCGCACGCTGCCGCCGGTCGCGGGCTTCGCGCTCGGCGCCGGCGCGGGCGCGATGGCCTATCTGTTCGCGGCGTTCTGGGCGCTCGCGCTGCCGCTGGCGGTGCTGTGCTTCCTCGCCTATCAATCCGGTCGGCCCGACGAGCGGCCGACGTCACGCTGAATGCGCGCGCGGCATGTGGCCGCGCGTGCCACTTTCAAGGAGAACCCGATGATCGCACTGAAATTGCAACAGGCATGGCGGCTGACGGCCGCGTCGGCGGCCGTGCTCGGCGCATTGCTGGCAACCGCGCCGGCCCATGCCGACGAGACGCGCCTGCTCGACACGTCGTCCGCGAAGGTGCCGGCCGTCGCGGTCGGCCCGCAGTACGACACGACGCACGTGTGCGTCGCGCCGGAAGATTTCGACCGCTTCACCGACAGCTTCGTCGCGACGTTCGGCGGCAAGAAGTCGCAGCAGGGCGTGTTCCAGGTCACGCCGACGCCGAGCCAGACGATGTCGCAGCTCGTGTTCACGCCGGCCGGCACGATCTCGGTGTTCGGCTTCAAGACGCCGATCCCTTATCCGTTCTGCCAGGAGCGCACCGGTTACCTCGTCACCGACATGGACGTCGCGATGAAATCGGCGCGTGCGCACGGCGCGGACGTGGTCGTCGACACGTTCCCCGACCCGATCGGCCGCGACGCGATCATCCGCTGGCCGGGCGGCGTGAACATGCAGCTCTACTGGCACACGCAGGCGCCGAAATACGATCCGCTGCAGACGGTGCCGGAAAACCGCGTGTACGTGTCGCCGGAAAGCGCGAGCAAGCTGGTGCACGACTTCGTCGCGTTCTCGCGCGGCAAGGTGGTGTCCGACGTGCGCAAGGCGCCGGGCATCGAGATCGGCCGGCCGAACGATACGTATCGCCGCATCCGCATCGAATCGGGTTTCGGCAAGATGACCGTGCTCGCCACCGACGGCCATCTGCCTTACCCGTTCGGCCGCGAGATGACGGGTTACGAAGTGCCGGACCTGGCCGCGACGCTGAAGCAGGCGCAGGCCGCGGGCGTGACCGTGCTGGTGCCGACGTTCACGTCGAACGGGCGCGATGCGGCGCTCGTGCAGTTCCCGGGCGGCTACGTCGCCGAAATCCACGCGCGGTCGAAGTGATGGAGCGCGGGTCGATGGGGCGGGCATGGCGGCGCGTGCTGCCGGCCGCCGTGCTGGCCGGCGGCGTCGCGGGTTATGCGGGTACGGCGGCCGGGGCCGAGGATGCCGCTTCGGCGGCTTCGACGGCTTCGACAGCTTCGCCGGCCACGGCCGCCGGCACGACGTGTACCGCGAAGCGGCCCACGGTGCTGTTCAACCGCTGGCAGGAAGACTGGTCGGTGCTCGCGAACCCGTGCGTGCCGCGCCAGCCGGGCGATGTGCTGAAGTACATCCCGCTCGGCGGCGACCCGTCGACCTACCTGTCGCTCGGCGCGAACCTGCGCGAGCGCTTCGAGCTGAACAACGCGCCGCTGTTCGGGCTCGGCGCCGCGCACGACGACAACTACGTGATCCAGCGTGCGACGGTGCATGCGGACCTGCGTTACGCCGGGCATGTCCAGGCGTTCGTCCAGTTCGTCGATGCGCGGCCGTTCGGCAAGGACACGGTGTCGCCCGTCGACAAGGATCAGCTCGACATCGAGCAGGCGTTCGTCGCGTATGTCGACCAGATCGGCGGCGGCACGTTCAAGGCGCGGATCGGCCGGCAGGAGATGGCGTACGACCTGCAGCGGTTCGTGTCGGTGCGCGACGGCCCGAACGTGCGCCAGGCGTTCGACGCGCTGTGGGCGGATTACGAAATCGGCAAGTGGCGGCTGATCGGCTATGTGACGCGCCCGGTGCAGTATCGCAACGACGCGTCGTTCGACGACGTGTCGAACCGGCACCTGCGGTTCGACGGCGTGCGTGTCGAGCGCACCAACACGGGCCCCGGCGACCTGTCGGCGTACTGGTCGCGTTATACGCGCGACAACGCGCGCTACATCGCGGGGGCCGGCACCGAGCGGCGCGACGTGTTCGACATGCGCTACGCGGGCAAGTCCAGCGGGTTCGACTGGGACGTCGAGGCGATGCTCCAGACCGGGCACATCGGCCAGGACACGATCGGCGCGTGGGCATTCGGCGCGCTGGGCGGCTACACGTTCGCGAAGACGCCGGGTACGCCGCGCGTCGGCATCCAGGTCGACGGCGCATCGGGCGACAAGCATCCCGGCGACGGACGCATGGGCACCTTCAACCCGCTGTTCCCGAACGGTTATTACTTCACGCTCGCGGGCTACACCGGCTACAGCAACCTGATCCACGTGAAGCCGTCGCTGACGTTCAAGCCGTCGAGCAGCGTGACGGTGCTGACCGCGGTCGGTTTCCAGTGGCGCGAGACGACGGCCGACGCAATTTACGGGCAGGGGATGTCGGCGGTGCCCGGCACCGCAGGCAAGGGCGGTTCGTACACGGGGATGTATGCGCAGGCCCGCGTGGACTGGCTCGTCAATCCGAACATGGCGCTGGCCGTCGAGGCCGTGCACTTCCAGATCGCCGATTCGATCCGCGCGCTCGGCGCGCGTAATGCCGACTACGTAGGCGTCGAAGCGAAGTTCGGCTGGTAGCGCGGCGCCGCGCGTCGCGCGGCACGCCGCCGGACGGCTCAGTGCGGCGCGCGCACCAGCGTTTCGACGAAATCGATGAACGCGGTCACGCGTTTCGAGCCGCGCTGGGTCGGCAGGTAGAGCGCGGTGACAACCGAGCGGGCCGTGCCGGGCGTCACGTCGTATTGCTCGAAGAGCCGGCGCAGGCGGCCCGACTGGACGTCGGCCTCGACCAGCCAGTCGGGCAGCAGCGCGATGCCGGCGCCGTCGAGCGCCGCATCGCGAAGCACTTCGCTGTGGTTCGATTTCAGGCGCCCGGCAACGCGCACCTGCGCCGTGCCGTGCGCGTCGACGAACGACCACGCCTGCTGGTCGCCGCCGAAGTGAAAGCGCAGGCACGCGTGATCGACGAGCTCGCCCGGCGCGGCCGGCGTGCCGTGCGCGGCGAGGTAGTCGTGGCTCGCGACGACGTAGCGCTGGAACGTGCCGAGCGTTCGCGCGACGACTTCAGCGGACGGCGCCGCTTCGCCGAGCCGGATCGCGACGTCGATGCGGCTCGCGACGAGATCGACGCGTTCGTCGGTGAGCTGCAGGTCGAGGTCGAGTTTCGGATGGCGCGCGAGGAACGCCGCGACGTGCGGCGCGATGCGGCGCACGCCGTACGCGACCGGCACCGACACGCGCAGCGGCCCGGACGGCTCGTCGCCGCGATCGGACACCAGCGCGTCGGCTTCCGCGAGTTCCTCGAGCAGCTGCTTCGCGCGCGCGTAGTACATGGCGCCCGCATCGGAGAGCGTGACCTGGCGCGTCGTGCGATTCAGCAGCACGGTGCCGAGCGACGCCTCGAGCGCATCCACCGCGCGTACCACCGACGATGCCGCGAGGTCGAGGCGGCGCCCCGCGCTCGAGAAACCGCCGGCTTCCGCTACTTCGACGAACGCGCGCAGCGCGGAGAATTTGTCCATGTCGTGCTCTTCGAGTCTTCGTGCCTTTGTGCAGGCCGCAACGATGCATTGCGTGCCGTTCGCATTCTAACGTCGCCGCGCAAGCGTTATCTTCCGGACTGCAATGTACAGGAGATGACGATGAAACCCGTCGAAGTAACCGTGACCTACGACCTGATCTGCCCGTGGTGCTGGATCGCGGAGCACCGGCTCGCGGAGGCGATCGAGGCAGCCGGCCTGGCCGGCGCCGTGAACGTGCGGTTCGTGCCGTTCGAGCTGAACCCGACGATGCCGGCCGGCGGCATCGACCGCAAGGCGTACCGGAGCGCGAAGTTCGGCAGCTGGGCGCGTTCGCAGGCGCTCGATGCGCACGTGGCCGACGCCGGCCGCGCGGCGGGCCTCGTGTTCGACCACGCACGGATCGCGCGCACGCCGAACACGCGGCTCGCGCACCGGCTCGTCTGGTTCGCGCAGCAGCACGGCAGCGCGGTCGCGCTCGTCGATGCGCTGTTTGCCGCGTATTTCCGCGACGGCCGCGATATCGGCGATGCGGACGTGCTGGTCGAGGTCGCGGCCGGCGCCGGCCTGGCCGGCGATGCGGTGCGTGCCTTCCTCGCATCCGGCGAAGGGCTCGACGCGGTGGTCGCGCTCGAGGAGGCGGCGGTGCGCGACGGCATCGCGTCGGTGCCGTCGACGCGCATCGGTACGACGGTCGTCAGCGGCGCGCAGCCGGCCGACGTGTTTCGCGCCGCGTTGCTCGACGCGCAGCGCGTGCGGGATCGGGCCGCGTAAGCCGCGCCGGCTTTCAGAACGATTCATGTCGTGCTCAGGATTATTGCGAAACCGGCCGGTAAGCTCGGTGTCGCGCGCCTGACCGGCCGGGCCGGCAACGCGCGCGATATCTCGATACGCAACCGGGGAGCGGACATGAGGAACCTGAACTGGCGTACCGGCGGCATGCTGGTCATCGCATGGTGCTTCGGCATCCTCGCATCGGCCGCGTGTGCCGCCGAACCGGGCGGTGCGGATCAGGCGCCCGGCTTCTATCGGCAGCAGCTCGGCGGCCTGCGGATCGTCGCGCTGTCCGACGGCACGCATCCGTTTCCGGTCGATACGGTGTTCCGCGACATCTCGAAGGACGACATCCGGCGCGATCTCGACCGCGCGTTTCTCGAACCGCCCGTGCAGGGCTCGATCAACGCGTTCCTGGTCGATACCGGCACGAAGCGGATCCTCGTCGATTCGGGGGCCGGCGTGCTGTACGGCGATTGCTGCGGCAAGCTGCTCGCGAACCTGCGTGCGGCCGGTTATGCGCCGGAGCAGATCGACGAGGTGCTGCTCACGCACCTGCACAAGGATCATGTCGGCGGCATCGTGACGAACGGCAGGATGACCTTCCCGAACGCGGTGGTGCGCGTGAACGAGATCGAAGCGAACTACTGGCTCGATCCGGACAACAAGGCACAGGCGCCGGCGTTCCTCGCGTCGTTCTTCGATGCGGCTGCCGCGTCGGTCGCGCCGTACGTGGCGGCGGGCCGCTTCAAGTCGTTTCGCGGCGAAGCGACGCTCGCGCCCGGCATTCGCGCGGTGCCGATGCCAGGCCATACGCCGGGCCATACCGCGTACCTGATCGAGAGCGGCGACGCCGGGCTGCTCGCGTGGGGCGACATCGTGCACGTCGCGGCCATCCAGCTGCAGGACCCGGACGCAACGGTCCAGTACGACAGCGATGCGGACGCGGCGCGCCGCACCCGGCGCGATACGCTGAAGCGCGTCGCGGACCAGCGTTACCTCGTCGGCGCCGCGCACATCGCGTTTCCCGGGCTCGGGCATTTGCGCAGGGACGGGGAGCAGTACGACTGGGTGCCGGTCAATTACGACGCGACGCCGCTGCGGTGAGCGACGGGCGATGCGCGCCGTGAGGTGCCGTGATGCGCGCGTAGCGGTGGCACGCGGCGCGCGGCCGCGTCAGCGCGTCAGTTCGCGCCGCCAGGCGCCGGGCGGATGGCCGACGATGCGCGCGAACACGCGGTTCAGGTGGCTCTGGTCAGCGAAGCCGCAGGCTGCCGCGATTTCCGCGAGCGACATGTCGGTCGTCTCGATCAGTTGCCGCGCGCGGATCACGCGCTGTTCGAGCAGCCATTGATGCGGCGTGCGCCCCGTCGTGCGCGAGAACGCACGAATGAAATAGCCGCGCGACAGATCGCATTCGCGCGCCACTTCCTCGATCGACACGCCGAGATCGGCCTTCTCCATCAGCAGCTCTTTCGCGAGCGCCGTCTTCGCCGGCGACAGCAGGCCCTTGTGCCGCAGGTCGCGCGCGTCCGCGTTGCCGTACTGGCGCGCGAGATGCGCGCCGATCGCGAGCCCCATCTGCTCGACGAACAGCGTGTTCAGCACGCCGGGCTCGTCGAGGCTGTCGGCCACCGCGTGCGCGAGATGGCCCAGCACCTCGTCCTGTACTTCGGGCGCGCAGGTCAGGCCGCCGATTTCGGTGCCGTCGTGCTCGCGGCCGAGGCCGTCGAGATACGCGTGCGACAGCTCGACCAGCAGGAAGTCGAACTTGCCGTACAGGTCGGCACGAAAATTCCGGGAGAAGTCGCGAATGTAGATCGAGTTGTGCTGGAACCGCCGCTCGGAGCGGGATTGGCCGGTGCCGCCGTAGATCGTGCGCCGGTGCCCGTCGTTGAGCGACACGCCGATCAGGAAGCCGCGATCGCTGGCCGACATCTCGATGCGCTCGAAGTGCTCGTCGCGCATGCATTTGCGATGGAGCGTGAGCCCGCCGACCGAGCGTTCGATGTCCTTGGACAGCAGGCTCGACAGGCAGCCGAGCGTGTCTTTCGGCCGTGCGGCCGGGGGCGCGGCGAGGGAATCTGGCATGGCGGAACAATCCTTCGTTGGGGGGCGGCGCGCGAACATATTTACGCGAAGTTTAAACGGTGCACTCACCCGGCCCAAGTTAACTTGAATAAATGTCCACTTGCTGACGAAATGCTTGCCAGCGGCCCGACCCGCACCGCGCGGGCCTCGACGGGCACGCGAGCGCGCTGCCATGGCCAACGCGGGGCCGATGTCACCCCATTTTCGTTCGGCGCGGCACCCGCCCGCGGGCGCGCCGGTAGGCGGGAGGCCAGCGCATTTTCCTTCAAGATTTTTGTTAATTCGGTGTTTACACTCAGTCCACATTTTGAGACTTTGCGCCCGGCCGGCAGCGCTGCACGGGTGTGCATTCCCGCCCTGGTGAACGGCCGTGTTCACACGGCGGTCATCGTGGGGAACCTGGAGGCGGCCATGATCCAGATCGGGACGTTGTCGGTGGATTTCGAGCAGCGGGACATTCGCCACCACGGCGCGTCGCTGCGTATCGGCGCACGCGCGCTTGACATACTTGAAGTGCTGCATCGTGCCAACGGTTCCGTCGTGTCGAAGGACGACATCATGGATGCCGTGTGGCCGGGCCTGATCGTCGAGGAAAACCGGCTGCAGGTTCACGTCGCGACGCTGCGCAAGGCGCTGGGCGCGGACCGCGATCTGATCAAGACGGTGCCGGGCCGCGGTTACCTGCTGGTCGCGCCGCCCGCCGTCGCGCACGAGCCCGCGCCGCGCGCGGCCGCGTTGCCGGCCGACCCCGTCGCGGCGGCCCGCCCGGTTTCGCTCGTCGGGCGTCAGGCGGAGATCGGGCAGATCGTCGACATGATCGAGCGCGCACCGGTCGTCACGCTCGTCGGGGCGGGCGGCATCGGCAAGACGAGCCTGGCCGGCCGCGTCGCCCACGAGCTGCGCGAGCGCTCCGGCGAACGCGTGCTGTTCGTCGCGCTCGCGAGCGCCGCGACGCGCGACGACGTGCTGCTCGCGATCGCCGCGGAACTCGGCCTCGAGACCGTCGGCGTGCCGGGCATCGCCCCGATCGCCGGCGCGTTCGCCGCGTCGCCGGCCCTGCTCGTGCTCGACAACGCGGAACACGTCGTCGATCTGGTGGCCGATCTCGTCGATACGCTGACGTCGCGCGCGCCGTTGCTGCGCGTGCTCGCGACGAGCCGCGAACCCCTGCATATCTCGGCCGAAGCCGTGTTTCGCGTGAGCCCGCTGGCGGTGCCGGACAGCGACGCGCCGCTCGACGAGATCGTGCGCCATTCGGCCGTCGAGCTGTTCCTCGCGCGGATCCGCGCCGCCACGCCAGACTGCGCGGTCGATGCGGCCGGCATCCGGCTGATCGGCGACATCTGCCGGCGCCTGGACGGGCTGCCGCTCGCGATCGAGCTGGCTGCCGCGCGCGTCGCGACGCTCGGGCTCGAGGCCGTCGCCGCGCGTCTGGACGACCGGCTGAACCTGCTGACCGGCGGGCTGCGCTCGGCGCTGCCGCGCCACCAGACGTTGCGGGCGACGTTCGACTGGAGCTACGTGCTGCTGGATGCCGCCGAGCGCGCTCTGTTTCGCCGCATGGCGTGCTTCATCGGGCCGTTCACGTTCGATGCCGCGCGCGAGGTCGCGATGGATCCCGGGATGTCGGCCGCCGAGACGATCGCGGTGCTCGGCGAACTGGTCGCGAAGTCGCTGGTGACCGTCGAGTTCCACGGCGCGCACGCGCGTTACCGGTTGACGGAATCGACGCGCGCGTACGCGCTCGAAAAACTGCGCAACGAAGGCGAATTCGACCTCGTCGCCGAGCGTCATGCGTGCTACGAACGCGAGCACGGGGAGGCGCGGATGCAGGCGCTGACGCCGGCCGCCGATCTCGCGAGCCCGCGTGTCGCCGCGGACGCGCCGACACCGGCGCCGCACGAGCCCGTCGCGGTCGAGCCGCGCGGGCACGAAGCGGACGCACTGGCGCTCGCGTTGCTGGAACCGGCGCGGATGCGCGAATGCGCGCAACCGGCGCGGCGGGCGCTCGACGCGATCGAGGCCGGCGGAACCGATGCTGCCGGCAGCATCGACGCGGCACGCGAGCTGCGCTTGCGCGCGGCCTACGCGACGGCGCTGCTGCATACCGACGGCGATACGCACGCGGCGGCCGCGATGTGGGACCGGACGCTCGTGCTCGCGGGCCGGATCGGCGACGAGGCGTTCGACGCGTGCGCGCTGGTCGGGCTGTGGAACACGATGCTGACGCGCTCCGACATCCACGAATCGCTGCGCTACGCGACGCGTTTCGAGCGCGCGGCCGAACGGCGCGGCGACCGGCCGCAGCGGCTGCTGGCGAACGCGATGGTCGCGACGTCGCTGCATTACTTCGGCGAACACGCGCAGGCCCGCGAGCGGCTGGAGGCCGCGACCGCCGGGCTGGACGTGGCCGGTGAGCCGTCCTGCGCGGAAGCCGCGCTCGGGGTCGACGTCGCGACGCTCGGCCGCACGATGCTGATGCGGCTCGTCTGGATGCAGGGCGATCCGGAATACGCGATGCGGCTGGCCGCGCAGGCGGTCGAATCCGCGCGCCGCACCGGGTCGGGGCTGGCGCTGTGCGTCGTGCTCGGCGCCGCGGCCGTGCCGATCGCGCTGCGCTACGGCGATCACGACGTGATTTCCGACTATCTCGGCACGCTGCGCTCGACCGCGGAGGCGAACGGGTTCGACATCTGGCTCAGCCATGCGGAAGGCCTCGCCGGGCAATTCGACATGCAGGCCGGGCATCCCGGCGCCGGTCTCGCGCGGCTGGAACCCGCGCTGCGGCGCATCGAGGCGAGCGGGTTCCGGCGCCTGCTCGCGCCGCTGGTCGTCGCGTATGCGGAAGGGCTGACGCGCACCGGCCGCGCGGCCGAGGCATGCGCGAAACTCGACGCGACGCTCGCGCGCTGCCGCGCGCACGGCGAGCACCTGTTCGTGCCGGAACTGCTGCGCGTCCGGGGGCTCGCGATGCTCGAGCAGGCCCGCACCGCGGAGCCCGATGCCGCGCTCGCGTACGAAGTCGAAGGGCACCGGCATCTGCTGACCGGGATCCATACCGCGAACGGGCAGGGCGCCGCGATGTGGGCGCTGCGCGGCACGCTCGATCTCGCCGATCACCTGATCGAGCGCGGGCGGACCGGCCAGGCGTCGTCGCTGGTGGCGAACCTGTCGGGGCATTTCGATCCGCAATCGCGCGCGTTCGACGTGCGCCGGCTCGCGCGCCTGCAGAACTTCGTGCGCCCGGAGCCGGCACTGCCGGCGGGCCGGTCGCGCATGCGGCACGAGGCGGCGGATGCGATGCAGCAGGTGGCGTAACGGCATGCCCGGTTCGCGCAGGACGACACCGCGCCATCGCGCCGCGGCCCGTCAGTCCGATCGTTCAATGTTCAAGGGGGAGTGGATGGTCCGTGTATCGTCGAACCGGAGGCAGGCGGCATGCGGCCGCGTGCCGGCTCACGGCGCAAGCGGAGGGCCTGACGGTGCTTAGGGCGACGGCATCCGCCGCGGCGGCGGACCTCATCGTATGCAACGGCAAGATCGCGACGCAGGACGACCGGCAGTCGTTCGTGACCGCGCTCGCCGTGAAGGACGGCCGGATCCTCGCGGCCGGCAGCGGGCACGACGTGATGTGCCATGCGCATGCCGGAACGCAGTGCATCGACCTGAACGGCCGCACCGTGATCCCGGGGCTGAACGATTCGCACCTGCACATGATCCGCGGCGGCCTGAACTTCAACCTGGAACTGCGCTGGGACGGCGTGCCGACGCTGGCCGACGCGCTCGCGATGCTGCGTCGCCAGGTGCTGCGCACGCCCGCGCCGCACTGGGTGCGCGTGGTCGGCGGCTGGACCGAATTCCAGTTCGCCGAAAAGCGCGGGCCGACGGCGGCCGAACTGAACGCGATCGCGCCCGACACGCCGGTCTTCATCATGCACCTGGGCGACAGCGCGCTGCTGAACGCGGCCGCGCTGCGCGCGATCGGCTACGGCCGCGACACGTCGAACCCGCCCGGCGGCGAGATCCAGCGCGATCGCCTCGGCCGGCCGACCGGCCTGCTGATCGCGCGCCCGGACATGGCCGTGCTGCACGAGGCGCTCGAACGGGCCCCGAAGCTCGGCCACGACGACCAGATGAATTCGATGCGGCATTTCATGCGCGAGCTGAACCGGCTCGGCGTGACGAGCGCGATCGACGCGGGCGGCGATTTCCAGTCCTTTCCGGACGACTACGGCGCGATCCTGGCCCTCGCGCGGCGCGGCGAAATGACCGTGCGCGTCGCGTACAGCCTGTTCGTGCAGCATGCGGGGCGGGAGCTCGACGACTACGCGCGCTGGGTGACGCTCGCGAAACCCGGCGACGGCGACGCGTTCCTGCGGATGAACGGCGCCGGCGAGCTGCTGGTGTATTCGGCCGCCGATTTCGGCAATTTTCTCGAACCGCGCCCCGATCTGCCGGCGGCGCTGGAGGCCGAACTGGCCGCGGTGGTGCGGCTGCTGGTGCGGCACCGCTGGCCGTTCCGGCTGCATGCGACCTACGACGAATCGATCGGCCGCTTCCTGAACGTGCTCGAAGCCGTGAACCGCGAGACGCCGTTCGACGGCCTGCGCTGGTTCTTCGATCACTGCGAGACGATCACGGATGCGAACATCGCGCGCATCGCCGCGCTCGGCGGCGGCGTGACGGTCCAGCACCGGATGGCGTTCCAGGGCGAGTACTTCATCGCGCGTTACGGCGCGCAAGCCGCGATGCGCACGCCGCCGATCCGCGCGATGCTGGCGGCGGGGCTGCCGGTCGGCGCGGGCACCGACGCAACGCGCATCGCGAGCTACAACCCGTTCGTGTCGCTGTACTGGATGGTGTCGGGGCGCACGGTCGGTGGTACGGCGCTGTATCCGGAACGCAACCGGCTCGGCCGGATGGAAGCGCTGCGCTGCTATACGGTCGGCAGCGCATGGTTTTCCGGCGAGGACGACTGCAAGGGCGCGCTGGTGCCCGGCCACTACGCCGATTTCGCGGTGCTGACGGACGACTACTTCACGATCGACGAAGCGCGGATCACGTCGCTGTCGTCGGTGCTGACGGTCGTCGGCGGCAGGATCGTGCATGCGGACGACGAGTTCGCGTCGCTCGCACCGCCGCCGCCGGCGGTCAGCCCCGCGTGGTCGCCGGTCGCCGAATTCGGCGGTGCCGGCCGGCGTCGTTCGGCCGAGTCGGCTTCGCGGCGCGACGCGGCCTGCGCAGCCGGTGCAGCCGGTGCAGCCGGCGCGGGCCCGCAAGCGGCCGGTGCCGCGCGCGGGCTCGGGCGCGCGTTCGTGCAGCGCCTGCATGCGGCCGCGACGGAAACCGCCGAGCAGTGCGAAGCATCGGGTTACCCCGGTTTCGCGTACTAGGCCGACGCCGTACCGGCCGCCAGTGTGCCCGCGCCGGCTGCGTCGGCGCGGGCCGCGCGAGGCATGGACAATTTTCCGCCCCCGGCGAGGGGCAGAAGGAGACGAGATGAGTTCTGCGCACACGTGCGCGTCGGCCGACGACGAAGTCGCCGGTGTCCGCATTCCGCGGACGCCGATGGCGATCGAAGCGGCCGAAGCAGCCCGCGCGTCGCTGCCGCGGGCGATCACCGGGCATGCGAGCCGGGTGTTCGTGCTCGCGTCGCTGGCCGCGCAGCGTGCCGGCGAGACCTGCGATGCCGATGCGCTGTATGTGGCCGCGATGTACGCGAACATGGGACTGAGCACCGCGTATGGCCGCTCGGCCGCGCGCTACGAGCTCGACAGCGCCGATGCCGCCGATACGTTCCTGCTGCGCCACCAGACGTCGCAGCGCCTGCGCGACGACGTGTGGCACGCGATCGCGCTGCATACGACGCCCGGCGTCGCCGCGCGCGTGTCGCCGCTCGCGCGCGTGCTGGCGGCCGCCGTCTCGACCGACCTGATGGCCACCGATTTCGACGCGTATTCGGCCGACGAGCGGCGCGCGCTGCTCGCCGCCTACCCGCGCGGCGAAGGCTTCGGCGACGCGTTCCTCGATGCGGTCGCACGCGGCGTCGCGCACCGGCCGGCGTCGACGTTCGGCACGTGGAGCGCCGACGTGCTCGAACGCGCCGATCCGGATTTTCACCGGCTGAATTTCTGCGGGCGCGTGCTCGGCGCACGCTGGCAGGACGCCTGACGGGGTCCCGCGGGTTCCGGCTGGTTCCGGCGGCGTGAGCCGGGTGCACAGGTGCTCACGCGCCTGCGCACCTGGGCGCTTACGCACTCACGCCCGCCGCATCGTGACGCGCATAGTCGACATAGCCCGCGCGGTCGCCGCCGTACCAGCCGACCGCCTTCGGCGCGGCGAGCGGTGCGTTCGCCGCAAGGCGTTCGACCAGATCGGGGTTCGCGATGTACGCCCGCGCGAACGCGACGAGATCGGCGTCGCCCGCGTCGATCAGCGCATTCGCGGCATCCGGCGCGATGCCGCCGTTGACGATCAGCGTGCCGCCGAAATGCTTGCGCGTGTTCGCGACGATGCGTGGCAGGTCGGGCTCGCCGCTCCAGCCGTTGGTGTCCGCCGCGTGCACATAGGCGACACCGGCTTCGTCGAGCATGCGGCCGACGTACGCGTACGTCGCATCCGGATCCGCGTCACGCACGTTGTTGTATTTCGCGTACGGCGAGATACGCACGCCCACGCGGCTGAGCGGCATCACGGCGCCGACCGCGTCGACGATCTCCTCGAGGAAGCGCGCGCGGTTCGCGACCGAGCCGCCGTATCGGTCGTCGCGGCGGTTCAGCGTCGACGACAGGAACTGGTGCGGCAGGTAGCCGTTGGCCGCGTGGATCTCGACGCCGTCGAAGCCGGCCGCCATCGCGCGGACGGCCGCGTCGCGGAATTCGTCGACCGTGTCGGCCACCTCGTCCGTCGTCATCGCGCGCGACGGCGTCGCGTGGATCTTCGTGTAATAGCCGTTCTGCAACTGCGCCCACACCTGCAACTGCTCGAGATCGTCGTTCACGCCGGACGGCGACAGCGGCGCGGCGCCGCCGAGCAGCGTCAGCGAGCTCACGCGGCCGCCGTGCCACAGCTGCGCGAAGATCCGGCCGCCGTTCGCATGCACGGCGTCCGTGACCTGCTTCCAGCCGGCCGCCTGCTCGTCGGTGACGAGCCCCGGCGTCAGTTCGAACGAAGCGGACGCCGGGCTGACGTTGGTCGCCTCGGTCACGATCAGGCCGGCGGACGCGCGCTGCGCGTAGTACTCGGCCATCAGTTCGGTCGGCTGGCCGCGCGACGGCGCGCGCGAGCGCGTCATCGGCCCCATCACGACACGGTTGGGAAGCGGCAGGCCGCGCAGGTCGTAGTGGCTGAGCAGGGAAGACATGATGGATTCCTTTTTGCGTGAGGCAGGGCGGCGCCGCGTGTCGCGTGGTGGCGACCGGTCAGGCGGCGGGCCCTGCGGAAAGTTCGAAACAGACGGAAGTGACGTGCCGGCAGCGTTCCGGCGCGCGAGCGGCCCGGAGGGCGTCGCGCGTGAACCGGTGCCGGCGCCGGTTCAGGACTGGGCGTGGCGTTGTGCGTGCGGACGCCCGATCACGAGGTAGTGGGCGAGTGCGATGACCGGGAACGCGCCGGCGACTGCAGCGACGAGCGGCCAGCCGCCGTGTTCGTACAGCGGGCTCGCGAGCGCGGAGCCGATCGCGCCGCCGACGAAGATGCTCGTCATGTACAGCGCGTTCAGCCGGTTGCGGCTTGCCGCGTGCAGCGCATAGATCTCGCGCTGGCCGAGCACCATGTTCATCTGCACCGCGAAGTCGAGCACGATGCCGGTGACGACGAGGCCATACAGGCCGGCGCCGTGGATCAGCGCGACCGCGTACGACAGCGCGCCGGCGACCAGCGCGATCAGCGTCGCCCGCACGCCGTGGCCGGCATCGGCGAGGCGGCCGGCAACCGGGGCCGACGTCGCGCCGATGGCCCCGACCAGCGCGAACAGGCCGATGGCCGATTGCGACAGCCCGTAGTGGCGCGTGAGCTCGACCGGCACGGCGGTCCAGAACAGGCTGAACGACGCGAACATCAGGCCCTGGTAGAACGCGCGATGGCGCAGCACCGGCATCGTGCGGACCAGGTGCAGCAGCGAGCCGATCAGCTCGAAATAGGTCGCGCGGTGATCGGGCTGGCGCGACGGGATCGTCAGCGCGAGCACGGCGGTCACGAGCGTCATCAGCACCGCGGCGGCCGCGAACACGAAGCGCCAGCCGAACGCGTCGGCCACCACGCTCGACAGCGGGCGCGCGAGCAGGATGCCGAGCAGCAGCCCGCCCATGATCGTGCCGACCACGCGGCCGCGCGAATGATCGGGCGCCAGGTGCGCGGCGAGCGGCACCAGGATCTGCACCGCGACCGAGCTGAAGCCGATCAGCAGCGAAACCGCGAGGAACAGTCCGGGCGTCTGCACGACGGCCGCCGCCGCGAGGCTCGCGATCGACACGACGGCCGTGACGATCATCAGCTTGCGGTTCTCGAGCAGGTCGCCGAGCGGCACGATGAAGAACAGGCCGAACGCATAGCCGATCTGCGTCAGCGACACGATCAGGCTCGCGGTTGCGCCGGACATGTGCAGGCTCGGCGCGATGAGTTCAGTGATCGGCTGCGCGTAGTACAGGTTCGCGACGATCGCGCCGCAACTGAACGCGAACAGCAGGATGAGGCCCTGCGTGAGCTTGGCTGCGTGCCCGTGGGCCGCGAGCGGGGTGGATTCTGCTGACATGGTCGACTCCTTCGAAAGAGATGTCGGGGGCCCGGCTGTCGGGCGGGCGTGATGGGATACGGGTGTTCGGGTGTTCCGGTGTTCGCCGCGGCGAAACGCAAGCCGCCGCATTGCCGACAAGGTTATTGATCGATCGATAACAAGAGAATACGGCCGGCGCGCAATCGAGCTTTGCGTGCCGCGCAAAGGGGTCGGAGCGCGTGCGGGTTCATGTGAGGGGGCTGAGGCCGAAGCCGAGACCGGTCGCGAGCCGCATGCCGGCGAGGGCGAGGGGGCCGCTGCGACGCGGCGCGTGGCCGCCCACGACGCGGCGCGACGTCGCGCGCGTCGGCCGGCAACGCCTGCGCGAGCGTGCCGGGGGCGGCGAGCGCCTTCGACTTGCCGGATGCCGGATGCGGGCGCGGCGTGCGGGCCGCGTCGCCGACGCGCGCGATGCGCCCGTGCGCGAACGCGGGGCCGAGGACATCGAAGACGGCGTGGACGTCCTGGACGGACGGGCCGGCGTTCGCGATCGTCATGTTGGGCCTCTCGAAACGGGCCTCCGGCGCGGATATCGCGGATCGCAAGGCCCCTGAGAGCAGTCTGGATCGGGTGGACTGAATAGTCCTAAACCGCGTCTTAATTCACTTGATCGATGCGGTGTGCGCGCGGGCGCGGCCGCGCGGTTTCAGCGACGGGCATCGACGGCGGGCGTCAGCGGCGCTGCCCCTGCAGCGTCGGAATCTGCGCGAACAGCCCGGCGAGCCAGTCGACGAACACCTTGAGCTTGACGGGCGTATGCCGGTTGGGCGGATACAGGATCGAGATCGGCCGCGGCGGCGTGTTGAAATCGGTCAGCACCTCGCGCAGGCGCCCCGATTGCAGGTACGGCTCGACCAGGTACAGCGAGGTCTTGATCAGGCCGATGCCGGCGACGCCGCATGCGATATAGGTGTCGGCATCGTTGACCGCGACGGTGCCGCACATCTGCACGATGCGCGTTTCGCCGTCGACGACGTAGTCCCACGGCCGCGGCCGGCCCGTATCGGCCGACATGTGGCTGACCGCGATGTGCTGCGCGAGATCGTCGACCGTCTCGGGCGCGCCGCAGCGCTCGAGATACGCGGGCGCCGCGCACGTGCAGGTGGTCAGGCTGCCGATCCGTTTCGCGACCAGCCCCGAGTCGTCGAGCGCGCCGATGCGCACGACGCAATCGACGCCTTCACCGACGAGGTCGATCTGCCGGTCGGTCACGCCGAGTTCGACCGAGATGCCCGGATGCGCGGCGAGAAACTCGGGCAGCGCGGGCACCATGATCTGCTTGGCCATCGCCGGCGGCAGGTTCACCTTCAGGCGGCCGCGCGGCACGTTGCGCGCCTGCGAGACGGCCGCCTCCATGTCGTCGATCTCGCGCAGTACGCCGACGCAGCGCTCGTAGTAAGCCTGGCCGTCCTCGGTCAGCGAGATCCGGCGGGTGGTGCGGTTCAGCAGCCGGCAGCCGAGATGCTGTTCGAGCGTGCTCAGCAGCGCGGAGACGCGCGGCGTCGTCAGCCCGGTCGTGTCGGACGCGCGCGTGAAGCTGCCCGTCTCGACGATGCGCGTGAACACGCGCATCGAAAGCAAGGTATCCATCGTTCGGAAATCTCCAGCCTGTTCGTTGCCTGCGCCGGTGCATGCCGGCGCGGCTTGTATGTCGGGGTGCCGCCGCTACGCGTCGATGCGCTTCCTGAGCCCGTCGCCCGCGAACGGCATTTCGCGCATCCGCTGGCCGGTCGCATCGAAAATCGCGTTGGCCAGCGCGCCCGCGGTCGGCCCCATCGACGCCTCGGCCGCGCCGAGGAACGGCGCGCCCGGGCGGTTGATCAGGTGCACCTTGATGCTTTGCGGTGCCGCGCGGAAACGCAGGATCGGGTAGCTGCTCCAGTCGAAGCTGCGGATGCGCTGCGTATCGTATTTCAGCGCCTCGTACAGTGTCCAGCTCGCGGCCTGCACGATGCCGCCTTCGATCTGGTTGCGGATGCCGTCCGGCGACACGACCTGGCCCGCGTCGACGGCCACTTCCGCGCGGTCGAGCGTCACCTGGCCCGTTTCCGGCACGACCGTGATCTCGACCGCCATCGCGACGTAGGCCATCAGGTTCTTGTATTTGCCGAACGAGAAACCGACGCCGCGGTTGCGTTCGCGCGGCGGCCGGGGCCAGCCGAATTTCGTCGCGGCGAGCTTGATCACCTGGCTCGCGCGGTGATCCTGCATGTGCCGCAGCCGGAATTCGACCGGATCGACGCCAGCGGCGTGCGCGAGCTCGTCCATGAAGCTCTCGATCGCCCACACGTTGGTGTGCGCGCCGAGCGAGCGCATTGCGGAGGTCTGCAGCGGCATCGTCGGCGAGAAGTTGTTGACGATGTGCATGGTCGGCAGTGCGTACAGCGGGATCGCGTTGCGATCGCCGCCGCCCTCGGGCTGCAGCATCGGCGTCGACGGCGCGGGCACGAACGGCGGCTCGAGCATCCGCGCGGGCAGCAGCCGGCCGGCATTGACGATCCGTTCGTTGTGCGAGCTGCTCCACAGCGCGTAGTTCCAGTCGACGATATGGCCGCTCGCGTCGAGCGACGCGCTGAGCTCGGTGACCATCGCGGGCGTGAAGTGGTCCCACGTATGTTCCTGCTCGCGCATCCATTGCACGCGGATCGGCTTGCCGGGCAGCGCCGCCGCGATCAGTGCCGCGTGCGCGGCCACGTCGTCCGCGCCGTTGTGCCCGTAGCAGCCGGAACCCTCGGTGTGGATGCAGCGCACGCTCGCCTTCGGCATCGACAGCATCTCGGCGAGCGCGTCGCGCAGCGGATACACGCCCTGCGAGTGGGTCCACACGGTCAGCATGCCGTTCTCGAGATGCGCGACCGAGCATGACGGCCCGATCGAGCCGTGCAGCAGGTAGTTCTTCAGGAACGTCGCGGACAGTGTTTTCGTGGCCGGCGCTGTGGCGCCCTTCGTGTTCGCGATCTCGATGCGCTGCGTCGCGATCCGCTTCAGGTCCTGATGCACGGTGCCGCGCTCGGGCAGCGTGCGGCCGGGCGACCAGCGGCTGCCGGCGGCCAGCGCGCGCTGCGCGACGACCGCCTGCCATTCGCCCTGCGCGACGACGGCGAGCATGCTGCCGTTGCGCACGATCCGCACCACGCCCGGCATCTTCAGGATCGCGGCTTCGTCGAACGACAGCAGCTTCGCGTCGTACACGGGCGGCATCACGACACGCGCGTGCAGCATGCCGGGCAACTCCATGTCCTGCACGTAGCTGACGCCGCCCGTGACCTTGTTCGGAATGTCCACGCGCGGCAGCGACGTGCCGATCACCGAGAACGTGGCCGGCGGCTTCAGCGGCGACGTCGGTGTCGCGCTGCGGTGCAGGTCGACCGTGCGCACCGCGTCGCCGTAGCGCATCGTGCGGCCGTCCGGCGCCTTGATCACCGCGTCGGCGACGGTGAGCGTGCGCGGGTCGACGCCGAACTGCTTCGCCGCGCCGTCGACCAGCAGCCCGCGCACCTGTGCGGCCGCGTTCAGCAACGCGGAGCCGCTGTCGGCCATCGTGTGGCTGCCGGCCGTCAGGCCCTCGTCCGGCGACGCGCCGGTGTCGGCCGTCAGGAACGTGATCAGCGAGGGCTTCATGTTCAGCTCCTCGGCCGCCACCTGCAGCAGCGCGGTCCGCACGCCGGTGCCGAGCTCGACCTTGCCGGTGAACACGGTGACCTTGCCGTCGGGCGTGATCTTGATCCACGCGTCCAGCAGCGGGTTGGTCTTGAGGCTGCCGGCCAGCGTTTCGGTCGCCTTGGCGACGTGGACGGCGGCGCCTTCGTCCGCGATCACGAGCTGCGCGGCGGCACGCGTGACCGGCGCGAGGCTGAATGCGACGAAGAGCGCGCCGGAAACCATGAAGTGCCGGCGGCCTTCGTCGATGTCGTCGGATGGGTTCATCAGAGTCCCTTGCTGATCATGACGGGCGCGGCGGCCGGTTCCGGGTCCGGCAGGCCGGCGACCTGGCGGATCGCCGCCAGGATCCGCATGTGCGTGCCGCAGCGGCACAGGTTCGGTTCCATCTGGGTGCGCAGTTCGCGTTCGGTGGGTTTCGGGTTGCGCTCGAGCAGCGCCTGCGCGCGCATGATCATGCCCGCGATGCAATACCCGCACTGCGCGGCCTGGTGATCGATGAACGCCTGCTGAAGCTTGCCCGGATGCGCGGCGCTGCCGAGGCTTTCGACGGTCCGCACGCGGCGCTCGCCGAGCGCGGACACCGGAATCAGGCACGAGAACATCGGCTTGTCGTCGACGATCACGGTGCATGCGCCGCATTGCCCGAGGCCGCAGCCGAATTTCGCGCCGTGCAGGTGCAGGTCGTTGCGCAGCGCGTACAGCAGCGGCGTGGACGGATCGATGTCGAGCGTGTGCCGCACGCCGTTGACGGTGAGGGTGATCATCGCGCGCTGTCCTCCTTTCTGAGCTTCGCGGCCAGGGTGTCGACGCCGCTCCACGCGGGACGATCGGAATATGCTTCCCGCAGGTACGCGGCGAGATCCGCGATCTGCGCGTCGTCGTACTGGTCGATGAACGACGGCATGTAGTTCAGCGTGTCTTCGCCGTGCCAGCCGATTCCGTTGAACATCATCTGGATCGCGTTGCGCGGCGTATCGGCGGCGACGGCCGTGCTGAACGCGAGCGTCGGCCGCTCGCCGATCGACTGCATCGGCGCTGCCGGCCCGTGGCACTGCGCGCACGACGCCTGGAACAGCACCGCGCCGCGCTGGCCGGCGGGCGTCGTCGGGCCGTGTCCGGCACCGGCCGTCGCGGGCCGGGCGGCCGCCGGCTTCTGGATCGACAGGATGTATGCGGCGATCGCCTCGACGTCTTCCTGCGGCACGGTCGCGAGATCGCGCGTGACGGGCAGCATCGGGCCGGCCGCCGCGCCGTGCTCGCTCGCGCGGCCGGTGCGCAGGTAGGTGACGAGCTGCGCCTGCGTCCATGGCTTGACCGCGCTGCCGAGCGCATTGAGCGGCGGTGCCTCCCAGCCGTCGACGATGCCGCCGTCGAACGCCTTGCCGGCCTGTTCGCCGCCGATCGCATTGAGCGGCGAATGGCACGACGCGCAGTGCCCGAGGCCGTCGACGAGCAGCTTGCCGCGATTCCATTGCGCGGATTGCGACGGGTCGGGCCGGTACGCGCCTTCGCGCAGGAACAGCACGTTCCAGAACGCGACCAGCGGCCGGAAGTTCAGCGGAAAGATCAGGTCGTTCGGCGGGGTTTTCGTCCGCACCGGCTCGCGGGTCATCAGGTACGCGTAGGCGGCCGTGATGTCGTCGTCGGACATCCGCGTGAAGTGGATGTACGGAAATGCCGGGTAGAGCGGATGGCCGTCGCGGGCGATCCCGCTGCGCAGCGCGCGTGCGAACGCGTCGCGCGACCAGCGCCCGATGCCGGTGTCGGCATCCGGCGTGATGTTGGTCGCGTAGATCGTGCCGAACGGCGTCGCGAGCGGCAGCCCGCCGGCGAACGGCTTGCCGTCGTTCGCGGTGTGGCACACGACGCAATCGCCGAGCGCGACCACGCGCGCGCCGGCGCGAACGAGTTGCGGATCGAACGACGCGCGGGCGGGCGGATCGATCGGCGCGATCGACGGCTTGAACATGATGCCGATCGCGACCGCCAGGCCGACGGCCGCGATGGCGGCCGCGCCGAACCAGAGTCGTTTGTGCTTCATGCGCGCTCCACGCGAACCGGTTCGCCTGCGATCGTTCGAGCGGCGGGGCAATGACGCGGATGCCGGCCGCGCGCGACGGCGCGGGTTCGGCTGCCGCGGCACGCGGGGCTGGATGGAAGGTCGGGCTCGCGCGTGCCGGCGGCGGTCGTTCCGGTCGGTGCGGCCGGATGACGGCGGCGCATCGCCGGGCGATCCGGCCATGGCGAGGCGGCCAGGTGGCAGCGGTTCGCGGCGGAGATCATGTCGTTGCTCCAGGTGTGGGGAGGCCGCGCGGGCAATGACGCAATCGCGTCATCGTGTGCGAGGCGGATGATGGAGGGCAGTCTACGCGGGCGGCGGCGGCATTTCCTGAAACTGCGCTGAAACGTTCTGAACCCCGCTGCGGCCCGGCCCGGCGCGGGCGCCGCTGCGTCAGCACGGCGTGCCGAGACCGAACGCCGCGGCCAGCTGCGGGCCCTTCTCGAGCAGCGACGTCACTTCGTCGCGCCGTCGCGCCGACCATTGCGCGAGGCGCGCGACGACGTCGGTCGCGTCCGCCGGCAACGCTTCGGCGAGCGACACCGCATCGCTCGCGGCCTTCGACGTGCCCGATGCGGTATGCGGGCGCACGGTGCACGCCGCATCGCCGATCAGCGCGACTCGACCATCGACGAATGCGGGGCTCAACGCATCGAAGATCGCCTGGTTGAACGGCATGCGCGTCGCGTGCACCAGTTGCGCGAGCAGGGCCGGCAGGCGTTCGCCGGCGAGTTGCCGCAGCGTCGCGACGACGTCGTCGGCGAGCTGCCCCGGATGCACGGACGCGTGATGGACGTGGCCGGCCCGATCGGTCAGGTGGTGGCGCAGCGCGTCGCGATCGGCTTCGTTGCGATACCAGAGCCAGTTGAAGCGGCGCGTGCCGGGCACGAGCGAGCCGTCGAGCGCGGGAATCAGGAACGCCATGAACAGCTCGCCCGGCGCCTTGTGCAGCGTCATGTTCTCGACCAGCGGCGCGATCGCCGCGGCATCGAAATCCGCTTCGTCGACGATCCCGCGCCACGCGAGGTAACCGGCGAACGACGGCGCATAACCGGGAAAGAGCTGCGCGCGCAGGGTCGAGCCGGCCCCGTCGGCGGCGATCAGCACGTCCGCGCGGAGGCGCTCGTCGCCGAGGTGGACGTCGACGCCGTCCGCGTCCTGGTCGAAGCCGGTGACCGTGCGGCCGTACCCGATACGCCCGCGCGGCAGCGTTTCGCACAGCGAACGATAGACGGCGTCCCACGACGAAAACGGCAGTATCTCGGGCTCGTCGCGCGTGACGATGCCGTCGCGATCGATCCAGCGCCGCCGGTGCGTCGGCACGCTGATCGCGTGGCGGCAATGCCGGCCATGCTGTTCGAGAAACGCCATCATCCGGCGCAATACGGCCACGCCGCCGCCCTGGCCGCGCAGCGGCGACGGCGAGCGTTCGCAGACCGTCACGTCGTGTCCGACGCAGTCGAGCGTCAGCGCGGCCGCGAGACCGGCGATCGATCCGCCTGCAATGACTATCTTCATCGTGGGTGACTCCGGTGTGCGGCCGATGGCGTGCGCCGCCGGCCAGGCGTCGTGATGCACGGCGCCGCGCGCCTGCGGCCACGGCTGCTGCGGATCTTGCCATGTCCGGCCGCGGGCTGCGCCGACGGTGCAAGCGCGGCGGGCAGGCCGCCGTGCGCCGGCCCGACTGCTAGATCCGCAGCAGCTTGCCCGCATTGCCGCCGAGGATCATCGCGCGCTGCTGCGCGCTCAGGTCGACACGGTCGAGAAAGCGCACCGGCTGCTCGTAGCCCATGTCGAAACAGTAGTCGCTGCCGAGCACGAGGCGGTCGACGCCGACGTTCTCGATCAGGAAGTTCAGCACGGGACCCGAATGCGACACCGTGTCGTAGCTGAAGCGCCGCAGGTAGCTGCTGGGCTTCTGCGCGAGCCGGCGCGTTTCGGGCCGCACGGTCCAGCCCGCGTCGAGGCGCCCGACGAGGATCGGCAGCGCGCCGCCCGCGTGCGGCAACGTGATCTCCAGCGTCGGGTAGCGGTCGAGCACGCCGCCGAGGATCAGGTGCGAGCCCGCGATCGCGGTATCGAACGGGTTGCCGAGCAGGTTGCTGAGGTAGAAATCGCCGAGCCGTGCGCCGCCGACCGTCTGCTGCGGATGCAGGAACACCGGCAGGCCCAGCTGCTCGATGCGGGCGAACACGGGCGCGAACAGCGGATCGTCGAGATCGCGGTTGTCGATGTTGGTGCCCATGTACACGCCGCGCACGCCCGGCAATTGCGCGGCGCGTTCGAGTTCGTCGATCGCGTCGGCCGCGTTCAGCATCGGCAGCGTCGCGAGCACGACGAAACGCGTCGGGTGCCGCTGGTAGATGCGCGACGCGGACGCATTCCAGTCGCGCGCGAGCTTCGCGTTGAACGGCCGGTCGCCCCAGTACGCCATCGGCACGCTGAGCGACAGCGCCTGCACGTCGACGCCGGACGCATCCATGTCCTTGAGCCGCGCATCGATGTCGATGAACTTCATCGGCAGCGGGCCGAGGCCGCCGGCGGGCGTGCGGAACGTGAACGACGTGTCGTCGCACACGAACGAGCCGCCGAAGCGCTTGCCTTCGCCGCCGACCAGGTCGCAGAAGCTCTCGGGGTAGTAATGCGCGTGGATGTCGATCGAGCGCGGCCGGTGCGGCGGCAGCGCGGCCGGGGTGCCGGCGCTGCCGGCGGCCGACGCGGACTGTCCGGCGACGGCGGTGCCCGCGAACGCGGCAAGCGCGCCGAGCAGGCGGCGGCGTCCCGGCGACGGGCAGCAGGTGCAATTCAGCATGGTGTCTCTCATGGTCTATCGAGCGTGCGTGACATGCGGTTCAGCCGCGTCGCGTGATGGTCGTCGAGATGCCCGCCGTGAGGCCGATCTCGCACGCGACGAGCTGCGTGTCGAACTGCGCGCGCTCGCGTTGCGCGCGTGCTGAACGATCGGTGACGGAGAACAGGACGACGCCGGCGAAGGCCGCCGCCATCGAGAACAGCGCCGGGTATTCGTATGGATAGATCGCGTGCGCATGGCCGAGCACCTGAACCCACACGGTCGGGCTCAGCACGGTGAGCGTGACGGCCGTGGCGAGCCCGAGCAGGCCACCCAGCACCGCGCCGCGCGTCGTCAGCCCGCGCCAGTAGATCGAGAGCAGCAGCACCGGGAAATTCGAGCTGGCCGCGATCGAAAACGTGAGGCTGACGATGAACGCGATGTTCTGCTTCTCGAACGCGATGCCGAGCAGGATCGCGAGCACGCCGAGCACGACGGTCGTGGCGCGCGCCACGCGCATTTCGTCCCGGTCGGACGCCTGCCCGCGCCGCAGCACGTTTGCGTAGAGGTCGTGCGAGATCGCCGACGAACCCGCGAGCGTGAGCCCGGCGACCACGGCCAGGATGGTCGAGAACGCGACCGCGCAGATGAAGCCGAGGAATACGTTGCCGCCCACCGCATGCGCGAGGTGGATCGCCACCATGTTCGCGCCGCCGGCGATCGCGCCGGACGCGTCGTGGTACTGCGGGTCCGACGCGACAAGCGCGATGGTGCCGAAGCCGATGACGATGATCAGCGCATACCCGATGCCGACGATGCCGGTCGCGTAGAGGATGCTCTTGCGGGCCGCCTTGACGTCGCCGACCGTGAAGAAGCGCATCAGGATGTGCGGCAGGCCCGCGGTGCCGAAGATCAGCGCGAGGCCGAGCGACACGGCCGAGACCGGATCGGACACCAGCCCGCCGGGGCGCATGATCGCCGCGTGTTTCGGGTGGACGAGAATCGCCTGCGCGAACAGCGCGTCGAGGCTGAAGCCGAAACGGCTCAGCACCATGATCGCCATGAACGCGGCGCCGGCGAGCAGCAGCACGGCCTTGATGATCTGGATCCAGGTGGTGGCCAGCATCCCGCCGAAGAACACGTAGACGACCATCAGCACGCCGACGACCAGCACCGCGACCGTGTAGTTCAGGCCGAACAGCAGCTCGACCAGCTTGCCCGCGCCGACCATCTGCGACACGAGATACAGCAGCACGATGACGATCGAGCTCGACGCCGCGAATGCACGGATCGGCCGTTGCCGCAGGCGATACGACACGACGTCGGCGAGCGTGTACTTGCCGAGGTTGCGCAGCGGCTCGGCGATCAGGAACAGGATGATCGGCCAGCTCGCGAGAAACCCGACCGAATAGATCAGCCCGTCGTAGCCGCTCGTGAACACCAGCGCGGAGATGCCGAGCAGCGACGCGGCCGACATGTAGTCGCCGGCGATCGCCCAGCCGTTCTGGAACGCGGTGATCTTGCCGCCCGCCGCGTAGTGGTCGGCCACGCTGTGGTTCTTGCGCGCGGCCCAGCGCGTGATGAACAGCGTCGACGCGACGAACACGACGAACATGCCGATCGCGACCGGATTGTGCCCGTGCGCGAGCGCGGCCGGGCCGGCCGCGAACGCCGGTGCACAGCCGCAGGCGGCGAGCAGTGCGGGGAGCAGGCGTTTCATGATGCGTCTCCGTGGCGAAGGGCCGCGACGACCGTGTCGTGCACCGCATTGGCGCGGAACACGTAAAGCGCGACCAGCGCGAAGGTTGCGACGAACATGCCGAACCCGACCGGGATGCCCCACGGAGTCGGCCGGCCCGGCACGATCGGCGCGCCGAGCAGCGTCGGCGAAAACGCCAGCGTCAGGATGAACGCGAAATAGAGGACGAGCATCACGAACGTCAGCGACCAGGCGAACAGCCTTCTGCGCCGGACGTGCTCGCGAAAGCGGGCATCGCGCAGCAGCGGATGCGTGGCGTATGACGGTGCGGCCGGTTCGGGCGCGGTGCCGGCGGTGGCCGGAAGCGGGTGGTTCACGGTGTCTCCTTCTCGTCTTGAATGGCCTGGCAGGGCATGGCTTGGCGATGGGCGCCGCGCGTGTCGCGCACGGCGCCCGTGCATGCTCAGAAATGCGGCGGGACGGCGGTTTCCCGCATCACGACTTCCGGCGTGCGATAGCGCTCGGCCATTTCGCGCTCGGTGTCGTTCCTCAGTTGCGCCTGCATGTAGGCGCCGAGGTGGCGCGCGTGCTCCACGATCGCCGCGCCGAACGCCGTGCGCGTCTCGCTGTATTCGCCCAGCGCGTCGAGCGTGTCGGCGCGCGTGGCGAGTGCGGTGACGAGCGCGAGCGCATCGCCGGCGGCCTTCGTGACACCCATCCCGCAATGCGGCCGCGCGACGAACGCGGCGTCGCCGAGCAGCGCGATCCGGCCGAACGCCATGTTCGGCACTTCGAGGTCGTAGATCGGCTGGAACAGCGGCTGCGTCGCGCGTGCGACGACCTCGGCGAACTGCGGCGCCAGCAGCGCGTGGGCGGCGTCTTCCATGTCGTCGAGCACCTCGCGCCGGATCAGCGTCGGCGGAATGCCGCCCGCCCACAGCTTGCCGGTCGCGTCGGTGAGCAGGTTCGGCAGGTCGGTGTCCTCGCGGGTCGCGCGATACCACACGAAGTTGTAGCGGCGCTCGCCCGGCTTCGTGCTGTTGCCCTGGCCGGCGACCGGATAACCGAGGATCTGTTCGTGCGGCGGCAGGCCGAACGCGAAATTCCCGAACAGCGTCGCGTGGGTCGCCTCCGACAGCCCGGGTTCGTCGACCAGCCCGCGCCACGCGACGTAACCCGCATACTGCAGCCGCGCGTCCGGCAGGAATTTCTCGCGGATCGCCGAGCGGAAGCCGTCGGCCGCGATGACCAGGTCGGCATGCACGACCGAGCCGTCGGCGAGCGTGACCGACGCGTGCCCGGGGCCGTCCGCGACGTCGGTGACGACCGTGCCCGCGCGGTAATGCTGGTCGGGCAGCGCCGCGCGCAGCACGTGGTACATCTTGCTCCACGCGGTGAGCGTCTGCGGCATCCGGCGTTCCGATACGACGGTGCCGTCGCGGCCCAGCGTGATCCGCGACTCGACCTTCACGCCGATCGATGCGTCGATGCGCACGCCCGCGGCGCGCATCACGTCGAACAGTTCGGGGTGCGTGACGATCCCGGCGCCGCGGCCCGACAGCGCGTCGGGCACCCGTTCGAACACGTCCACGTCCCAGCCGTTGCGCAGCAGGAGATTCGCGGCAAACAGGCCGCCCAGCGAGCCGCCGACGATCGCGGCCTTGCGTTTGGTCGAAGTGCCGTGGTTCATGTCAGTCTCCGTGTGCTTGCGAGTCGCCGGCCGGTACGGCGGCGGGCAGTGCCAGCCCCGCGACTTCGGCGGCGGGGAAGTTGAGTTCGATCGTCACGCCGGACGGATCCTCGATGAACACCTGGTGCAGCCCGAGGCTCGGCACGGTGCGATCGCGCCACGCGACGTGTTCGGCGCGCAGCGTGTCCCACATCGCCTCGACGCCGGTCGCGAGGAATGCGATGTGGTCGACCGTGCCGGTACCCGACGCCGGCAGCGTCTTGTCGCCGAGGTAGGCCGCGAGCCCGTCCGGGTTGGCCGGGTCGACGCCGATGATGTGGACCGTGCCGTAATCGCTTTCGTCGCCGCCCTTGTAGAGCCATGCGCCGGGAAAGTCGAACGGCGGCCGGTAGCCGCGTTTGAAGCCGAGCACACGTTCGTAGAACCGGCACGATCGCTCGAGATCGAGCGTGCGGATCGAGTAGTGCGCGAGTCTGGATACCGTCATGATGGACCTCTTGTTTATCGATAGATAAGTTATCGTTCGATAAATACTAGTCGAAAAAAGCGGCGAGAAGAAGCCGCGATCGAACCGTGTATACCCTCGGTCGAAAACGGTGCCGGATGCCGGTGCGCGACGGGTTACGGCGTGATTTCGCCGGCCATCACGTCGTCCGCATAGCACCAGACCCAGCGCTCGCCGGGCTCGATCGAACGGGCGAGCGGGTGCGTCGTTTCATGAAAATGCCGGCTGGCGTGACGGTTCGGCGACGAGTCGCAACAGCCGACATGCCCGCAGCTCAGGCACAGGCGCAAATGCACCCATCGGCTGCCGGACTTCACGCATTCCTCGCAGTAGTCCTTGTCGGTGTTCAGGATGCGCGCTTCACCGAGATGGGTGCAGGTCGTGGCCATCTGCCGCTCCGATGCCGGCGCCGGGGGGGGGCGCTCGCGGCGCGGCCGGCGCGAAGCTGCGAGCGGGGGAACACGATTCATTGTGGACGGCGCGCATCGCGCGCGGACCTTAATTCTTATGAAACATGGCGGCCGTGGCGACGATGACGACTACAGTCACACGTACGGCCGGCGCGGGAACCGGCCGGGATCCGACACGCGGTCACCGGGAGACGCTCATGGCGCAGTCGCAGCATGTCAAGGTCATCGGCCTGCCTCACAGCAAGGAGGCCTACGCGATCCGCGACTTCCTGAAGCGCGGCGTGGTCGAGTACGAATGGTGCGAGCTGACGTCCGACACCGATTGCGTGCGCGAGCTGGGCATCGCGCCGCTGCGCGACGTCCGGCTGCCGGTGGTCGTGTTTCCGGACGGCACGTGCATCTACCAGCCGACGCTGCCGGAGATCGCCGCGAAGCTCGGCTGGGTCTCCCGGCCGCGCTTCATCGAGTACGACGTCTCGATTTACGGCGCCGGCCCGGCCGGCCTGTCGGCGGCCGTCTACGCGGCGTCCGAGGGGCTGCGGGCCGTCGTGATCGAGCGCGACGCGATCGGCGGACAGGCGGGCACGAGTTCGCTGATCGAGAACTACATGGGCTTTCCGGACGGCATCCCGGGCGCCGAGCTGGCGGAGCGCGCGCGCCAGCAGGCGGTGAAGTTCGGCGTCGAGTTGCTGATGATGCGCGAGGGCGTGCACGCGACGTTCGTCGACGGCAAGATCCGCGTCGACATGGCCGACGGCTCGATCCTGACCGCGCGCTCGAACATCTGCGCGACGGGGATCGAATACCGCAGTCTCGGCCTGCCCGACGAACCGAAGTTTCTCAACGCGGGCCTGTACTACGGCGCGGGATCGAGCGAAGCGCCGATGTGTGAGGGCAAGCACGTGTTCATCGTCGGCGGCGGCAATTCGGCCGGGCAGGCCGTGATGAACTTCGCGCGGCACGCGCGCGAAGTCACGATGATCGTCCGGGGCGCGTCGCTCGCGGCAACGCTGTCGCGCTACCTGATCGACCGGATCGAGCGCATGCCGAACGTGACGGTGCGCTACGGCACGACCGTCGACGCGCTGCAGGGCGACGACCGGCTCGAGGCGATCGTGCTGCGCACGGAAGACGGCGCGCGCGACGTGCTGCCGGCCACGCACCTGTTCGTCTGCATCGGCGGCGCGCCGAACACCGAATGGGCGCGCGACACCAACATCATCCGCAATCCGGGCGGTTACCTGGTGACGGGCAGCGACCTGTACGACTGCCCGGACTTCGCGCGCGTGTGGCCGCTCGAGCGCCGGCCGTACTACCTGGAAACCAGCGTGCCCGGCTCGTTCGCGGCGGGCGACGTCCGTTCGGGGTCGGTCAAGCGGGTGGCGTCGGCGGTCGGCGAAGGGGCGATGGCCGTGACGTTCGTGCATCGGTTCCTCGGCGAGGACGCGCACCGGCCGAGCGGAACCTGAAGCGCGGGGCGGGCCGGGCGGCGCAGCGGTGCGGGCTTCGACGTGGCGGGCCGCGCCGCGACGGTGACGACGGCGACAACGGCGCTCATGCGGCCACCGTGTTGCCAGCGTCCGTGGCTTGCGCGACCGCACGCACGTCGTGTTGCTTGGCCGGCCGCGCGGCGGGCATCTTTCAGAGCCGGTCGTCGCGTTGCGCGACGTTTTGCGGTGCGACGGAGGGCGGCGTCCACCCGCCACCCAGCGCGCGCACCAGATCGACCGTCGCAATCGCGAGCGCCTGGCGGCTGTGGATCAGCTGGCGTTGCGCGTTCAATGCGTCGCGGTCCGCGTCGATGACCTCGAGATAGCTGACGTAGCCATGTGCATAGCGGCTCAGCGACAGCCGCGCGGCCGCTTCGGTCGAGCGCGCCGCGCTGTCGTAGCGCACGATCCGCTCGTTCTGCGCGGCGATGTCGTTGAGCGCGTCCTGCACCTCGCGCAGCGCGCCCAGCGCGGTCGCTCGATAGTTCGCGTCGGCGAGCGCCGTGGCGGCCGTCGCGGCGGCTACCGCGGCGTCGCGCTTGCCGCCGTCGAACAGCGTTTCGGCCACGCTCGCCCCGAGGCCCCACAGCGAGCTGTTGCGCTCGAGAAACGAGCCGAGGTCGCGGCTCGCGAACCCGCCCTGGGCCGTCAGCGTCAGCGTCGGCAGCCATGCGGTGCGGGCAACGCCGGTTTCGAGCGATGCCGCGTCGACACGGCGTGCCGCCGCATAGACGTCCGGCCGTTGCGCGAGCAGCACGGACGGCAGGCCGGGCGGCACCGCCGGCACGCGAATCGCGGCGGCGGTCGGCGCGACCGTGAAGCTGGTCGGCGACACGCCGGTCAGCACCGCGAGCGCATCGACGAGGTTCTCGCGCAGCCGCCGGCTGTCCGCGAGGTCGGCGCGTGCGGTATCGAGATCGGCCGCCGCGCGCAGCGCGTCGAGATCGCTCGCCGCGCCGGCCCGCACGCGCGCGGCGATCACGTCGAGCGCGGTGCGGCGCAGCTCGATCGCGCGGGCGAGCGTCGCCAGATCCTCCTCGACGAAATGCAGCGTCAGGTAGTCGCTCGCGACCTCGGTCGCGACGCGCAGCCGCACGGCCGCGCGATCGGCGTCGGCCTGCAGCACGTTCTGCCTGCCGATCTCCGCGTCGCCGCGCAGGCGGCCCCACAGATCGACTTCATAGCTCGCGTTGACCGGCACCGACCAGTTGTGCATCAACCGCTTCGGCAACGCATTGTCGACCGTGCCGGATACACGCGAACGGTTGAACGACGGATCGACGCCGACGGTGGGTGAAAGCGCGGCTTCGCGCACGCCGAGCAGCGCCTGCGCCTGGTCGACGCGCGCGGCGGCCGCACGGATGTCCAAGTTGCCGGCGAGCGCCGCGTCGACGAGCGCGACGAGCGGCGCATCGCCGAACGACGCGGGCCATCCGGTGAGCGATGGGGCCGGTTCGCCGGGCGCATCCGCGTGGCGGAACCGGTCGGTGCCGACCGGGACGGGCGCGAGCGGCTGCGGCGCGATCGTGCAGGCGCCCAGCAGGCCGGCGGCGAGCAGCGCGGCGAGGCGGCTCATGGCTGTTCCCGGCCGGCTTGCAGCGTGACGACGACCGACAGGCCGGGCCGGATGCGCGGCTCGGTCGACGCCTGCCCGTCGAGCAGGATCTTGACCGGCACCCGCTGCGTGACCTTCGTGAAGTTGCCGGTCGCGTTGTCGGGCGGCAGCAGCGCGAACTGCCCGCCGGTCGCGGGCGACAGGCTGTCGACGTGCCCGTTGAAGGTCAGGTCCGGCAGCGCGTCGAAACGCAGCCGCACGGCATCGCCGGCGCGCACGTGCTTGAGCTGCGTTTCGCGGAAGTTCGCGACGACCCACGGGTGCGGTTCGACCAGCGTGAGCAGCGCCTGGCCCGGCGCGACGTGCTCGCCGGTCTCGACGGTCTTCTTCCCGACGCGGCCGTCCGACGGCGCGACGACGGTCGTGTACTGCAGTTGCAACTCCGCATCGCGCAAGTCGGCGTCGCCCTGGTGCGACACCGCGTCGGCCGCCTGCCATGCGGCCTGCGCGCTGCGCTGCTGCGCTTGCGCCGCGTCGATGCGGGCACGCGCGGACTTGCGCGCCGCGTTGGCCGCATCGAATTCCTGTTGCGACAACCCGCGCGGTGTTTCGCGGGTCAGCTCGCGCGCCCGTGCGTAGTCGAGTTCGGCCTTCTCGGCGTCGGCGTGCGCGGACACGAGCGTCGCGTCGGCCTGCTCGACCAGCGCCTTCGCACGCATCGCATCGGCGCGCGCCTGCGCGACGCGCGCACGCTGCAGCGCGACGCGCACGTCGAAATCGCGCGGGTCGAGCCGCACGAGCGGGTCGCCCGCATGCACGAACTGGTTGTCGTCCACCAGCACGCGCTCGACGGTGCCGGCCACGCGCGGCGAGATCACGTGCAGGTGGCCCGTCACGTACGCGTCGTCGGTGCCGCGTTCATGCGCGTCGTATTCGTAGACCAGCAGCGCGACGAGCAACAGCGCGGCGCCGGCGATCAGCACGATCGGCCATCTGCGCGAGCGCGCGGGGGAGGCGGGCGGCGGGCTCGACGCGTCGGTCGGGTTCGTCGGGTTCGTGCTCACGATCGGGTAACTCCATCGAACGGACAGGTTTCTTCACATCGCGCTATGCTTGCGCGAGCCTCAAATACGGGAGCCGCACGACGATGAATACCACGTTCGCCTCCGGTGGCGCGACACCGGGGCCGGCCGCGCCGGCCACCGACATACCGACGTTTCGTTCCATCGCCGCGATCGCGGCCGTGCTGCTCGGCGCGATCATCTCGACGCTGACCTCGCGCATCACGTCGCTCGGGCTCGCCGACGTACGCGGCGCGCTCGGCGTCGGCTTCGACGAGGGCGCATGGATCAACACCGCCTTCACCGCGTCGCAGATGTTCGTCGGGCCGCTCGCGATCGCGGCGGCCTTCGTGTTCGGCACGCGCCGCGTGCTGCTGGCGGGCGCCGCGGCATTCCTGGCCGTCGAAAGCATGCTGCCGCTGTGCACGGACTTCGGCACGTTCATCGCACTCCAGAGCGTAGCCGGTTTCGCATCCGGCGTGTTCGTGCCGTTGACCGTCGGGTTCGTCGTCCGCACGCTGCCGCCGCGGCTCATTCCGTTCGGCATCGCCGCGTATGCGATGAACCTCGAGATGTCGCTGAACCTGTCGGCGACGCTCGAAGGGTGGTACAGCGAACACCTGAGCTGGCGCTGGCTGTTCTGGCAGAACGCGCTGCTGACCGTGCCGTTCATCGTGTGCCTGATGCTGTCGCTGTCCAACGAACCAATCAAGCGCTTCGCGTCCGGGATCGACACGCGCGGCATGGTGCTCGGCGCCGGCGGGTTCGCGTGCCTGTGCGTCGCGCTCGACCAGGGCGAACGGCTGTTCTGGTTCCAGTCGCCGCTGATCGTCACGTTGCTGTGTGTCGGCATCGTGATGGTGGCCGCGTTCCTGATCCACGAGCTGGCGTCGCGCAGCGCCGGGCTCGATCTCGGCTACCTCGCGCTGCCCAACGTCGCATGGCTGATCGTGCTGGTCGGCCTCGTGCGCTTCACCGTGCTCAACACGAGCTTCATTCCGTCGGCGTTTCTCGCGAGCACCTACGGGCTGCGCCCGCTGCAAATCGGCGACACGCTGCGCTGGATCGCGATCCCGCAGCTGCTGTTCGCGCCATGCGTCGCATGGCTGCTGCAACGCGTCGATCCGCGCCGGCTGATCGTCACCGGCTTCGTGATGGTGGCGTTCGCGTTCGCACTCGGCGCGCGCCTCACGCCCGTATGGGCCGAACCCGATTTCATCCCGTCGCAGCTGCTGCAGGCACTGGGCCAGACGATGGCGCTCACGTCGGTGATCTTCTTTTTCGGCAAGCACGTGACGGCCGAGCACGCGCTGACGTTCGGCGCGGTCGTGCAGACGACGCGCCTGCTGAGCGGGCAGCTCGGCACGACGTCGATCGCGGTGATCCAGCGCATCATGGAGGCTACCCATTCGAATCTCGTCGGTCTGCATGTCACGCTGTCGGATCCGCAAACGCTGGAGCGGCTGCGAGCCGGCGCGGCGTCGCTGGTCGCACACGGCGCGACGTTCGCGGCAGGCGACCAGGCGACTTACGCGCTGCTCGACCGCGCGGTTCGCGTCCAGGCGACCACGCTCGCGCTGGCCGACAACTTCCGGGTGGCAATGGCGTTCGCGATCGCGGGCGCGCTGATCGGCTTGCTGCTCAGGCCGGCGCGTACGCCGTGAGCGCCCGCCGCCGCAGCGGCGATCCCGGCGATGGCGCATGCGGCATGCGGAATCGCGACGGCCTGAAAATTCCTGAAAAATGCTGAAGGGCGCGCCGGACGTCATACTGTCATGCCGTCACGCCGGCGCGCCGTGTCGCGCGGCTTACGCCTTCAGGAATGCGAGCAGTTCGGCATTGATCCGTGCGGCATCGACGACGCACATGCCGTGCGAGCCGCCCGGGATCACCTTGAGTTCCGCGTGCTTCACGATCTTCGCGGACAGCCGGGCCGAATCGTCGATCGGCACGATCTGGTCGTCGTCGCCGTGCAGGATCAGCGTCGGCACGTCGATCTTCTTCAGGTCTTCCGTGTAGTCGACCTCGGAGAATTCCTTCACGCACAGGTACTGGCCGTGCACGCCACCCATCATGCCCTGAGCCCAGAACGCATCGATCGTGCCTTGCGACACCTTTGCCTGCGGCCGGTTGAAGCCGAAGAACGGCACCGCGAGATCCTTGTAGAACTGCGAGCGGTTTTCCGCGACGTTCTTGCGGATCCCGTCGAACACGTCCATCGGCAGGCCGCCGGGATTGGTCACCGACTTCACCATCTGCGGCGGTACGGCGCCGATCAGCACGGCCTTCGCGACGCGCTTCGTGCCGTGCCGGCCGATGTAGTGCGCGACTTCACCGCCGCCGGTGGAGTGGCCGACGAGCGTGGCTTCGTGCAGGTCGAGCGCGTTCATCAGCGCGGCGAGATCGTCGGCATATGTGTCCATGTCGTTGCCCTGCGACGGCTGGCTCGAGCGGCCGTGACCGCGGCGGTCGTGCGCGATCACACGGAAGCCGTGCTGCACCAGGAACAGCATCTGCGAATCCCACGCGTCGGCGCACAGCGGCCAGCCGTGCGAGAACACGACCGGGCGGCCGCTGCCCCAGTCCTTGAAGTAAATCTGCGTACCGTCTTTCGTGGTGATCGTGTTCATCGTGTGGGTTCCTGGATGGGTGGAAGCGGCGTGTTTGGGGGCAGCCGCGGCGGCTGCCGGCAGCGCGGCGGCTGCAACGGCGGTCGCGCCGGCGAGCAGCATGTCTCGGCGGCGTGCCGAGGGAAGGGCGTCGGTATCTGCGGGACGCATGAAGTCTCCTTGAACGTGCGGTACAACGATGCCGCGTTAGATGGTGGGTTCGGATCTGCCCGCAGGCGGCAATCCGGCGGGCAGCCGGCATGTGTTCGAGAGGTCGCGCGCAGGCCGGCGCGCGAACGCCGTGAACGAAAGCCGACAGGAGCCTATCCCGCGGCCATGCGGGCTGTACTGAAATCGCGCTGAATTTTCGTGAAGCCCGTATGTGGTGCACGCCGCGCGATGCCTGCGCGCGCGCCGGCCAGAAAAATTAAGTCTCGCATCAAGACTCTTCAGCGGCGGCCCGCTATCGTCAGCGTCAGGTCATCCCGTCGCGGGCCGGTGCCGGCTCGCGCGGCGGATGACGATCGCGTAGCGGGCGGGTGCGAGGCATCCGGCCCGCCTCACCTGCCTGGATCTGCCATGGACGCATTCGATCGCTGGGAGCACGTGATGACGCTGCTCGACCCGTCGCCGGCCGCACGCCATTGCGCGCCGTCGCTTGTGCGCGACCCGGACACCGCGCGCCGCCGCCATTGCAACGATGCATCTGCCGCATCGAGCGGCGGCGTGCGCCGTCGTTGCGCGATCATCGCCGCCGAGCGACAGACCGATTCGTCGGTCCTGGTGTCGTGGAGCGACCCGACGCGCTGCCGCTACGACGAGCAGCGCTGGATCAGCGCGAAGTCGCGCGCACTCGCGCGCTGCGCGCTGACCGGCACGACGATTCGTCCGGGCGACGCGATCTACAAGCCGCAATGGCGCGGGGCCAAGCGTCCCGCGAACTACCGGGAAGTGATCCTCGCGACCGAGATGGACCGGTTCATCGGCCGGCTGTCCCGGTCGTGACGACTGACGCGGCACCCCGTCCGCCGGCCGGCGCCGGTGCGCGCCGCTTTTTCACCACTGAGGAATCCGTATGAGCACGTTCACGACCCGCGACGGCGTGTCGATTCACTACAAGGACTGGGGCGCCGGGCGCCCGGTCGTGTTCATTCACGGCTGGCCGCTGAACGCGGATATGTGGGACGTCCAGATGCATCACCTTGCGTCGAACGGCCTGCGCGGCATCGCCTACGACCGGCGCGGCTTCGGCCGCTCCGGCCAGCCGTGGACCGGATACGACTACGACACGCTGGCGGACGATCTCGCGACGCTGATCGATACGCTCGGGCTGCGCGACGTGACGCTCGTCGGCTTCTCGATGGGCGGCGGCGAGGTGGCCCGCTACATCGGCCGGCACGGCACGCGGCACATCGCGAAAGCCGTGCTGGTCGGCTCGGTGACGCCGCTGGTCGCGCGGCGCGACGATCATCCGGACGGCGTCGACGTCGCCGTGTTCGACGGGATTCGCGCGGGTATCGTGGCCGATCGCGCGGCGTTCCTCGAGCAATTCTGGCCGCTGTTCACCGGGTCGAACCGGGCCGCTTCGACGATCTCGCGCGCCGCGCTCGACTGGACGTCGTTCATGGCGCTGCAGGCCGGGTTGAAGGGGACGCTCGACTGCGTCGGCGCGTTTTCCGAAACCGATTTCCGTGCGGATCTCGACAAGTTCGACGTGCCGACGCTCGTGATTCACGGCGACGACGACCAGACGGCACCGCTCGCGCTCACGGGCGCCGTCACGGCGCGGCGCGTGCCGCACGCGACGCTGAGCGTCTACGAGGGCGGCCCGCACGCGTTGTACCTGACGCATGCGCAACGCCTGAACGACGAACTGCTGGCGTTCGCGCGCGCATGATCCGGCGGTGGCGGCGGTGACGCGGCCGCACGGGCCCGGCCGGACGGCCGGCTCACTCCGCCCATTTCGACCCGAGTACCAGCCCGCAGAAATTCGTCCGGCGATAGTCCGGGTCGCATCGCTCGAGCACGTCGGCGGACACGTTGCCGAACGCGGTAGCGGGGCGGTGCGCGGTGCCCGCGGCGAGCGCCTCGAGAAACAAATCCTTGAAGCAAGGGCCGCGCGGCCATGCATGCACGATCGCGTCGCGTTCGAACCGGCACACCTCGTCGAAGTGATGCGCGAAGAGGTCGGTCTCGACGCCGGCGCCGAGCAGCGCCGTCAACGGCGTCATGTACGGGTGGATCCCGAACGTCGCATGCAGCGCGATCGCGCGCCAGACCTCCGCTGCGTCGTCGGCGGCGACGCCGTATCCTCCGAGGAATGCGTGCGCCGCATTCGCGCCGTCGATCTCGAAGCGCCGGCGCGAATGCCGGTAGCGCTCCGTCAGGCCGAAGTGATGGAACAGCGCGGCGACATACAGCAGCTCGGCGTTGAACACGATGCCGCGGCGCCGCCCGATGATCGATGCAAACGCGAACACGCGCATCGCGTGCCGGAACAGCAGTTCCGGTTCGCACGCGCGTACGGTGTCGGCGGCGTCCCGTGCGAGCGGGGCGTCGGGAATCCTGATGCCGGCGATACGGTTGCCCATGGTCGTGTTCCTCACGGCGTGGTGAAAGTCGCTCGACGCTGGCGCCATCGATCCATCGTTGCGCGCCGCGCCGCTGAATGTCCTGAGCGGCGCCTGAATCGTTATGAACGGAAAATCCGACCGACCGCCGCCCGGGAAATCGGTTACACCACGGTTACGCCACATCCAGCATGTCTTTTTTACCCGGTCCGATCCGCCAATCCGGCGCGCGGCTATTTTTAATTGATGAGTCGAAGAAATTAACTCCGGCAAATCGCAACTTTTATCCTACGAAACAGGTTCATGGGTGAATCACTGTTTCGCATGCAGTGGGCGCGAAATGCCGCGCCGCACAAGAGCAGCGTCGCCCCACACGGAGGCGCCGGGAAAATCGCGGCTTTCATCGATTCAAAAAATTTGCTCAGTAGCTTCTGATAATTTGAATCATTGCAAGGGGCAAATGCCGTAGCATGAGCATCCAGTCGATGTCATTTTTGACAGGGCATCGATGCACGCTATCGATTGAAAATTCTCATGATCCGAATTGGAACGCTACACGTATTTCTTGACAGGCGTGAAATTCGCTCGAACGGCAAACTGCTGCGTATCGGCAGTCGCGCATTCGAAATTCTCGAACTCCTGATTCGGGCGAACGGCGCCCTGGTCTCGAAAGACGAGATCATGCAGCGCGTGTGGCCGCACACCGTCGTGGAGGAAAACAACCTGCAGGTGCACATTGCCGCGTTGCGCAAGGCGCTCGCCGACGATCGCAACCTGATCGTGACGGTGCCGGGGCGCGGTTATCGGCTGGTCGGCGGCCGGGCCGACGTCGCGCCCCCCGTGCGCGTCGTGACGTCGCGGCTGACGGCCGCGCCGACCGCGCTCGTCGGCCGCGAGCAGACCGTCGCCGAGGTGCTGGCGGCGCTCGACACCGCGCGCGTCGTGACGCTGGTCGGGGCGGGCGGCATCGGCAAGACGCGGCTTGCGCTCGAGGCGGCCATGCGCGCCGAAGCCCGTTTTCCGGACGGCGCCGCGTTCGTGTCGCTGGCCACGGTCGCCGCTCCGCAATTCGTGCCCGACGCGCTGGCGGCGGCGTTCGGCATCGCGCAGCCCGCCGGATCGCTGACGCTCGAGGCGGTGCTGGCCAGCGTCGCGAACCGCCGGATGTTGCTGGTGCTGGACAATTGCGAGCATCTGCTCGACGCGGCCGCGCGGATCGCAAGCGCGCTGACCGAATCCGACGCCGGCTTGCGCGTCCTCGCGACCAGCCGCGAGGCGTTGCGTATCCAGGGCGAGCGGCTGTGTCCGATCCCGCCGCTCGAGGTGCCGCGTGAAGGTGCCGACGATGCGGAAACGCTGGGTGCGAGCGCGGTGCAGCTGTTCTCGGCGCGTGTGCAGGCCGCCGATCCGCGTTTCCCGCTCGACGAACGCAGCGTGTCGCTGATGGCATCGGTGTGCCGGCGCCTCGACGGCCTGCCGCTCGCGATCGAACTGGCCGCGGCCCGCGCGGCCGTGCTCGGCATCGACGTGCTGGCCGCGCATCTCGACGACCATTTCCGGTTGCTGACCGGCGGGTTTCGCACGGCGTTGCCGCGTCATCAGACGCTGCAGGCGATGTACGACTGGAGCTACCGTCTGCTCGGCGATGCGGAGCGCCTGCTGTTGCGATGGCTCGGCGTATTCCGCGGCACCTTCTCGATCGACGCGGTGCGGGAGATCGTCGGCGCCACGCGGCTGGCCGATGCGGACCTGCTTGACACGATCGCCGGCCTCGTGTCGAAGTCGCTGCTGAGTCTCGAAAGCGCGCACGGCGCACCGCGTTACCGTCTGCTGACGACGACGCGTGCGTACGCGCTGCAGCAGCTCGAGAACAACGGCGAGTGCGCGGCCGCCGCCCGCGCCCACGCGAACTACTTCCATGCGCTGTTCCGGCTCGCGCCGGTAGACGACGGCGGGACACTCGGCGAATCGCGGCTCGACGTGATCCGGCGCGAGCTCGGCAACCTGCGCGCGGCGCTCGACTGGGCGTTTTCGCCGAACGGCGATGCGGAGATCGGCATCGCGCTGGCTGCCGTGGCGGTGCCGTGCCTGTTCGACCTGTCGCTGGTCGACGAATGTCGCGAACGCGCGCGCGCGGCGCTCGATTCGATGCGCGACATGGACGAGACGCGCACGCGCGACGACGCGCGCGTGCGTCTGCTGGCCGCGTATGCGGCCGCGCTTGCCCATACCGCCGGGTCGACGCAGGTCGCGGACGACGCGTGGTCGGTCGTGCACGCGCTCGGGCTCGACACGGGCGAGACCGAGCTGCCGCCGCGCGAATCGTAGCGGCGCGCGGCCGTCGCGGCTTCAGAACGTTTCAGGTTGAACACATGACCGGGCCGGCCGGTGCGTCTACATTGGACGCACGGACCGTCGACGATGCGCGGGCAGGCGGGCAGGCCGCCGGCTCGCGCTGCAGCGTCGCGCGGTCACGGCGCCGCTGCATGCCGGTGTGGCGCGGCGACCGCCACACGTGCCGCCGCGGCGGCTTCGCGCGTCATCGAACGACTACCGCATGAAACCTGTCCAGCCCGACCTTTCGCGCCACGATTCGCCGCCCGCGGCTACACACCGGATCGGGCCGTGGGCGATGTGCGTGCGCGGCTTCCGCGCGCGTCGTGTGTCACGCTTGCCGCCCGCTCCCTCATGCTGAACCTTTCCGCCACGGTCGCTTACGGCGCACCGATCGTCATTGTCGATCTCGTCGCATGGCGGTTGCTCGGGCCCGGCCGTTCGACGGCGAAGGCGATAGGGCGTTGCGCGTCGTTCGCCGCGCTGACCTATGTGCTGTTCGCGACCGGCGTGAGCCCGCTCGCGGTGCCGCCGTCGCCCGACCGGCTCGACCGGCTGGCGATCCAGGTGATCGGGGTCGCGTGGTGGCTGCAGTGCGCGCTCGTGTTGAGCCTGATGCTCGACCATCTGCTGCTGCCGCGCGCATGGCGCACCCAGCGGCTGTTTCACGACATCGCCGCCGGCGCCGTGTTCGGTGCGGCCGCGGTGGCCGCGCTCGGCTACGTGCTGGGCCTGCCGCTGAGCGGGCTGGTCGCGACGTCGGGGGCGGTGGCCGTGATCCTCGGGCTGGCCGTCCAGAACACGCTGAACGACGTGTTCTCCGGCCTCGTGCTGAATACCACCCAGCCGTTCCGGCTCGGCGACACGGTGGCCATCGGCGAGCTGGAAGGGCGGATCGTCGAAAGCAACTGGCGCGCGACCAAGCTGATCGACGGCCTCGGCAACCTGGTCGTCGTGCCGAACAGCACGGCGGCGAAGACGACGATCGTCAACCTGAGCGAACCCGAGAACGTGCACGGCGTGACGTTGACGATCGAGATCGATCCGGAAGTGCGGCCGGCCATCGTCGTCGATGCGCTCGACCGCGCCGCCGCCAGTTCGCTGGACGTGCTGCCCCGTCCCGCACCGGTTGCGGTCGTCAAGGCGTTCCGTACCAATTCCGTCGAATACGAACTCGTCTGTTACGTCGATGCGCTGCAGAAGAAGATCGCCGTGCGCAACCAGCTCTACGACCTGGCCCACCGGCACCTGGCCGCCGCGGACATCGCGTTGCGCCCGCTGGGCGGGACGGCCGCTGCGCACCGGCCGGTGTCGCGCGGGCAACGGCTGCTGCGCGCGGTCGAACTCTTCCGGCAGCTCGGCGACGACGATCTGGCGGTGCTCGCCGATGCGCTCGCGTCACGCGTGTTCCACAAAGGGGACGTGATCTATGCATCGAATGCCGATACGCGCCTGCTGACGATCGTCGGGGCCGGTGTCGCGTCGGTGTTCGTGCCGGGCGCGGCGGGGGACATCGAGGTCAGGCGGATGGCGCCGGGCGACGCGATCGGCCAGTCCGTCGTGCTGGCCGGCACGCAACTGCACGCGAGCGTCCATGCGGTGACGACGGTGACGGCGTTTCAACTGAGCAGCGGCGACCTGTCGCCGCTGATCGCGCGCAAGCCCGAACTCGGGCGGCTGATGTGCGAATCGCTGTCCGAACACATCGCGACCGAGGAGAAGATGATGATCCCGCCGGCCGCGAGTGCGCACGCGTCGTTCAACCTGATCGAGTGGCTCGAGAAGGAGATGAAGCGCCTGCACGATTCGTTCGGCTGATGCGGGGCGGTTGCCTGCGGCCGGGGGCCAACGCAAGCCGCGGGCGGTGGAATCACACGAGCGCGGTAAACCGGTCGACGAGATCGGGTTGAGCGAGCTGGTCGACCCACCAGTGCAGCGCGCGTCCGGCTTCGTCGCCGCGCCATGCGATATAGCACTGCGTCGTGTCGCGCATGCCGGTCACCTCGCGCGCGACGAGCTTGCCCTGCGCGATCGCGCGTGCCGCGATGCAATCCGGGAGCGTGCCCACCGCGAGCCCTTCGCACTGCGCGGCCAGTTTCGCGGCGAGGGTGGGGACCGCGAGATACGGTTGCCCGGCATCGATCGCGACCGAGCGCGGCTGCAGCTCGCGCGACGTATCGCTGATCACGGCGCCGCGATACTCGACGACGGACGCCATCGACAGCGGTTCGGGCAATGCCGCGAGCGGATGGGTGGGCGCGATGGCGAACACGTGCCGGAGCGAGCCGATCGGCCGCGCGACGATGTCCGGCAGTTCAGGCGGCTCGCCCGCCGCGCCGACGACGAGATCCGCGCGCCGCGAAATCAGCGCATCCCACGTGCCGCCGAGGACTTCGGTGGACAGGCGCAGCCGCGTGTTCATCTCGAGCCCGTAGAACGCATGCACGTACGGCCACAATGCCTCGAATGGCAGGATCTCGTCGATGCAGATGCGCACCTCGGTTTCCCAGCCTTGTTGCGCGCGCTGCGCTTTCAGTTCGAGCTGCTCGGCCGCATGCAGGAGCCGGCGGCCTTCCTCGACGACCACGCGTCCCGCGTGCGTGAGCTTTGCGCGGCGTCCGCTGCGGTCGAACAGCGCGACGCCGAGATCGCTTTCGAGCTTCTGCACGAGATAGGTCAGCGCGGACGGTACGCGGTGCAGCAGCTCGGCGGCTTCGGCGAACGTGCCGGTGCGGTCGATCGCGTCCAGTGCCTCGAGCGCTTCGAATGACAGCTTCATGATGAATTCCACGGGGGCATCGGGCTGTCATGTTATCGCCAAGCACGCCCGGCTCCAACACGGTTCACGACAATTGCGCCGCGTACGCGATCCAGGCGCCCTCGATCGGCGCGCGTCAGGCCGGTGTCGACGGCCCTTTCTTCGCGGCGGCCCGGGTGGCCTGCGCACCGGGCAGCGTGCCGAACATGTGCTGGCCGCACTTCGCGTCGCTCCACGCAGTTTTCAGCTGGATCCCGGACAGCATGCGGCGGGCGACCGGCAGGATCTGTTCGCCGGCGAGGATGCCCAGCAGGCCGGCCAATGCGACGGTGGGCGGCGCCGGCGATGCAACACCGATCAACGCGTAGACGGCACCCGCGAGAATGCCGGCCAATAACGATGCGATATAGGACGTCATGATTCGGATAAGGGAAATGACAACCGTGTGAAAAATACGGATAAATACCGACCGGTCGATGATCGGAAAATCAATTCGGAGCGTAGCAGGTCTGCTCCGGAGGCGCGTATTTAATTCGGGGCTTTTAAGATCTTTTAAGACCTGAATTTAGGGTTTTTATTAATCAAGTCGATTAATTGGCGCTACGATGAATTCGCGTGTTGAATGACACCGGCTGGTACGCGAACCTCCCGTCACAGCGCAGTGGGCGCCTCCCGGTTGGCCGGTGAGGCTGGCTCTCTCTTTTCCCGCGTCAAAGGATATGACCGCCATGAGCAATCCGAAGCTTGAAGTACTCACTCCCCACAACAGCCAGATCATCTTCATCGACCAGCAGCCGCAGATGGCATTCGGCGTGCAGTCGATCGATCGCCAGGTGCTGAAGAACAACGTCGTCGGGCTCGCGAAGGCCGCGAAGGTGTTCAACATCCCGACCACGATCACGACGGTCGAGAGCGAGAGCTTCTCGGGCCATACCTATCCCGAACTGCTCGACGTGTTCCCGAACCAGAAGACGCTCGAACGTACGTCGATGAACTCGTGGGACGACCAGAAGGTGCGCGACGCGCTGGCCGCGAACGGCCGCAAGAAGGTGGTCGTGTCGGGCCTGTGGACGGAAGTCTGCAACACGACGTTCGCGCTCTGCGCAATGCTCGAAGGCGACTACGAGATCTACATGGTCGCCGATGCGTCGGGCGGCACGTCGAAGGACGCGCACGACTTCGCGATGCAGCGGATGGTACAGGCCGGCGTCGTGCCGGTGACCTGGCAGCAGGTGCTGCTCGAATGGCAGCGCGACTGGGCGCACCGCGAGACCTATGACGCGGTGATGGCGATCGCGAAGGAACACTCGGGCGCGTACGGGATGGGTGTCGACTACGCGTACACGATGGTTCACAAGGCTGCACCGCGCACGGCGACGCCGCACGAGTCGATTCCGCCGGTTCCGGCGAAGTAATCGCGGGCAGTTGCGACTGCCCGTGCCGATGCCGCGTGTCCTGCACGAATACGCGCCATCGGCTCCATGAAAAACGCGGGCGGCTGCCGTGACTGCTTCACGGACGTCGCCCGCGCCTGCTTTCCAGGACGTAGAGCCTGCATTTCAACCTGACCGGGACATTGATCGTATGGAACCTTATCTGGTTTCCCTTGGCGCGGGTTTGCTGATCGGCGTGATCTACAGCGCGATCAAGGTCCGTTCTCCGGCGCCGCCGCTGATTGCCCTTGTCGGGTTGCTCGGCATGGTGATCGGCGTGCAGGCCATTCCCGCCGTCAAACAGCTTTTTGGCTTCTGATCGATACGAGGTGACGCACATGACCGCAACCGAGTCCCAACCGGATCTGATCCTTCACAACGGAAGGTTCACGACCCTCGACCGCGCGAACCCCGTCGCGACCGCCGTCGCAATCAAGGACGGCCGCTTCGCCGCGGTCGGCCACGACGCGGACGTGATGCCGCTCGCGGGCCGCGCGACGAAGGTCGTCGATCTCGGGGGCCGCGCCGCGCTGCCGGGCCTGATCGACAACCACTGCCATGTGATACGCGGCGGCCTGAACTACAACATGGAACTGCGCTGGGACGGCGTGCCGTCGCTCGCGCTTGCAATGGACATGCTCAAGCGGCAGGTGGCGATCACGCCCGCGCCGCAATGGGTGCGCGTGGTCGGCGGCTTCACCGAGCACCAGTTCGCCGAGAAGCGCCTGCCGACGATCGACGAACTCAACGCGGCCGCGCCCGATACGCCGGTGTTCATCCTGCACCTGTACGATCGCGCGCTGCTGAACGCGGCCGCGCTGCGCGTGGTCGGCTACACGAAGGACACGCCGGAGCCGCCGGGCGGCACGATCCTGCGCGATGCCGCGGGCAACCCGACCGGGCTGCTGCTTGCAAACCCGAACGCGACGATCCTGTACGCGACGCTCGCGAAGGGGCCGAAGCTGCCGTTCGAATACCAGTACAACTCGACCCGCCACTTCATGCGCGAACTGAACCGTCTCGGCGTGACCGGCGTGATCGACGCGGGCGGCGGTTCGCAGAACTATCCGGACGACTACGAGGTGATCCGCAAGCTGCACGACGCGGGCGAGATGACGATCCGGATCGCGTACAACCTGTTTACGCAGAAGCCGAACGCCGAGAAGGAAGACTTCGTGAACTGGACGAAGAGCACGAAGTATCACGACGGCACCGACTACTTCCGCAACAACGGCGCGGGCGAAATGCTGGTGTTTTCGGCGGCCGACTTCGAGGACTTCCGCGTCGCGCGTCCGGACCTGCCGGCGCAGATGGAAGACGATCTCGAGGGCGTCGTGCGCGTGCTCGCGCAGAACCGCTGGCCGTGGCGCATGCATGCGACGTACGACGAAACGATCAGCCGCGCGCTCGACGTGTTCGAGAAGGTGAACAAGGACATCCCGCTCGAAGGGCTGAACTGGTTCTTCGATCACGCGGAAACCATCACCGAAAAATCGATGGATCGTATCGCGGCACTGGGCGGCGGCATCGCGGTGCAGCACCGGATGGCGTACCAGGGCGAATACTTCGTCGAGCGCTACGGCGCGCAGGCGGCCGAAGCGACGCCGCCGGTCGCGAAGATGCTGTCGAAGGGCCTCAAGGTGTCGGCCGGCACCGACGCGACGCGCGTGGCGTCGTACAACCCGTGGGTATCGCTGTCGTGGCTCGTGACGGGCAAGACGATCGGCGGGCTGCGCATGTATCCGCAGCGCAACCTGCTCGACCGCGAGACCGCGCTGCGCATGTGGACCGAATACGTGACGTGGTTCTCGAACGAAGTCGGCAAGAAAGGGCGGATCGCGGTCGGGCAGCTGGCCGACGTGGTCGTGCCGGATCGCGACTTCTTCGCGTGCGCGGAGGACGACATCGCGGGCACGACCGCATTGCTGACGGTGGTCGGCGGCCGGATCGTGTGGGGCGCGGGCCCGTTCGCGTCGCATGATGCGCCGATTCCGCCCGCGATGCCGGACTGGTCGCCGGTGCGCGAGTACGGCGGTTACGGCGGCTGGGGCGCGACGCAGCGCAGCGGCGCACCGCTGCAACGTGCGGCGGCGGCCGCCGCGATGTGCGGCTGCGCGAATGCGTGCAACGTGCACCAGCATGCGCACGCGAGCGCGTGGGGCAGCGCATTGCCGACGTCGGACGCGAAGGGCTTCTGGGGCGCGTTCGGCTGTTCCTGCTGGGCGGTCTGACATGTCGACGACAACCGGCCGGTACAGCCCCGCGTGGATCCGTGCGCTGCTCGCGCAGCCGTGGATCGGCGCGCTGGTTCGACTTGCACTCGTGTCCGCCTTTCTGATCGGCGGGGTCAACAAGGCGATGCACTTCGACGCAGCAATCGCGGAGCAGGCGCATTTCGGTTTGCACCCGCCCGCGTTGTGGGCTGCACTGGCGGTCGTCGTCGAGATCGGCGGTTCGCTGTGCATCGTGTTTCGCCGCTTCACGTGGCTCGGCGCCGGCGGCCTCGGCATGCTGACGCTCGTCGCGATGGCGGTGGCGAACGACTTCTGGAACCAGACGGGCGCCGCGCATTTCATGGCGCTCAACAGCTTCTTCGAACATCTCGGGCTGATCGCCGCGCTCGTCCTCGTCACGATGCTCGGCGACGTGCGAAGCGGGGAAGGGGGCGGTCGAGGCTGATCGTCTGTTCTCCAGGCGATTGCAACGGGAAGGAGCGGCGGTCACGAAGCACGTTCGCGCGACATGCCCGGCGCGGATGGTGGCGGGCCTCTGCGCCGCACGCACGGCGTTCGCGGCATGGCCGAAACCCGTCGCCACGCCGGCGCCGCCGCTAGCGGTCGGGCCGCACGACGACGCGGCGCATGTGTACGCGTCGCCCGCCCGCCCGGGGAATTCGACCGTTTCACCGACAGCTTCGTCGCCGCGTACCGTGGCAGCAAGTCGAAGCAGGGGCGTGTTCCCGGTGACGCCCGACGTATGGTCAGACTATTTCCCGGCTCGTCTTCACGCCGTGCCGCGCGATTTCGGTCCTTGCCAATATGTGGGAAACGTCGTGCATCCGGCACTGACGTCAGCAACCGGGCACTCCCCCCATCCAAACACCGGCCTATCGGCCGCACCGATCCCTTTGCAGTCTGCGCACGCGGCCACGATCCAGGCCTGCCTTCCTGATGACCGACAGCGCAAGCGGCGGCACGGCCCATTGATCCCGGCCAAGCCCGCGCCCGAAACAATCGATCGAGCATGAACCGGCGCTCCGGTCAGCGCCCCGATTTGCGCGAGGTCGAGTTGCCCGCCGCCGCATGTCGCGCAGCACGCGTCGAGTGATCGAATTCAAAATTTGTCTAGTCATCCTTGCGATTTGTCCATCCATCCTGCACCAAATCCGTGCCTGAATTCCCCGCGAAGAGGCGCGTCAGAGCCCTGTATTTAGGGGATTTCCCGCGTTTACGCGGTTTTTTTTGATCAACGCTTGTCCGGCCGTTTTTCTTCTTGCATGCTTGTATAGACAAATTCCTGAGGCGTCTTGCAGACCGAAGGGATGACGAACTTCAACGCAAGGAGAAATCTCGTGAACGGCAAGCGCATCAAGTGGGCAATCAGGACGATCGGCGCGATCGCGGCGGCTGCGGCAACTCTCTCCGCGCCGGTGCAGGCGAAGGAATGGAAGACGGTGACGGTGGCGCTCGAAGGCGGCTACGCGCCGTGGAACCTCACGCTGCCGGGCGGCAAGCTCGGCGGCTTCGAACCGGAGCTGCTCGCCAACGTGTGCGAGCGGATCAAGGTCCAGTGCAACATGGTCGCGCAGGACTGGGACGGGATGATTCCGGGCCTGCAGGCCGGCAAGTTCGACATCCTGATGGATGCGATCTCGATCACGCCGGAGCGCGAGAAGATCCTGCTGTTCTCGCGCCCGTACGCGGCCACGCCCGCGACGTTCGCCGTCACCGATACGAAGATCCTGCCGAAGGCCGCGCCCGGCGCGCCGATCGTCAAGCTGACCGGCGACGCGAATGCGGACAAGGCAACCGTCGATGCGCTGCGCAAGCAGTTGAAGGGCAAGACGATCGGCATCCAGTCGGGCACCGTCTATACGAAGTTCATCAACGACGGCTTCAAGGACATCGCGTCGATCCGCGTATACAAGACGTCGCCCGAGCGCGATCTCGACCTCGTCGCCGGCCGCATCGACGCATCGTTCGACGACGTCACGTACTACGCGGCGAACACCGGGAAGAAGGAGAACGCGTCGATCGTGCTCGCGGGCCCGAAGCTCGGCGGCCCGATCTGGGGGCCGGGCGAGGGCCTCGCGTTCCGCAAGCAGGATGCCGACCTGAAGACGAAGTTCGACGCGGCGATCGGCGCGGCACTCGCGGACGGCACCGTGAAGAAACTCGCCGACAAGTAGTTCAAGACCGACGTCACGCCGTAAGCACACGCGCGGCCGCCGCTGCATGAGCGACCCGACGGTCGCGCAGCGGCGCGCATCCCGCCGATCCACTCAACGCTTGCCGGGAGGCACGCATGGCCATCCTTGAAATGCTGGGCTTCGGAACCGAAGGCTGGGGCGGCGTCCTGCTGCTCGCGGCGCTGATGACGATCGCGCTGACGCTCGCCGCGCTCGCGGTCGGTGCCGTGATCGGCGCCGGCGTCGCAGCCGCGAAACTGTCACGCCACCGCAGCGCGCGCGTGCTCGGCGACCTCTACACGACCGTGTTTCGCGGCGTGCCCGAACTGCTCGTGATCTACCTGTTCTATTTCGGCGGCTCGACGCTCGTCACGACCGTCGGCCAGTGGTTCGGCGCGGAAGGCTTCATCGGCGTGCCGCCGTTCGTGATCGGCGCGCTGGCGGTCGGGATGATCTCGGGCGCGTACCAGGCCGAGGTGTATCGCGCGGCCGTGCTGGCCGTGTCGAAGGGCGAGCTCGAAGCGGCGCGCTCGATCGGCATGCCGCGAAGCATGGTACTGCGCCGCATCCTGATTCCGCAGGTGCTGCGTTTCGCGCTGCCCGGCATCGGCAACGTGTGGCAACTGAGCCTCAAGGACTCCGCGCTGATCTCGGTCACCGGGCTCGCCGAGCTGCTGCGCACCAGCCAGATCGCCGCGAACTCGACGCACCAGTATTTCGTGTTCTTCGTCGCGGGCGGGGCGCTCTATCTCGTGATGACGGGCCTGTCGAACCGCGTGTTCAACCGCGCGGAAGCGATCGTCGGCCGCTCGTTCCGCCGCAATTTCGCACGCAACTGACGGAGCGATCGCATGTCCATCGATTTCGACTTTCTCCTCGACACGCTGCGCCAGCTGCTCGCGGCCGTGCCGACCACGCTCGGCCTGTTCTTCGCATCGCTCGTGCTCGGCGGCCTGCTGTCGCTCGTGATCGTCACGATGCGCGTGTCGCCGCACTGGCTGCCGAACCGCTTCGCGCGTGCGTACATCCTCGTGTTTCGCGGCTCGCCGCTGCTGATCCAGATGTTCCTCGTGTACTACGGGCTCGGCCAGTTCGGCGTGATCCGCGAGAGCTTCATGTGGCCGCTGCTGCGCGAACCGTATGTGTGCGCGGTGCTGTCCCTCGCGCTGTGCACGGCCGGCTATACGGCCGAAATCCTGCGCGGCGGCTTGATGGCCGTGCCGGTCGGGCAGATCGAGGCCGGTTATTCGATCGGCCTGTCGGGCTTCGCGCTGCTGCGTCGCGTGATCGGCCCGATCGCGCTGCGCCAGTGCCTGCCCGCGTATTCGACCGAAGCCGTGCTGCTCGTCAAGTCGACCGCGCTGGCGAGCCTCGTCACCGTGTGGGAAGTGACGGGCGTCGCGCAGCAGATCATTCAACAGACCTACCGGACGACCGAGGTGTTCGTGTGCGCGGCCCTCATCTACCTGGGCCTGAACTTCATTGTCGTGCGCGTGCTCGGCGCGCTCGAATGGCGGCTGTCGGGCCACCTGCGCGCGCCGAAGCAGACCGGCACGCCGGCCGCGGCCGCGCGTGACGCCCGGCGCGTCGCGTCCTGAGCGCATCCATCCTTCCAGGAGAATCCGATGAACACCGCTGCTCCCGTTGCCCTGTCGGTCAGGAACATCCACAAGTCGTTCGGCGATCACCACGTGCTGAAGGGCATTTCGCTCGACGCGCACGAAGGCGACGTGATCTCGATCCTCGGCGCGAGCGGCTCGGGCAAGAGCACGTTCCTGCGCTGCCTGAACCTGCTCGAAACGCCCGACGACGGCACTGTCGCGCTCGCCGGCGAGGAACTGAAGATGAAGCGCGCGCGCGACGGCAAGCTGCAGCCGGGCGACCGGCGCCAGGTCGACCGGATTCGCTCGCAGCTCGGGATGGTGTTCCAGAACTTCAACCTGTGGTCGCACATGACGGTGCTCGACAACCTCGTCGAAGGCCCGCTGCGCGTGCAGAAGCGCAGTCGCGCCGAAGCGGTCGAGGAAGCGGAGGCGCTCCTCGCGCGCGTCGGCCTCGCGGACAAGCGCGGCTACTATCCGGCACACCTGTCTGGCGGCCAGCAGCAGCGCGTCGCGATCGCCCGTGCGCTCGCGATGCATCCGAAGGTGATGCTGTTCGACGAACCGACGTCGGCGCTCGATCCGGAACTGGTCGGCGAGGTGCTGCGCGTGATGCGTTCGCTCGCCGAGGAAGGGCGCACGATGCTGGTCGTCACGCATGAAATGGGTTTCGCACGCCACGTGTCGAATCGCGTGATGTTCCTGCATCAGGGCGAGGTCGACTCGGACGGCACGCCCGGCGACCTGTTCGGCGGCCAGTGCTCGGAGCGCTTCCGGCAGTTCGTGTCGAGCCATCACGACCGCGCCGCGAACTGAGGCCGTCATGACCGTATTCCGTTCGGCAAGGCCGCTCGACTGGCGGCAGATCGCGGAGGTGGCCGCCGGCGAACCGCTGGCGCTCACGGACGAAGCGCGCGTGCGCGTCGCCGCGGCACGCGAGCTCGTCGATGAAATCGTCGCGCGTGGCATCCGCGCATACGGCGTCAACACCGGCGTCGGCGCGCTGTGCAACGTGATCGTGTCGCCGGCGCAGCAGAGCACGCTGTCGCGCAATATCCTGATGAGCCACGCGGTCGGCGTCGGCGCGCCGCTCGGCGCGGCGGAAACGCGCGCGATCATCGCGGCGGCGATCAACAATTACGCACACGGCCATTCCGGCGTGCGCGCCGATGTCGTCGACCAGCTCGTCGCGCTGCTCGAACACGATTGCCTGCCGGAGGTGCCGGCGCACGGGTCGGTCGGCTATCTGACGCATATGGCGCACGTCGCGCTCGTCTGCATCGGTCACGGCCATGCGCGCCATCGCGGCGAGCGGATGCGCGGCGACGAAGCGTTGCGCCGCATCGGCCGCGAGCCGCTGGTGCTCGGTGCGAAGGAGGGGCTGAGCCTCGTCAACGGCACGCCGTGCGTGACGGGGCTGGCCGCGCTCGCGCTCGCCCGCGCGGAGCGGCTGCTCGACTGGGCCGACTGGGTCGCGGCGATGAGCTTCGAGAACCTCGGCGGACAGCTGGCCTCCTTCGATCCGGCATCGCTCGCGCTACGCGTTTCGCCCGGCATCGGGCAGGTCGGCGCACGGCTGCGCGCGCTGCTCGCCGACAGCGGGATGCTCGGCGCGGCGAGCGGCCGGCATACGCAGGATCCGCTCAGCCTGCGCACGATTCCGCATGTACACGGCGCGGCACGCGACGTGTTCGCCGTGACGGCGGAAGTGGTGGATCGCGAACTCGCGTCCGTCACCGACAACCCGATCGTCGCCGGCACGCGCGACGAACCGGCCGTCCATTCGCAGGCGCACGCGGTCGGCGCCGGCATTGCGCTCGCGATGGACAGCCTCGCGGCCGCGATGGCCCAGGTCGCGGCGATCGCCGAACGGCGTCTCGACCGTCTCGTCAATCCGCTCGTCAGCGGGCTGCCGGCGTTTCTCGCGACGCCGGGCGGCACGTGCTCCGGCTTCATGATCGCGCAGTACACGGCGGTCGCCCTCGTCGCGCAGAACCAGCGGCTCGCGGCGCCCGCGAGCCTCGACGGCGGCATCACGTCGGGGCTGCAGGAAGATCACCTGTGCCATGCGACACCGGCGGCGCTGAAGGCGCTCGACATCATCGAGAACACGACGCGCGTGCTCGCGATCGAGATGCTGGCGGCCGCGCAGGCATACGATCTGCAGCCGAACGGCGCGGCGCGGGCCGCACCCACCGATACGTTATGGCGGCACGTGCGCGAACGCGTGCCCGCGTACCAGGACGACCGGCCGCTCGCGGACGACATCGCGATCGCGACCGGCATCGTCGCAGGGATGCCGCCGCCGGTGCTGTGACGCCGGGTGACGGCGGGCGGTGGCAGGTTGTCTGGATATCTAACAATCATTCGGGCGAGGGCGCATGAACCATATGGAACGACACCTTTCCGCCGGGCTGGCGGTCGCGTCGGGCGACGACGTGCCGGCGCGCGCGCTGCCGGCCTACCAGCAGATCAAGCGTTACGTCGTCGAGCGGATCGCGAAAGGCGACTGGAAACCCGGCGGGGCGATTCCGACCGAAGCCGAACTGGTCAAGGAGTTCGGCGTCGCGCGGATGACGGTGTCGCGCGCGCTGCGCGAGCTGACCGCCGAGCGCGTGCTGACCCGTATCCAGGGCGCGGGCACGTTCGTCGAACGGCGGCATTACGAATCGACGGTGCTGGAAATCCGCAATATCGCGGACGAGATCGCGGAGCGCGGCCATCGGCACAGCGGGCGCGTGCTGCTGCTCGAAAGCAGCGACGATACGGAGGCGATCGAAGCGCTCGGGCTGCGCTCGGGGCCGGTGTTTCATTCGCGTATCGTGCATTACGAGGACGACGAGCCGATCCAGTTCGAGGATCGCTACGTGAACCCGGCGCTGTTTCCCGCGTATCTGGAACAAGACTTCACGGTCGAGACGCCGAATCACTATATGGTGCGGCTCGCGCCGATCCAGCGCGCGGAGTTCCGGATCTATGCGCAGAAGCCCGATGCGCAGGTGCGCCGGCATCTGGTGATGGAAATCGGCGAGCCGTGCTTGTTGCTCCGGCGGCGGACCTGGGTCGGTGACCAGGTCGCGACGTCGGTGCGGTTGTGGCATCCGGCTTCGCGGTTTCATTTGGCGGGGAGGGTGTAGGGGCAGTCGCAGCCAGAGCACTTGTCCGCCTTCGGCGCGTTGGGCACGGCCGGTACCAAAGAGGGTGATCAGCGCTTGGAAACTGGTGCGCCGCTCGCACTCGCGGCGATCCTGCTGCTGGTGAGAGGCGGGATGCTGTGGTCCGCCATCCTGAAGCGATCGCGCGCGTCCACGTCACGGCGCTCTGGGTAGCGCTCTTGGAGTGGCTGGCCGATGCCCCCGATCGCAAGATCGCGTGCGCCGTGTGTCAATCGGAGCCGCGCGGATGATGGCCGCGTCTGAACGTCAGCCGGCGTTCATTGACGAGCGCACGCCAATCGAGCTTCATCAGCGCGAACACGAGGCCGAGCAGGACCAGTTGCGTGACGACGAAGTAGCCGCCGAGATACGTGCCTTCGAGTTCCGATTCCACGTCCAGCCGGGTCGACGCAAAGCGGCCGAGATGCGCCCAGATCGCATAGGTCGTTGCGCGGCCGATGAAGAACGCCGTCGCGATGATTCTGAGCGGCAACCCGGAAAGCCCGTATGCAATGAAGAGGTAGTTCGACGGCAGCGGGCTCAAGGCGTAGAAGAAGAACGCGCCGGCGGTGAGCGTCCGGTGCTGTCGCAGCCAGCGCGTGGCGACGTCGATATTCTCGCGGTCGGATTCCCGCACCCAGCGGGAGCGGACGAGCGATCTCGCGAAGGTCGCCAGGATGACACGGCCCGTCGTCGCCGCGCCGGCCGCCACGACGGCAAAGACGAACGGATTGCCGTCGGGCAGGTTGAACCCGACCCATGACATCGCCATCCACGTGGGCGGGGCGAACGCCGGCATGAGATTCAGCAGAAGAATCAGCACGAAAAGTACAGCCAGCGTCAGCACGATATCGACTCCAGGCCATCCGGTGTCACGGCTCGATTTTGCTGAGGAAAGAGGCCGATGGCTTGACTCACGTCAAGCAACGCGGCGTGCCGGTCGTTCACGGGACGCACGCCGTCCTGACCCATGTCAATGCTCGAAGCACGGCGCTTCCTAGACTGATGCCACGCCGTCCGCAACCGGAGCCGGATGCGGCGAACACCACCATGCACGACGATCGGAGCAATGGTCATGTCCCGAGTCCCCTGGTCGATCGATCTCGTGTTGCTGATTCTGGCGGCCGCCACGCTCGCCGGCGGCGGCGTATGCGTGGCGTTCGGCCAGCCGTCGCTCGCGCGATTCGCGTGGCTGCTGGGGACGCTGCCGGTCCTGCTCGCATTGACGGTCTCGCTGGTCAAGGCCGTGATGAGGCGACAGGCCGGCATCGACGTGCTCGCGTGGCTCGCGATCGCGCTGGCGGTCGTGCTCGACGAAACGCTTGCGGCGGCCGTGATTGCGTTGATGCTGGCGAGCGGGCGGACGCTGGAGCGGTATGCGCAGGACCGCGCGCAACGCGAGATGAGCGCACTGCTCGGCCGCGCTCCCCGGCAGGCGACTCGTTTCGAGAATGGCGAATGGCGCTCGGTTGCGCCGGACACCCTTGTCCCCGGCGACAGGCTGCTGGTGCGGAGCGGCGAGTTCGTGCCCGTCGACGGCACATTGACCGGCGACGCGGAACTGGACGAGTCCATGCTGACGGGCGAATCGTCCACCCTGCGACGCCGTTCCGGGGAAAACGCATGCAGCGGCGTGGTCAACGCCGGCGCGCCGTTCGAAATGGTTGCCCGCGCGACGGCGGGCGACAGCACGTTTGCCGCCATCGTTCGCATGGTCGAGCGTGCGCAACGCGAGCGCAGTCCGTCCGTGCGTCTCGCGGATCGCTACGCAGCGTTCTTCGTGCTCGCATCGCTGCTCGTCGCGGGTATCGCGTGGCTGTTGACCGGCGACGTCGCACGTGCGCTTGCCGTGCTCGTCGTGGCCTCGCCGTGTCCGTTGATCCTCGCCGTGCCGGTCGCCATCGTATCCGGCATGTCGCGTTGTTCGAAACGCGGCATTCTGGTCAAGGGCGGAGGTGCGCTGGAGCGTCTTGCGCAAGCGACAATTCTGTTCTTCGACAAGACCGGGACGCTGACGGGAGGACGGGCGCGTATCGTTGCGATCGAATGCGGCGCGGACGTCGCAGCGGACGATGTGCTGCGTTTTGCAGCGTCATTGGCCCAAGCATCGGGCCATATCATCTCGGACGCGCTGACGGTCGCGGCGCGTGAACGTCGCATCGATCTGTCGCTGCCGTCGGCCGTCATCGAAACAGCCGGCGAAGGCGTGACGGGCCAGGTCGACAACCGGACCGTTGCAATCGGCAAGTTCGAATACGTGTCTGCGTGCGCGTCGATTGCGCCGTGGAGCGACGCGTTCCTGGCGCGAGTCGTCAGCGAGGGCGGGGCTGCGGTATTCGTCGGCGTGGATGGCGTCATGATCGGCGCGATTCAAATGGCCGACCAGGTGCGGCTGGAAACACCACGGGCATTGCGGTTGCTCAAACGTGAAGGCGTCGAGCGTCTCGTCATGCTGACCGGCGATCGGCACGACATTGCCGAGGCCGTCGGCGAACTGCTGGGCGTCACCGATGTACGCGCGGAGCAGACGCCGGCGGACAAGCTTGCCGCCATCCAGGCTGCCCGGCAGGAGGGCGTGACGATCATGGTCGGCGACGGTGTGAACGACGCACCGGCGCTGGCCGCGGCCGACGTCGGCATCGCGATGGGTGCGCGGGGAGCGGCCGCGTCATCCGAAGCAGCCGACGTGGTCTTGCTGGTCGATCGGCTGGATCGACTCGTGGATGCGATGCGTATCGCACGTCGATCGCGCCGGATCGCGCTCGAGAGCGTGGTGATCGGCATGTCGTTGTCGGTCGTCGCGATGACGATCGCGGCGGCGGGATTCCTGCCGCCGATTGCCGGTGCGGTGATTCAGGAAGTCGTCGACGTCGTCGTCATCGTCAATGCGCTACGCGTGTTGCTGGTGCGCACGAGGCCCACGGGAGCCAGGCTGGCCGATATCGACGTCGAGCAACTCAGGCGCGAGCACACGGCATTGTTGCCGTTGCTGGACCAGATCAGGGATTTCGCGGATCGCTTGCCGACACTGTGCGGGGGCGCCATCGCTGGCGAACTGGCTGGCATCATCGATGCGCTCGACCAACGGCTGCTGCCGCACGAACGCGCCGACGATCTGGAGGTCTACGCGCGTCTTGCACCGCTGCTCGGCGGCGAAGATCCACTGGCGGCCATGAGCGGCGCACACCGGGAGATCTTCAGGATGATCCGATCGCTCCGGCAGACGGTCGCCGACCTGCCGCGCGACGGAACGAACGCCATGCAGGTGCAGGCGATACAGCGCTTGCTGTACGGGCTCGAAGCGATCGTGCGCCTGCATTGCGCCCAGGAGGAGGAGCTGTTCCACGCCGTGGGTGCGGATGCGTGACGACGAAGCGCGTCACGCACGCGACGCATGGACGAGCAGGACCGGCGTCTTCGTGATGCGCGCCACGCGCCCGGCCACGCTGCCGACGAGCCAGCCCGTCACGCCTCGCCGCCCGTGAGTGCCCATGACGATCATGTCCGCATTCCATTCGAGTGCGTCGATGCCGGGTGCCGGGCAAGAAGGCGGCTCGATCGCGATATGCCAGTTCCAGTTCGTCGACCAACCGGAGACGATCGCTCGCATGCCGCTCGCGCGCATGGCCGCTGCCGCGTCGACATGAGTCAGACGGGGGACGGCCGGACGGCAGCAGCCGCACGCGCCGACTCAGCACGGCCTCGGTCTGCGGCCATTTCGTCGCCGGGAAATGTCTGCGCCGGATCGTGATTCTTCGGGTAACTACCAGTGTGGCCTAGCTGTTCTGTTCTAGCGACGCTCACGGGTCTTGACTTGCGGGCCAATCGGCCGGTGCGTGGTACACGAGGATGCTCATGGGGATGAAGGAAACGGCCGGTCTCGCGCGCTCCGCTGCCGTACTCAGCTTGCCCGGCCTCCCGCCTCTCCTGCCCGAGGAGGCGCATCGGATCGCATCGGACTTTTGCGCACTCGCTGAATTTCACGACCCCGCTGTCGATCTGCGAAATGCGCCGGTACAGGTGCTGCTGGATTTGCAAGCGAGGCTGCTCGCGTCGCGCGCGGGCTTCGGCACAGTACCGGTGGGCTTCATGCCCGTCGCGGTCGATCGCGTCGCGGCGGATCCCGTGACGCAGTCGTTGCGGTTTGCGCCAAAGCCCGTGATGATCGGTTGGACGCGCCACGAAACCGGCAGCTTCTTCGCGAGCAACCCGGCAGCCGTGGATGCGACGCGAAGCATGGTCGAGCGCGTATTCCACGCTGAATTGGGCGAGGCTGGGACGCGCCATTACGAGCGTGTCATGCAGCAGCGTCCGGGAAGCACGCCCTACGCGGCATTGGTCGAACTGACGTCGTATGCAATCTTCAAGCGACCCGCAATCGAGGCAGCAGGTTCGCTGGCGAAAGCCGGCAGCGATGTCTACGGCTACCAATTCGACATCGCGTCTCGCCAGCCGCATGTGGGCGCTGGCCATTGTTTCGAGTTGCCCTTCGCTTTCGGCAATTTCGACGACTGGACCGACGCACCCATGCTGGCCGGGACAAGCCGTGCTTTCGCGAACGATCTCTCCGGCATGATGCGGTCCTATCTGATGAATTTCATCGAGACGGGAGACCCGAATGGTGACGATCTGCCCGCATGGACCCGTTGCGGACCCGATCGTATCGGTGCGATGCACTTTGCCGAATGGGTATCGTGCTATACGGAACGTCCGGGGTTCTCAGCACCGGAGACGCTGTCACGTTAGCGGAGTAGGTTCACGAGGGGCACAGGCACTGTCACGTTAGCAAGGTATGACGGAATGAAGACGACATCGCTCTATCGTGGACATCGATTTCCGGCGGCCATCATCAGCCTGGCCGTGCCGCTGGCATTTTTGCTTCCCGCTTAGCCTGCGCGACATCGAAGAACTGCTGTTCGAGCGCGGCGTCGTGGTCAGCTACTCGTATCGTACCCACGGAGAAAATGGTTGACTCGCTCGGCAATACGCAAGTCGTCTTTGTGTGGACATCCCTGGTTTTGACCCATTGGAACGAAGTCGCAGCGAGTGGGCGACTTCACGGAACGGCATCGGCCTCATAGCGCCATGCGCGCGTAGTGGTGCCGAGAAAGTACCTCTTGAGGCCTTATGTCTTGCGAGCATCATGGCGCCCTTCGTCCATCTTCGCGACCGCCTCTTTCAGCAGCCCGCGCAACCAGGTGAGTCCGGGGTCCGAGGTCCGATGCTTGTGCCATTGCATCGCCTGCTCCAGCGTCGGAACCGGCACCGGCGCCTCGCGCAGCACGATGGGCAGGCTGCGTGCGGCCTCTTCGGCGAGCCGTCGGTGCATGGTGGCGATCCGGTTCGTGCCGACCAGCAGATGGGCCGGCGACACGAAGCTGTACGTGCTCGCCTCGACGCGCCTCACGACGCCGAGCCGCTGCATGAACCAGTCTTCGAGCGTCGTCTGTGCGTCGCCGACCTGCACGATGACGTGCCCGGCCGCCATGTAGCGCTCGTTCGTCATCTCGCCCTGCGAGAGGGGGCTGTGGTTCCACACCACACAGCAGTAGGTTTCCTCCAGCAGCACCTCGGCCGGATGCTCGGTCGAGCAATACTCCTTGGGGATGATCAGCAGATCCGCTTCGCCGCGTTCAAGCACGCGGTGGGGATAAGCGACTTGCGGACGTAGCTCGAATCGGATGCCGGGTGCTTCCTTGTAAGCGAGCGCGAACAGGTGCGGCATGAGCGTCGTCATCGTGTAGTCCGAGACGAACAGGCGGAACAACCGATTCGCTTGCGCTGGCACGAATTCGGGATGGGCAGCCACCGTCGCGTCGACGCGCACGAGAATGTCGCGCACGGCGTCTTTGAGCGCCTCGGCGCGGGGCGTCGGTTCCATCTTGCGGCCGACCTGCACCAGCAGTTCGTCGTTGAAGTAGTCGCGCAACCGCGAAAGCGCGTTGCTCATCGCCGACTGGCTCAGATGGATCTTTTCGGCCGCCCGGCTGATGTTCTGTTCGCTCAGGAGCGCGTCGAGCGCAACGAGCAAATTGAGGTCGAGCTTGTTGAACCGCATGTGTGCTGTCTCCGTTGTCCTCTTCGCTGCCGCGTGACCGCCGGATGCACTATCAGGGTTTAACCTGAAAGTATTGACGCCGTCGATATCGGCAATGGATCGAATCCATTTTTGGGATACATCGGCCTATCTTAACCTAGCGCTATCTCGACGCGACGGCTGCCGACGCATCGCATCGGGAGGCCAGCGTCAGGGCATTTCAGGTCGAACGTACCGCTGTACCTCGGCCGTGTGCACCGCGCTTTCCACTATTAAAAGAGATGACCGGAGGTGCAAACGCGCCCCGAGCAGGAGGAGACAGCATGTCCACGAAACTGATCGCAGCCGTTGTCGGTTGCGCCGTGTTGGCGACCGGTTCGATGAAGGAAGCGCAGGCATTCGAAGGCGGGATTTCACCGTATCCGGCCGGAGCGGTGGGGACGAACATCGCCAACCTGCCACCGATTCCGGGCTTGTTCGCACTCGAACAGTTCAACTACAGCTTTGCGAACGGCCTCTACGGCAACGACGGCAAGAAACTGCCGATTCCGTTCCATACGTCGGTGTTCTCGGAAACCACGCGCCTGCTGGCGGCGTATCCGTTCCACCTGCTCGGCGCAAACGTCTATACGCAGTTGGTCATTCCCGTTGTGTCCTTGCACAGCACGGTGTTCGGGCAGTCGGGCACACAGAACGGCCTCTCCAACATCACGCTGACGCCTGTGTTGCTGCAATGGAATCTCTCGCCGAACCTGGCGATCGCGTCGGGCATCGACGTTGCGTTCGAGACGGGTTCCTATAGCCCAGTCAAGTCGAGCGTCGCGGTGGGGTACACCTCGGTGCAGCCGGTGATCTCGATTCGCTACAACGTTCCCAACGGAATCGACGTCGCACTCGCGAACCGCTTCCTACTCAACCTGAAGAACGGCGCGACGGACTACAGCTCGGGCGACGGTTACGTCGCCGAGTTCAACGCCGGCTGGAACTTCGGCCCATGGAAGCTCGGCGTCGTCGGCGCGTACCTGAACCAGTTCAGCGACGACAAGGCCGGCGGCGTGCGCGTGGGCAATCGCATGCGCACTTTCGGCATCGGCCCGTCGGTCGTGTACGACGCCAGAAGCTGGAACGTCAACCTCAATTATCAGCAAGGCATTTATGCCGCCAACACGGCCAAGAGCAGCAGTGTCTGGCTGAACATCGCCATCCCGTTGTGGGCAGGCTTCGGGCGCAAGGGCTGAGCATCGTCTCGCGTGCCGGACAGCGCGCGAGAACCCGGCCGTCAGCACCGTCATCGAGCAATACGCAATTTCAATCGAGGCAATCAGCATGTTCCGATACTTTCCTACCAACTATGTCTGGAATCTGTCCGTCAATCTCGCCATCGAAATGGGTGCGCGCATCGGCGAAATCGAGGACATGTGCGGTCCGCTCCAGGAAGCGGCCAGGCAGCCGGACGCGGACGGCACACGTGCGTTTCGCGAAGCGTGGGTCGACAAGGCCGATCGTCTTTGCGATCTCGCGCGGGACGACGAGGCCCTGGGGCGGCTGCTGTCGGCGGGCGAGAAATACAAGCGTGCCGCGATCTACCTGATCACGGCCGAGCGCATGCTCGCGCACGATGCCCCGGGGCGCCTCGAGCTGTACCACCGCTCGCTCGATACGTTCGACAAGGGCATCGTGCTCGCCGGCGACAACTGCGAGCGCGTCGCGATTCCGTACGGCGACACTCATCTTTCCGGACTCCTTGTGAAAGCGAAGAGCGCCGATGCGCGCAGTCCACTGCTCGTGCAGGTCAACGGGCTCGATTCGACCAAGGAAATGAAGTACTTCGTGGGCTTGCCGGCATGGCTGGCCGCGCGCGGCGTATCGTCGTTGATTGTCGACCAGCCCGGTACCGGCGAAGCGTTGCGGCTGCACGGCCTGAATGCCGTGTACAACTCGGAGGTCTGGGCGAGCAAGATCGTCGACTGGCTCGAAAGCCGAGGCGACGTCGATCCGAAGCGGATCGGCATGGAAGGCGTGTCGCTCGGCGGCTACTACTGCCCGCGCGCAGTCGCTTTCGAGCCGCGCTTCGCTTGCGGTGTGGTGTGGGGCGCCAACCACGACTGGCGCGACGTCCAGAAAAAGCGCCTGCAGCGCGAAGGCAACTTCCCGGTGCCGCACTACTGGAAGCACGTCTGCTGGGTCTGGGGCGCGAAGGATATCGACGACTTCATGCGCATCGCCGAAGACGTGCATCTCGACGGCGTGCTCGATCGCATCAAGGTGCCGTTCCTCGTCACGCATGGCTCGCAGGATTCGCAGATTCCGGTCGCCTGGGCGCACCGCACCTACGAGCAACTCGTGAACAGCCCCAAGCGAGAACTCAAGATCTTCACCGAGCGTGAAGGCGGCGTTCAGCATTCGAGCTTCGACAACTCGATCAACGCGGGGCACTTCATCGCCGACTGGATCGCCGAAACGCTCGGCGGACGCACCTCGCTCTGACTCATTCACCCATCTCAAGCACGCACATCTCATGAACATCATCGGACCCGATACGCTGGTTTTCGGCGTGGACGACGTCGCCGCCTGCAGCCAATATCTGCTTGACTACGGGCTGCTGCCGGTGCGCAGCGACGACACCGGCGGCCGTTTCGAGGCACTCGACGGAACGGGCATCGACATCGCGCGCCGCGACGATCCGGCGTTGCCGCCTGCGCTCGGCACGGCAAGCATGCTGCGCAAGACGATTTACGGCGTCGCCGATGCCGCGACGCTCGATGCCATCGCGGCGGAGCTGCGCCGCGACCGCGAAGTGAACACACTCGCCGATGGATCGATCGAATCGCTCGACGACATGGGCTTCGCGATCGGCTTCCAGGTCACCACGCGCCGTTCGCTCGTGTTGCCCGCCGAGCCCGTGAATGCGCCGGGCGCGCCTGCACAGCGCGCGCCGAACGTCGTGGCGGTGAGCGAAGATGCCTTGCTGACTCCGCGCACGCTATCGCACGTCGTCTACTTCGTGCCGGATGCCGCGAAGGCCGAAGCGTTCTATGTGGAGCGTCTGGGCTTTCGCTGTACCGACCGATTCACGGGCGTCGGGCCGTTCCTGCAGCCGGCCGGCACGCTCGACCATCACACGCTGTTCATGATTCAGACGCCGCCGTTCATGAAGGGGTGCGAGCATTTCACGTTCCACATGGGCGGACCGACCGAGGTTCTGCAGGCGGGTACGCGTTTCGTCGCGAAGGGCTACCAGTCGTTCTGGGGGCCGGGGCGCCATCGCTTCGGCTCGAACTGGTTCTGGTATTTCAACAGCCCGCTCGGCTGTCACGTCGAGTACGACGCCGACATGGATCTGCACGACGATGCGTGGAACGCGCGCGAGGCGCCGATGGGCGCCGACGCATCGCAACTGTTCCTGTTCCAGCATCGCGAGAAGTGGGCGCCGGGCGGTCCTCCTGCGGGGGCAGCGGTGGCGAAGTCGGATTGACGGCGAGAATCGTTCTGCCATGTCCGAGACATACCCCGACCGTATTCCTCTCGCAAGCGTCGACGATCTGCCCGATCCCGGTGCACGTGGTTTCGATCCCGGCGGGCAGGGGCACGACACGCTTTTCGTCGTGCGGCACGGCACGCAGGTTTGTGCGTATCGCGACGCGTGCCCGCACTTTTTCGGTGAAACGCAGATGGCCTGGCGCAAGGACGCTTACCTGAACGGCGACGGCACCCGCATCGTCTGCCACGCGCACGGCGCGCAGTTCGACATCGCAAGCGGCGAGTGCGTACTCGGCCCGTGCCTCGGCCAGCGGCTCACGCCCGTCGAGATCGACGTGACGGACGACGGCACCATCGTGCTGATTGCGACATGACACACCCACATCAGACATAACAAGGAGACATCCAGATGGCAGCCCCTCTTCAACACGTCCTCGTCATCGGCGGCGGTTTTTCCGGCATGGCGACGGCAATCCAGTGCGCGAAGCTCGGCCTCACCGTCGACCTCGTCGAGATCGACCCGGGCTGGCGCTCGTACGGTGCCGGCATCAGCATCGGCGGCCCCACGCTGCGCGCGCTACGCACGATCGGCGTGCTCGATGCCTTCTTCGATCGCGGCCACGGCGGCGACGGCGTGAATCTGTTTACCGCCGGCGGCCAGCCCATCGGCACGCTGCCGACTCCGCGAGTGGCCGGCGAGGACGTTCCTGGCGGCGGCGCAATCATGCGCCCGGTGCTGGCCGATATTCTCGCCAAGGCTACACGTGCCGCGGGCGTGCGCGTGCAGCTCGGCTGTACCTTCTCGCGGATCGAGCCGCGCGGCGAACAGGTGGACGTGATGTTCACGAACGGCACGCACGGTACCTACGACCTCGTGGTCGGAGCGGACGGACTCTACTCGAAAGTGCGCGGCGTTGCATTTCCCGATGCGCCGAAGCCTCGCTATACGGGCCAGGGCGTATGGCGCGCCGTGGTGCCGCGACCGGCGGAGATCGCTTGCGCGACGATGTGGCTGGGGCCCCGGATCAAGGCGGGCGTCAATCCGGTTTCCCGGGACGAAATGTACGTCTTCGTCACCGAGGACAGGCCGACCAACGACTACATCGATCCTGCCGAATGGCCGCGCATGCTGTCCGAGTTGCTCGCATCGTTCGACGTGCCGCTGATCCAGTCCATCCGCGCCCAGATCGGCACCGAATCACGCGTCAACTATCGTCCGCTGGAAAGCCTGCTGCTGCCGACGCCCTGGTTCAGCGGGCGGGTGGTGCTCGTCGGCGACGCGGTGCACGCCACCACGCCCCATATGGCGGCGGGCGCGGGTATCGGCATCGAGGATGCGATCGTGCTGGCCGAAGAGCTGGGGGGCGGCGTGACGGTGGACGCTGCGTTGCACGCATTTCAGGCGCGCCGCTGGGAGCGCTGCCGCATGGTGGTGGAAAACTCGGGGCGCCTCGGCGAGATCGAAATCGTCGGCGGCGACCGAGACGAACACCGACGCATCATGCACGAGACGCACATGAATCTCGCGCGCCCGATCTGACGCAGGGGAGGCACGATGGAAACGAACCTTTCCCCCTCGACGCCGGCGCGTGTCGACCTGTCGGCATCGACCGACACGGTGCGGCTTGGCACGTTCGGCACCGTTGCTTTGATGATCGCGCATTGCGCCGGCATGGTCGATCTGGTGGCCTTGCCGGTCTGGGTCGGCACGTTGATCGGTGCGTATCGGCTCGATCCACAGCGGGCGGGTCTGCTCCCCACGCTGTTTCTGGCCGGTGCCGTGCTGAGCAGCGTCTATTTCTCTCCGCGCTTGAATCGGCTACCGGCGCGCGTGATGTCGACCGTCGGCTTCGGCATCGCGGCGGGCGCGTTTCTCGGCATCACATCCGTGCCGGTTGATCGTTATCTGATGATGGCGGCCCTGCATGCCGTCGCGGGCGTCGCCGTCGGATGCGGCCTGAGCTTCACGCACGGCACCGTCGGGCGCAGCCGCAATCCGCATCGTCTGTTCGCGATCGCCGGCCTCGCGCTCGGTGTTTTCGCGATCGCGTTTCTCGGTGCCGTGCCGGGACTGGTCGCAACGCACGGCGGTCCGACGCTGTTTCGCGTTTTTGCGGGCGTGATGGGCGTCGCCACGCTCGCATGCGCGCTCGCGTTTCCGTCGATTCAGGCGCGCCGCAACGCGGCGACCGGCGACGAGCCTCGTTTCGAGCGTGTCGTCTGGTTCGGCATGGCGGGCGTCGGCTGCATGGCGCTGACGCAGTCGATGCTGTTCAGCTTTGTTCAGCGTATCGGCCTCGATCGCGGATTCGGTTTGAGTGCCGTGATCGCGACGCTGATCGCGCTCGGCTTCGTCAACCTGTTTCCCGCTCCCGTCGCGGGGCTGCTCGAAACGCGCGTGCCGGGCCGCAAGGTCGTGCAGGCCGGCCCCGTCGTACAGGCCGTGCTCGCGCTGGTCATCACGCAAAGCGCGGCGTTCGCGCCGTACGCGGCGGCCACCTCGGTCTTTGCCGCCGTGATGATCTTCACCCACACCTTCGCGTTCGGCATGCTCGCGCGCATCGACCGCACCGGCCGCGCCGTTGCCGCGACGCCGGCCATGCTGATGACGGGCGCCGCCATCGGGCCGGTGCTCGGCGGCACGCTCGTCAAGGTGTCCGGCTACGGCAGCCTCGGGATCGCCGCAGTGCTGATCGCTGCCGCTGCGGCGATCTGCTTCTCGCGGCTCGACCGCCGTCCCCCATCCCCAGGAGTCTGAACATGAAACCCGTCCGACGGTTTGTCGATCTGTCCATCTATCTCGAGAACGACGTTCTCTCCGATCCGCCGCCGCTCGCGCCCAGGATCAGCTACCAGAAGCACGGCGACACGCTGCCCGAATTCATGGCGATGCTGCCGGGGACCAAACCCGAGGACTATCCCGACGGTGAAGCCGCCGCCGCGGAGTGGGTCACGTTGACGACCCACAGTGGCACCCATCTCGACGCGCCCTGGCATTTCCATTCGACGATGGATGCGAGCCTGGGCGAAGCCCGGCCGTCTATCACGATCGATCAGGTGCCGCTGGAATGGTGCTTCCAGCCGGGCGTGAAGCTCGATTTCCGGCACTTTCCGGACGGCTACGTCGCGACGGCCGCCGACGTCGAGGCCGAACTCGCGCGCATCGGCCATGCACTGCAGCCGCTCGATATCGTCGTCGTGAACACGCGGGCCGGATCGCGCTACGGGCACGACGACTACGTCAACGTGGGCTGCGGCATGGGCTACGAAGCGACCATGTACCTGTTGGAGCGTGGCGTGCGCTTGACCGGCACCGATGCATGGAGCTGGGATGCCCCGTTCTCCCATACCGCGAAGAAGATCGCGGAGACGGGCGATACGTCGCTGATCTGGGAAGGGCACAAGGCGGGGCGCGATATCGGCTATTGCCATCTGGAGAAGCTGCACAACCTCACGTCCTTGCCGCCGACCGGCTTCACGATCAGTTGCTTCCCGCACAAGATTCGCGGTGCGTCGGCAGGGTGGACGCGTGCCGTCGCGATTTTCGACGACACCGACATGGAGGCGGCAGCATGAACTTTCCAGTGATTCGGCGCGTGGTGACCGGACACGATGCCGACGGCCGCGCCGTCGTCGCATCCGACGGTCCTCTGCCTACCGTGGTGGAAATCGCCGCGATTCCCGGCACCGTATTCCACGAAGTGTGGAGCACATCATCGAGCCCCGCCAGGGTGGACAACGGTGCCGATCCCACGCTTGACGCGCTCATGCTGCCGCCGCCGAAGCACGGCACCCGTATGCGCTTCGTCGACATTCCGCCCGACACGCCGGAGTTTCTCGCGCACGGGGCGGTGAAAATGCACCACGCATTCAGCCAGATCGGCGACGCCGCAGCGTCGACGGTGAAAGCCGGGTCGCCGCATCCGCTGATGCATCGCACCGAGTCGATCGACTACGGCGTGGTGATCGAAGGCGAAATGACCTTGATCCTCGACGATGCAGAAGTCGCCCTGGCGCCGGGCAGCGTGGTGATTCAGCGCGGAACCAATCATGCCTGGGCGAATCGCTCGGGCCGTCCATGCCGGATGCTGTTCGTTCTGATCGACGGCGCCTACGATCCGGCGATTGCCGCCGTGCTCGATACGCCGGCACACGGAGGCGCGCGATGAAATTCGCCACCTTGCCCGACGGTGGCGCCGATGGCCGCTTGCTGCTCGTGTCGCGCGACCTGCGCCATGCCGTCGAGGCCGCGCCGATCGCCACGACGCTGCTTGATGTGCTTGAGCGCTGGGACGCGCTCGCGCCCGGCTTGCAGGCGCGTTACGACGCATTGAACGCCGGCAGCGTGCCGGAGGCGCGTCCGTTCCATCCGGCCGCCTGCGCCGCGCCCTTGCCGCGCAGTCCGCAGTGGTGCGATGGCTCGGCGTTTCTGAATCACGGCCGCCTGATGGAGCAGGCGTTCAATACTCCGCCGATTCCCGAGTTCGATACGGTGCCGGTCATGTATCAGGGCGCCAGCGACGACTTCCTCGGCCCGGCCAGCGACGTGCCTTTTCCTGACGAGGCCGACTGCATCGATTTCGAAGGCGAATTCGGTGTGGTGGTGGGGCACGTGCCGATGGGCGTATCGGCCGCCGGCGCGCTGCACTGCATCCGTCTGATCGTACAGCTCAACGACTGGAGCCTGCGTGCGTTCGGTCCGCGCGAAATGAAAACGGGCTTTGGTTTCCTGCAGGCCAAGCCCTCTACGAGCTTTGCTCCGGTCGCCGTCACACCTGACGAACTCGGCGAGCACTGGCGCGACGGCCGTGTGCATCTGAGCCTGCACGTCGAATGGAACGACCACTGGTTCGGTCATCCGCATGGACGCGAGATGAACTTCGGCTTTGGTGAACTGATCGCGCATGCGGCCCGGACGCGCCGCCTGTCGGCGGGGACGATCGTCGGGTCAGGGACGGTGTCGAATGCCGATCGCGGCGCGGGCTCGGCGTGCCTCGCCGAGCGCCGCGTGATCGAAATGATCGACAAAGGGGGCGCACGCACGCGGTTCATGCGCTTTGGCGACCGGATCAGGATGACGGCGCGCGATGACGCCGGCAACGCCCCATTCGGCACGATCGACCAGCGGGTTGTGCGTGCGTCATGCGCCGACGACGGGGAGGCCCGGCCATGAGAGTGCTGGTGACCGGGGCGGGCGGATTTGTCGGAACGGCATTGGTCGAACGGCTGCTGCACGACGGCATCGTGGAGCCTGGCGACGTGTCGGAATTGCTGTTGGTCGACCGGCAAGCGGGATGGCCGTACGACGATGCCCGAATCACGGCGCTGGTCGGCGATTTCAGCAGCCTGGAGATTCTCGATCCGCAGTTGTCGAAACCCGTCGACGTCGTCTTTCATCTGGCGAGCATGCCCGGCTCGCAGGCGGAGGCCGAACCGGCCGAGGGTGACCGGGTGAATCTGTCGGGCATGCTGGCGCTGTTCGACCGCCTGGCGAAGCAGGCGACGGAGCAGGGGAGTGCGGCGCGCGTCGTCTATGCCAGCAGCGTTGCGGCGCTGGGCGAGTCGTTACCCCCTGCCGTGGACGAGCACACCGTGCCGCGCCCGACCATGAGTTACGGCGTGCACAAGCTGGTGGGCGAGCTGATCCTTGCCGACTGGACGCGCCGCGGCAAGCTGGATGGTCGTGCGTTACGCCTGCCGGGCATCGTGGCTCGTCCGGCGCTGTCCGCCGGACATGGATCCGCGTTCATGAGTCAGATCTTCCGCGCGGCGCAGCGCGGCCAGTCCTATACGTGTCCCGTTTCGCCTTCGGCCACCGTATGGTGGATGTCGCGCAGATGCTGCGTCGATAACCTGCTGCACGCCGCACGCCTGTCCGCAGAGGGTTTGCACGCGGGCCGAGTCTGGACGCCCCCGGTGCTGCATCTGTCGGTTCAAGAGATCGTCGATGCGTTGGTCCGGCGCTTCGGCTCGTTCGACGTCGATTACGCTCCGGTGGAACGGATCGAGCGGCTTTTCGGACGACAACCGCCACTGACTGACCGCCGTGCCATCGAGGCGGGATTTCAGCACGACGGTACGATCGATGCGCTTGTCACGCGCGCGCTTGAGTTAGAGCCCAGTTGAGTTGAGCGGGCGCAGCGCGGTCACATCGGGAATCGTCGTGCGAACACGCTTACGCTTCGAAGCCGAACTGTTCAATCTGCGCGCTGCCAATGCCACGCTGCTTCGCACGGCTTCCAATCGTTGGGGAAATCGATAACTCACGCCGTCAAGACGGTATCGGCTGTAAGCTTACGAGTCATCGTCGGTAGCTCGCCGAGATCCGACAGTTCATTACAGTAGCGAAACCATTCGTCGCGACACGAATCCGTCCTTCCCGGATATCGTTAGGATTCGATTTTACATAATGCTGATGATCAATTTTTTTGATGTGGCGGCTTAAGGTCATCCAGAACGTCGCGGACGGCAAAAAAGTCATGCTGATTCCATGATGGCCGTGCCGCGGCCGTCGGCATCGAATTTGATTCGATAATCCGTGCGATTTTCGATCATCGCGAAATATTCGTGAAACTCGGTGTTAATGCGTAGCCTGTGGTGTTTACCGCAGGCATGCATCCGCTATCCGCCTGACGTCATTTTTCCATGACAGGGAACGCGGGTTCCCGGAAAGATGCATCGGGTCGGTCGATTATTCTGGATTTCGTGTTCGATCGATGCGATTGCTTCGAAAAATCGCTTGAAAATCGAGAACAGTTCATCCGCTGATCGAGCAATTTGACTGCGGCAAATTGTTGCATTGTTCGAATTCCCGCTTCACCCGATCGGCCGCAGCGTTCGTTACTGCGCGGTTCCCGGCATTTGTCATGGCGATAGTTCGCGCGATCGCAATAACGAATGCAATCGTGAATGCATGGTTCGCATGCGGCAAAGTTTTAGCCCATGGCCAGTTCCTGATCACGACGGCGATCGATTATCCTATTCAGGATCCGCCACGCGCACGATCCGCAATCGAGATGCGCGAAACCCTCGTGGACCAACCCGCCCGCGCTCGCTCGCCTGCCGCTGCATGCTACTCTCGCAACCGGCACCGGCCAGGACAGTACAGTGGTGCGCGACCAGTGAACATTGTGGATTCACGCATCATGTACTCGATCTTGCCCGCGTTCGTCTCCGCGTTGTTTCTCGGGTTCGGCCTCTACGTGCTGGCCACCAAGGGCCTCACGCGGGTCTCCGTCCCGTTCGCCTTGATGTGCGCGGCGACCTTCGTCTGGCAGGGAACGTGGGCCTTCCTGTTCCAGACGGCCGACGCGGACGTCGCCAGCTTGCTGGTCAAGGCTGGCTATCTGTTCATCCTGTTCCTGCCGACGACCTTCTATCATTTCGTGACGGAGATCGTGTCGCGTCGGGACGAGCGGCCGTTCATGTTCGCCTCCTACGGCCTGTGCGTGCTGCTGGCCGTGCTGCTGGTCACGGGCAATGGGGTCGTCGATGGATTCCGCCTGCATTTCTTCGGCCCGTATCCCAACGCGGGCCCCCTGCATCCGCTGCACGTCGTGCAGACCGTCCTCCTGGTCGGCCGCAGCGGCTGGCTCCTGATCGAGGCACGACGACAGACGCGCGCGCGGGATGTCCGGCAACTGCTCACGCAATGTCTCGTCAGCCTGGGCCTCTACTCGCTCGCGGCCACCGACTACGCGGTGAACTACGGCGTCGAGTTCTATCCGGTGGGCGTATTGTTCATCGCGATGAGTCTCGGGATTCTCGCGACGTCGATCGTCCGCTATGGCCTGATGGGCCCCTATCTCCTGGCCGCGACGGTCGCGCACGAAGTGGCCACGCCGCTGGCGGCGATCGGCCTGCACGCGGACGAGCTGCGCAACGTCCTGCCGGCGCTGCTGCGCGGGTATCGGCTGGCGGTGGAGCACCGGTTGTGCGCCGACAGCTTGTATCCGGGGCAGCTGGACCGGCTGCCGACGCTCGCATCGTCGATCCGGCGCCAGGTCGACACCACGAGCACCGTGGTCGAAATGTCGCTGGCGTCCTTTACGCTGGACCGCCTCGATCGCCACGGCTTCGCGGCCTATCCGATACGGGCCTGTGTCGACGCCGCGGTGGATCGTTTTCCCTTCCGTCCGGGTGAGCGCGACCGCGTGTCGGTCGGCGCGATCGATCCGGACCTCCGGTTCTCCGGAACCGACTCGCTCGTGATCTTCGTCATCTTCAACCTGCTGAAAAACGCCCTGTATGCGATCGACGCAAGCGGCCGTGGGCAGATCGAGATCGACGCGCATCGCAGCAACGGTTATTGCGTGGTGCGTTTCAGCGACACGGGCCCGGGCATCGCTCCCGAGGTGCTTCCTCAAATCTTCGACGCCTTCTTCTCGACCAAGTCGCACGGGTGCGGCGCGGGCATGGGCTTGAGCTTCTGTCGCCGCGCCTGCGAAGCGCTCGGCGGCGCCATCGCGTGTGAATCCATCCCCGGCGTCCGGACCACGTTCACGATTCGGCTGCCGGAGCCCGGCTCGCCGGCGGACCAGGCATTGCGCGATCCGCCGGCGCCCACCCGGCACTATCGCATCGGGTAAGGCAGTCTCACCTTCAGTTCGCGGCGGACGGCAGGATCAGTTCATACGCCTTGACGCGCTCGATGATGCCCGCCGGAAACCGGCTGATCCGCTTGTCGGGACCGGCGAACACGATCTGCTGGTACCCCAGCGACACCTGTCGTCCGTCGACGTAGAAGCGAAACAGCAGATACGCCGAACACTGCCGAACCTCGAACGTATTGAGGAAGCAGTCGACGCGCTGGAACGGAAACGTCTCCTGGACGTATTCCTGATGCGCGCGCTTCGTCACGAACGAACCGCCGGCCGCCAGCAGGTTGTTGTGGATGCATTCGTGAAACCAGCGTTCACGGCACACGCCCTGCCATTCGAAGTAGCGTGCGAAATAGGTATTCATGAAGGCATTGGAATCCTTGAGGTAAATGTCGACCACGTGGTGGAAGGTTTTTTCGGACTGATGTGCCGTTTCGTTTGAAAGAACGTGAAGAATCGCGTCTTGCGTCAACATGGATAACTCCTTGAATCGCTACTGGCGGTAGCGGCGCATTCCTTCAACGAGAAGGAATGGCCAGATTCTCGCCGTGCAATTCTGTTGAGCGCTTCGGTCAATACATGCCAAATTAGTGGTTGACAAATGGTTGATGCAAATCCCACTTTCGCCGGATAATTGGCCCGGTCATGCAACGCGGCCGTCATTTTTGGAAACGCGTCTCCGTTATCGAATCTTTTTCTGCTGATTTATCGACACTCGTATGCAAACCTTCGTCAGGCAGCCGGTGCTTTATCCCGTGTCCGTGGTGTTTGTCGACGACAACCCGGATTTCCTGCAGGCGCTGCGGGGCGCATTTCCGGATGAACACCTGAACCGCTTTTTTACGCAACCCCGGGTGGCGCTCGACTTCGTGTCGTCGCGTGACGTGGAGATGCCGCCAACGGCCGCGGACTATTTCGGTGCGGAGAAAAAAGGCGGCAATGCGATCGGCGAGGATGCGCTCTCCGATCCCGCCCGATTCGAGGCGGTGGGCGCGGTGGTCGTGGACTTTTCGATGCCGGAGGTCGACGGCATCCAGCTTCTTTCCTCCATCCGCAACGCAAACTGCATGAAAATCCTGCTCACCGGCGTTGCCGACGAGCGCGAGGCGGTGGACGCGTTCAACGCCGGACTGATCGATTGCTTTCTGAAGAAAACCGACGTCGAGATGCCGCGCAAGCTGGCAACCGTGCTGGACAACGCGAAGCGCAAGCACTGCGCGGCTCGCGGGCACATCAGCCTGCATGAAGCGGGGTCGACCTACCGGGATCCGAGGATCGTCAAACTGATCGACGAAGTGGCCGCGCGGGAAGGCATCGTCGAATACTACTGGCGCCCCAATCAGGACGCGGTGCTGATGTTCGACGCCGCGGGCGCGCCAAGCGTATTTCTCGCCTGGAACGAGGAGGACTGGTCGTTTCACTGCGATATCGTGTCCGACGCGAACGGTCCGGCCGAATTGCGCCAAGGCATGGAGGCGCGCAGCATCATGCCGCTGTTCTGGCCATCGCAGGCCTATCGGCCGGGCCTCGCCGACGTCAAATGCGCGGCGCCCCTGCCCGTTCCGGGATGGAACGGCACGTTTTACAGCTGGACCCGCCTGGACGATACGGCCACCGAACGCGAGCTGCCCACGTTGGCAAAATGGCGTCACGCTTGACGGATCATCCGCCTGTCTTCAATCAGGTCGTGCTGTCGTCGAGTCGGCAAGCACTCGATTTGAAGCAATCCCTGTCAATGTTGACAGTTATCGGCGGCGCCGACTTTTGTTTCAATAGCGCCCTATTCCGAGGGCCACCCACTATTCCAATCAGGTGGCACATTCATTCAGGGCAGGTATCAGAGGCGCGAAAGGGCCATTCAGCAAGCGACTGATACCGCTGAGTATTGTTTCAGGTGCCGCTTGGCAAGCCTTGGCGGATCTGGTTCGATCTACGCCGATAAAACGCAGCAAAATCAAGGCTCCCTGATATCCCCGCGCGACCTCGATCGGTCGGCGGCACGTTTCCGGATCCGGTGCCCATCGCGGTCGACCATCAATGAATGGATGGATCTTCGCGAATCGCGTGTGCAGCTCCGCCGCCCGCTCGACCGGATGCATGTCTCCAGCCGCTTCATACCAGTCGATCAGCGCGGCCATTTCAGCAGGCAGATGCATGAAATCCGGCGGGGTTGTACTCGCACCCGCGATCACCACGTTTTCGCGGCGATACCGGCCCGCTTCTTCAGCATCGATGCCCTTCAACCATAGTCCCCGCCACTTGCTCCGGTCGGGCGTCGTTGCTTTGCTGCGCTTCCAGCGCCATTCGACGTATCGGTTCAGGGCCGCGCGGTTTTCGGGTGATTCAGGGAGACACATCGGTGATCACACCTCGAAGGCCCACTTCCTCGCGGCGCCCACTGCCATCGCACGACATGGCCGATTTTCGGTGGATCCTCGGGCAGCGTTAGAATAGCGCCCCTTCTCATGGGAGACGAAAATGTCCTGGTTCGTTTACGAAGTACCCGAATACCACGAAGACGCTGCGCGCATCGAGCCCTTCAGCGACCTGCGCAACCGTGTGTTGAAAGTCGGTGACCCGGCCATGGCTGACGAACTGGAAAGCGTTCGCGAGAACGCCGCAGCGACCGCCGACACGCCCGAGCGCCCCCTGCGGACCCCGGAAAATCCGCATGTCTTTCCGATTCCTTACGCCGAATCCATGATCCTGGTCGGGTTCATCTTCGATCTGAAACGCGAATTCCGGCAGCTGGTCGTGTCACCCGTGGAAATGCCCTGGCTGAAAGACGCGTAAGAAGCGGTCGGAACGGAAGCGCGACCTCGCGCTCGCGCGCGCTTCCCGTTGACGTTTGGTCAGGCCCGGCACTCACTCTCGGAAGAAACCGGTGCCTGCGTCGGGCATCGGCGCAGGAGCGAACGTCGGCGGCAACGCGAAGGCGCGACAGGCGCAAGGTGCCTGCGATCGGCGGTTCTCTACAACAACGACAACTGAGCCGGCATGCTTGTGCGACCTGTCTGATCGCTTTCCTTTACCGCCAGGTCCTGCCGGTCCGTGGGCTGTGCATCGCCGTCGTCCTGTCGATATTTCCGCGCCCAATCGACGCCAAGCACATCAGATGAGAACACAACGCCGGGCGCAATCTGAACAAGCTGGCTCATCTGCGGATTCTCCTGGAGCCTGTTGACAATATCAAGCAAACGAAATCAAGGATCGGGGAAGCACGCGCGCTACGGATATCCACTACTGCCGCCTTGAGTTGCGGCAGGCCCTAACGGTAAATCATGGCCAGAGGCTACCCTTCTCGCCTAACCCACGCGCAGCCAGGCGGACCTCGGCGTCGTCGTTCCATTTCATGCTGCCCGAAAACAGGCTGACAGAACGAGTAACCGGAGACCAATCCCGGTCACGCAATGCATTCAGGTCAAGCGCCACGCCCGAAGCGCGAAACTCCCGCAACCGGTCCTGCACGTCTAGTCCGGGTAATTCAGCCAGGTTCCGGCAATTGAACAGCGACAGCCGTTCCAACTTCGCGCCGCACAGGTCCAGCCTCGAAAGCTGCAACTGGTCCTCGATGCGCAGGGCAGAAAGCGAGGGCAAGCGTGATAGGTCGCCCAACGTGGAAAGCCCGCGCACGCGCAGGATTTGCAGCATCTCGATGGTTGTACTAGACAGGTCGTCGATGTCATCGCGACCGCCCAGGATCAGCGTCATTTCCCTCAAGTTCGAGATGGCCGAGATGAAGCCGAGCGGATGCTTTTTTGCATAGGAACTGAGCGTCAGCTTGCGCAGGCGGGATAGACCTGCGATCGCGTCGATATCCTTTGAGTGGCCTTGGATGAATAGTTCGGTCAGCGATCCACACCGCGCCAGAGGCGACAGATCGATATTCCGCTTATGGTTTTCAGCCAGCACAAGCCGCTCAAGTCGGCCAACGTCGATCGTGTCGAGGAAGTCGGGCCGATTCAGCTTGAAAACCCCGAAACTCAGGCGTTTCAGCTTTGGAAGCAGGCCGACTTCTTCTTCATGGACGATCTCGGAAAGGCAATCGACTGCAAGGTCGCGTATTTCGGGCAAATGGCGCAGCGAGGCCGCATCGAACGGCGTCCGGTAGTGCCCGTAGAACCGGACCTGAAGGCGGTCCCCGGCTAGCCGGCAAGCTTCGTTCAGCGATTGCAGGATCACCGCGTTGTAGGCTTCGGGCGTGCTGAACTGGACAACCAGCTGCCCGTGCTCCCCGCAGGCCTCCGCGATCTCGATCGGCGAAAGCGTTTCCGGGTCGGTAACCCGGCCACGGTCTACCTGCAGCATGCACTCCCCCGCTATTCGTTAATGGCCACGTCATTAGATGGCTACGGGCCACATCTTAGCGCCTCCTGAAGCCTGCTTGATATTCCGAACGCTGGTGGCACTTACTCCGCGTCGCGCGTTATCCGACAGTGATTTAGACAAGCCATATGAACGAAGCGGCTGCAGCAAGAAGGACGCGTAGCGCCGGGACAATTTATCGTATCGGGTCGCCATGCGAGGGAACTGTTTGATTCGAATAGAGAACCGTTCGACCAGATTGCGGGAGCATGCCGGCCTGGGACCCGCGCGCGAATCGCTTGTTATGCTGTTCCAGCGCCCGAATTCTTCTCGGAGGTCGCGCCACGGGCTGCCTGTGCGGGCAATCCACGAAACAGCCTCGACAAATTCCCGGTTGTCGATTGCCGGTCGGCCTCGACCTCCCGCCTTGCCGGGCAGCAACTGCGCAATGTGTTCGTATTGGTCACCTCGCAACAGCCCCCGCACCATGCCCGCCTCGCAAAAGACAGGATGTAAACAGATTGCCGTTGAAGGTGACAGCGCCGGACGTCGTCTCGTTGCTTTTGGTCGACAGCCCCTAAGCAGCCTGAACGTCGAAGTGTGCGGCTGCATAACGTGCACTGCAGTTCCACACCTCGACGCCGTCGCGGGTGAAGGTGGCCCATCCATCCTTGACGATCACCTCTGCACCGGGAAAGACATCACCATATCCATTTGCCGTGGCAGCGAAAACCGTTCGCTCGCGACACGTCGCCCAGTATTTCCCGTTTTCCAGGGTTAGCGGCTTTGTGCTCAATCGACGACTCGACTCATTGTTTGATCAAAAAACGATCGCGTTTCTTTGCTCCCGCAATCCATTGAGGCGCCCTGTCGGGGGCATGAGCAAGGTAAGCGCAATTCCCTATCATAAGCCGTGACGTCAGGAAATCTGTTGTTATCGGCCCGGCATCGACCCTACCCTTTCTCGTCGCTTGTATTCACGGTCGCTAACCGGCCGTAGCGATCGGAACCGGGAACGAATCGACCATCAATTCCGCAGGTGCCTGCTTCGCGCCCGGCCCTCGGCTTTCGACCGGCACGCTAGATCCGCCGGACATACCGCTCCGAAACGACCGAGCGTTGCTGGATCCATGCGACGGCAAGCTCCAGCGCTTCATCGCGTGCCTCCTGGGCATTGGCGAAATCGCCGTCGACGCCGAGCGTGCGTGTTTCGCCGTCCCGGTCGGTGACCATGGCCGCTGCTGCGTAGCGATTGTTTTCGGTGGCGGTTACCACCGGCCGGACCTCGCAGCCGTGATACGCGATGACGTTGTCCGTTTGCATATGACACCTCCTGCAGCGTGTTGCGCCTGAAGCGAGCCCGGCGATGCGGGATCTTTGCGTGCTTGCCCTAGCCGATATCGATCGTGCGACTGGCGGACTGCACCGGCTCCGATTTCGGCACGGTCAACGTGAGCACACCGTTGTCAAACTTTGCCAGGGTGCGGTCGGGGTCGGCGTTTTCAGGCATCGGGATCGTGCGCATGAAGCTTCCATGGGCGCGCTCCAGCCGGTAGCAGCCGTTTTCCTCGTCGCGCACATCCTGCCTTTTCTCTCCACGCAGCACGATTGCCCCATCCTCGACGCTCAGCTTCAGATCTTCGCGCTCCATTCCGGGCAGTTCGGCGGTCACGCGCAGCACCAGCCCCTCATCGACGACGTCGATACGCGGCTGGAAGCGCGATGAACTGAAGTCGCCAAACCAGCGCTCGAGCACGCCTCGGCCGGCAAACGGGTCGTGAAAGAACGCCTCCATTGCACGCCACGGGTCGCGTGAGAACAGTCGCGGGATGTCAGGCCACGAGGCCCGCCACTGTTCGTCTGTCGGCGGACTTTCCGTGCCTTCCGCATCGGACTTGCGAGCAGTTCCGCGAAGGAACTTGAAGGGGTTCCACTTTTTCAAATCGGTATTCATGGCGTCCTCCGATTCAGCTTCAATCTGATTTCACCGCGTACTCGACCGCATCGCGCCGCGCTTCGGTCGCGCTTGTCCAGCGTTCGCTGAAACGCGGCAGATGCCGGTCGGTCAACACCTCATCGCTCCGTTCGATTCGGACTATCCGGACGATGGCGACGTAGCCGTCCAGTGCGGACAGGCGGGTCACGATCCGTCACACGGGAATCGCATGGAGATCGATCGCGTGTCCATTACAGGACTCCTGCATAACATCAGACACCCGCCCCCCTGCTCCCGGTTCGCGCAGGCGGCAGCGCGATCGCTGCCGCCCTGGTTGCCGACCTGCCGTTGCCGACGGGTCAGCCGGTCCTGACTTCAACGCGCCGTGGGCGCGCCTCGTCGCGGCGCGGGATTGTCAGCTTCAGCACCCCGTCCTGGAGACTCGCCTCGATCCTTGACGTATCGAAGTCCGGTGACAGCGTGAACGTCCGGGCGAAGTGCGGTTCGCGGACCTCGGCATGCTGCAGCCGCAGATTTGCCGGCGTCGGCACCGCCGCCTCGGCCTCGATCGAGAGGTTGTTGTCGTGAACCTTGACGTCCAGCTTGTCCTTCGTCACACCGGGCAGATCCGCCCATAGCGTGACGACCTGGCTGTCCTCGTATATGTCGACGGCCGGGACGAGCGTGATCCGGCGCCTGGGTTGTTCGGTGCCGCGACGTGCGACGTTGGACGGGCCGCGTTCGGCCAGTTGGGTCGTGTCATTCATGATCGGCTCCTCGGATTACTGGACAGTGATGGCGCGCGGCCTGGACGATTCTCGCCTGCCGACACTGATCGACAGGCAGCCATTTTCGTAGCGCGCCTGGACCTTGTCCGGATCGGCGGTGTCGGGCAGCTCGATGACGCGCCTGAAGGCGCCGGCAAAGCGCTCCTGCGCATACGTACGCGTCGCGCTTCCCGTGTCGGGCTGTGTCGATTTGCGTTCACCGCTGATGGTCAGCAAGCCCTTGTCGATCGATACGTCGAGTTCGGTGGCGTTGATGCCCGGGGCAAAGGCGACGATCTCGATCGACTCGTCGGTCGCACCGATATTGATCTGGGGAAACGCGCCCAACCGGCCAGCGCGGATGCTGGACGGGAAGCCGCCGAAGTGTTGCGCCATCTGCTGCTGCAGGCGGTCTAATTCGCTGAAGAGGTCGGTTCCGAAGTAAAGATCGCTCACGATCGTATCCTCCTTGAATGCAGCCGGGGGGCGAACGGGCCTACGCGCTCCAGTTCGCCTGCCAGACTGCCGGCAAACAAATAGAAACACGCAGCACGCGGGATCCGGAGGCCCGCGCGTCTGCCTGAGCGAAACTCAAGATAGACACTCTGCGAAAAATTTCAAGGTCCGTCGGCAGATTTTTGCACTTGAAATTCCGGTGCTGGAACCTATCATCGCTGCGGCTTGGAACTGCATGCGGAGGACGCCATGGAATTCGACACGGACTGGCTTACGCTGGGCAGGCATCGTATCCGGCTACGCTCGACGAAGGGCTTTCCGACCGAGACGATGCGTACTGTGACCGAGGTCGTCAGGCTCGCGATCGACAACAACATGAGTGCGCGGGCGCGACTCGTCGAGGTCGTCTGCCGGCACGAACAGACCTACGACGTGCTGGTCGGCACGACGATGGCGGAGGACAAGGTTTGTGCACCGCAACTTGAAGCCGCGGTTGCGGTTGTGCTGGGCCTGTTGCCCGACCAGATCAACATCACGGTCACCCCGGTCACGCAAAAGGAGGTCGATCTGCACTTTGGCGTGTACGAGCGGATGCTGTCGGAGAAGCTGAGTACGGCTCCGCCGACCCGCTGACCGATCGGTGCAGCGCTCCGCCGCGCGTCAGCAGCGTCGTGGCCGACATTCAGCTCGGCTGGACGCCAGGCGGGCAGCACCGGGCACTTGCTGCTGTTGCCGTGTCTGAACCAGCGGGGGCGCGGTGAAAGGACGCGTTGCCTGCCCGGGTTCCGGAATCCAGTTTGCGCCGACGTGTGATCCACGAGCATCGTTTCGACCGGCGCGGGACGACGAAGCGCACCATCTCGATGGGATCACCGCAGCTCAGCGTGCATCGGGAGACCGGCAACGCCGGCCTCCCATGCGCACGTCGCGGCATCTCCAGGCCCACACGTCGCAAGCGGCTGCTCCGCTGCCGGAAAGCGGTATTCGAAAGTCGTCACGCTCAGCCGGCGTTGCGCTCGATCAGGAACCGGTCGCGACGGCCGCCTTTGATCCAGGCCGGCTCGCGCCCGCGCCCGCTCCAGGTCGCGCCGGTCTTCGGGTCGCGATAGCGCGGCGCCGATGCGCTCTTTCGCGGCATCGCTTTCGCCGCGCCGCCGTGGCGGCCGAATATCTGCCCGGCGGTCAGCCCATATTCGGCGACCCGGGTGCGAATCTCCTGTATGACGGCCTCGAGTTCGGCGAGCCGGGCTTCCTCGACGCGCTTCATCAATTCATCGGCTTGCGCCTTCAATTCGCGATAACCGGGCATGCAATTCCTCCACATTCTCTTGATGTAAAAAGACGAACGGCCGCGACGGTGCAATCTCGTGAAAAGGCGCGACCGGAACATCCATTCGGGAAAACCGGAAAACAAATCACGCGCGGCCCGGCGCGTTTTCGGCACGAAATTCACAAACCAGCTCGCCGCCGGCCGCGAGTTCATCGATCTGATCCAGCGTCAACGCGTCGATCGATGCAGCAATGGCATCCGAGATACCCAATTGCCGCTTGCCCTGTTCGTAATCGATACGCAATATGCGCTGCGCGAGCACGAGGTACGCCCGGTTGAATTCCGCAATTGCATCGAAGATATCGCCCTGTCCGGTCATGACTGCTCCTGAGCCGACGGCGGTCGTCGCATGCCGCACGCGCGGCGCCGCGACCGGCCGTCCAGTAATGGATGCCTGAATCTATGTCAGGCAATCGACGTCATGCCGACAATTCCTAGATGGCATCCGACATATTCGAAATCGGCAATTGCAATTCACCATTCGCCATTCATCCCTGTCGGATTCGGCCTAGATTCGGTCGCCACTCGAAACGGGAACGCCCATACGATTGTCGAACGGCGCGGGTCCGGCCGCGCGAACGATATGGCACCGGCGAGCGACGATTGCATGCGCGCATCGCCACCTTCCCTCGGCATTGTTGATGCCTGATCCTGAACGGATGGAATTCGAAAATCATGTTGAAAGTGACGAAAGCCGTATTTCCGGTTGCCGGTCTCGGTACGCGATTTCTGCCGGCGACCAAAGCCAGTCCGAAAGAAATGCTGCCGGTCGTGGACAAGCCGCTGATCCAGTATGCGGTCGAGGAAGCGATCGACGCGGGCATCACCGAAATGATTTTCGTGACCGGGCGCAGCAAGCGCGCGATCGAGGACCACTTCGACAAGTCCTACGAGATCGAGGCCGAGCTCGAAGCGCGCGGCAAGGAAAAACTGCTGTCGCTGGTGCGCGGCATCAAGCCGAGCCACGTCGACTGCTTCTACGTGCGTCAGGCCGAAGCGCTGGGGCTCGGCCATGCCGTGCTGTGCGCGGAGAAGCTGGTCGGCGACCAGCCGTTCGCGGTGATCCTCGCCGACGACCTGCTCGACGGCCCGACGCCCGTGCTGCGCCAGATGATCGACGTGTTCGATCACTATCACGCGTCGGTGATCGGCGTGGAGGAAATCGCGCCCGACGCGTCGAGGTCGTACGGCGTGATCGAAGGCAAGCGCTGGGAGGACAACCTGTTCAAGCTGTCCGGCATCGTCGAGAAGCCGGAGCCGGCCAAGGCGCCGTCGAATTTCGGCGTGGTGGGCCGTTACGTGCTGAAGCCGAAGGTGTTCGAGCATCTGCGCGCACTGCGGCCCGGTGCCGGCGGCGAATTGCAGCTGACGGACGCGATCCAGTCGTTGCTGTCGGACGAGCAGGTGCTCGCCCATCGCTACGACGGCACCCGTTTCGACTGCGGCAGCAAGCTCGGATATCTGAAGGCGACGGTCGAGTTCGCGCTGCGGCACCCTGAAGTGGCCGCGGATTTCGAAAGCTACCTGGCCACGCGCATGTCGGCGCTGCTGGTCGCCTGACCAGGCGGGCATCGATCGCGAACCCGGTCATGTGGACCGCCGTCAGCGATCTCGGCGACGCGGCGATGACGCTGCCGCTGGCCGTCGTGTGCATCGCCTGGCTCACACGCTCGACGGCTGGACGGCGTCACGCGGCATCGTGGGCGCTGATGCTCGCGGCCGGCATGGCGCTCGTCGGCGCGACCAAGATGCTGTACGCCGGCTGCGGAATCCAGATCCGCCCGATACATTTCCGCGTGATCAGCGGGCACACGATGCTCGCGTCGGCAGTCTGGCCGATGGTGTGCGTGCTGGCGCTGAGCGACGGCGTGCAACCGCGGGCGAGTTCGTCGCGATCGCTGCCGCTCGGGGTCGGTCTCGCGCTCGGCGCGCTGATCGGCGCCGCGCGCGTGTTCGACGACGCGCACACGCCGTCGGAAGTCGTCGCCGGCTGGCTCGTCGGCTCGGCGGTCGCGCTGGCGTTCATGTGGCGGCACGGCACGCCGCGCGTCGACGCACGCTACCGCGCGCTCGTCGCCGGCTCGCTGCTGGCCGTGTCGGCCGCCGCCTATGGGCGCCACGCGCCGATTCAGGCGGCGATCGAGCTGTATTCGCCGTTCTTGTGCGGGCGGTTCGCGTTTCAGCCGTGACGGCCGCCGCGCGAACGCCCGTCGCCCGCCTCCGGCACGTGCCCCGCTCGGCCGCCCCCGCCGGGAACGGACAGAATGCCGCCCGGATCGGACATCCCGGCTCGCCTGGCCGTCCCGTCGTCTATCCTCGGTCGCCGAAGCGCTTCGTCCCGGACGACGGACGCGCATTCCGCGTGCGACGCGGCACGCAAGCCTGCCCTCCCGGCAGGCATCTTGCCGCGCGTTGCACGACATCTCGCCGCGCGGCGCCGGCACGGCCGGCACGCAGCGGATCCGGAGCCTCCGATCGGGCACACGCATGTCGACCTTGCTCTTTTCAGCCAGCGTACTGTTCTTCTCGCTCAACGCGTTCAGCGTGCGGGCGACCTTCGCCGCGTATGTGCTGCTCTGCGCGCTCGCCTTCCTGCGCGCGCCGACGCTGATGAACCGGCAGCGCCACCTGTTTCCCGTTTGCACGTACTGGCTGATCAGCACCTGCCTCGCGTTCATCCTGTCCGCGTTCGGCGATTTCTACGTGAACTTCTTCATCAAGTTCGTGCTGATCCAGACGTACATCGCGCTGAGCTACTGGATGTTCGCGGGCGGCGTGCTCACGCGGGCATCGCTCGACACCGCGTGCAAGACGCTGATCTACGTGCACGCCGCATTCTTCACGTTCCAGCTCGTCTTCTACCTCGGAACCGGCACCTTCATCGACTTCGACAGCTACGTGCGCGAAGCCGACTCCGAAGCGCTCTATGCGACCAAGGCACTGTCCGACAGCCTGATTTCGATCCGCGCGCTGGGCCTGTATTCCGAACCGTCGTTCTATGCGATGACGGTCGTCCCGAGCGCGGTGATCCTGCTGTTGTCGAAGCGGCGCATCACGCTCGCGCCCGTCGTCGGGTTCGCCACCGCGCTGCTCAGCTTCTCGGTCGCGTCGATGGCCGTCTGCGCGGCGCTGTGCGGGCTGCACGTGCTCACCGGGCGCGGGCGGCTGCGAACCCGGATCGCCGTCGTCGTCGTCGCGCTCGCATGCGTGCCCTGGCTCTACAGCGTGTACGACCAGCGGGTGAACCAGTCGGTCGACTACGATGCGGTCGGCAGCCGGACGCTCGTGCTGACCGAGCTGACCGAGCGCGACGTCGTCGCGGGCGTGTTCGGCGGCGGCCTGTTCTGGGACGAGCGCAACAACGTCGGGAAAACGCATCTGCGCGGCTACCAGGTGCGGGACAGCTCGTTCTACGTCTACCTCGTGTTCGCCGCGGGCATCGCCGGTTCCGTCGTGTTCCTCGGTACGCTCGTCATGCTGTTTCGCCGCAAGGGCCGGCGCAAGTATCTGCTCTATCTGCTGCCGATCCTGCTGTTCAAGTATCACGTGCTCTATGGCATGCTCTGGCTCACCATCCTGCTGTTCGTCGTGCTGGCCGACCAGGACGCGCCGTACCGGCGCACGGTTGCCCGTCCCATCCCGAACGCGTCCGGCGGCAAGCCGCTCGCGCACCTGACATGAACTCACTTCGACCTGCTTCGACGTTCCACGCGCTGAAACGGTCGCTGATCGCCGCGCTGTGCGTGGGCTGCGTGGGCTGCATGGCGACGGCGGCGCACGCGCAAGCCGTGCCCGCGCCGCCCGGCGAGGTGATCGCGCACAGCCGGGCCGCCACGCGCGTGTATCTCGGCTCGCCGTCGCTGGCCGTGCTGCCGAACGGCGACTACGTCGCGAGCTTCGATACGTTCGGTGCCGCGTCGGCGCAGAACGAGGTGTCCGTGTTCACGTCGCACGACAAGGGCACGACCTGGTCGAAGCTCGGCGACGTGCCGGATCAGTACTGGTCGTCGCTGTTCGTGCTGAACGGTGCGCTGTACCTGATGGGCACCAACCGCTCGATGGGCACGCCGACGATTCGCCGCTCCGACGACGGCGGCGAAACCTGGACCACGCCGGTCGACGCGTCCACCGGGCTGCTGCCGTATGCGGGGCGCTACATCACCGGGCCGGTGCCGGTCCTCGTCGATCGCGGACGCGTGTGGCGCGCGTATGAAAGCGTCGAGGACGGCGACCTGCGCGCGCTGGTCCTGTCCGCGCCGGTCGATCGCGACCTGCTCGACGCGCGCAACTGGCGCGTGTCCGCGCACCTGCCGTCGGACAAGCGCTGGCTCGACGGCAAGTTCCAGTCATGGGAAGAAGGCAACGCGGTCGGCCGGCAAGGCGCCGCGCCCGCCGTCATGCTGCGCGTGAACACCGCGAACGGCCCGGAGAAGGCCGCGCTGGTGGCGACGGGCAACGACGGCCGCACGCTGTCGTTCGACCCGGCACGCGATTTCGTCGACCTGCCCGGCGCCGGCAAGAAATTCACGATCCGCTTCGATCCGCAGTCGAAGCAATACTGGACGATCACGAACGCGGTGCCGAAGCGCGCCGGGCGGATGAACCTCGAACGTATGCGCAACACGCTGGTGCTGCTGTCGTCGCCCGATCTGCGGCAGTGGACCGCGCGGCGCGTCGTGTTGCAGCACGCCGACACGAAACGGCACGGTTTCCAGTACGTCGACTGGCAATTCGACGGCAGCGACCTCGTCGCGGTGCTGCGTGTCGCGTTCGACGACCCGGAAGGCGGCGCGGCAAGCCAGCACGACTCGAATTTCATCACGTTCCTGCGCGTGCGCCGGTTCCGCCAGGACGCGGCATCCGGCGCGCTGACGCAAAGCCTGCAATAGCGCGCCGGTGTGCCGGCACGCTTCCCGCGCGTCACCCGACGCCGCGGGAGCCGCCCGTTCGCTATTTCTTGAACACGCCGACGACGTCGCCGCCGTCGACCACCAGCAACGCGCCGATCCGCTGCTGCTGCATCAGCAGCAACGCATCCTCGACCCGCGTGCCGGGCCGCACCGTCGACGGCTCGATCGACATCATGTCGGCGGCCGTGCGCCGCAATACGCCGTCGCCATGCCGCTCGATCGCGCGGCGGATGTCGCCGTCGGTCACGATGCCCCAGCCGGCGTCGCGCCTGACGATCGCGAGCCCGAGCCGCCCCCGTGTCATCGCATCCAGCACGTCGAGCGTCGACATGTCCTCCGTCACGAACGGCAGGTTGCCGCGCGCCATTTCGTCGTCGACCGTCGACAGCAGCCGGCGGCCGAGCGAGCCGCCCGGATGGAAGCGCGCGAAGTGTTCCGGCTGGAAGCCGCGCGCCCGCATCAGCGTGACCGCCAGCGCATCGCCCATCGCGAGCGTTGCCGTCGTCGACGCGGTCGGTGCGAGCTGCAGCGGGCACGCCTCGCGCTCGACACCGATGTCCAGATGAACCCGCGCGGCGCTCGCGAGCGTCGACGCCGGGTTGCCGGTCAGCGCGATCAGGTCGTTGCCGTTGCCGCGCAGGAACGGGATCAGCTTGATCACTTCATCCGTTTCGCCGGAATTCGAAATCGCGAGAAACGTGTCGGCCGGTGTCACCATGCCGAGGTCGCCGTGATAGGCCTCGCCCGGATGCATGAAGAAAGCCGGCGTGCCCGTGCTCGACAGCGTCGCGGCGATCTTCCGGCCGACGATGCCGGACTTGCCCATCCCGCACACGACGACGCGGCCGCTCGACGCGAGGACGATCTCGACCGCCTGCTCGAAATTCGCGTCGAGCCGCGCGGCCACGCCGGCCAGTGCCCGCGACTCGATCTCGAAGACCTGCCGGGCGGATTCAATATGGTTCTGTCGCATCATGGGTTTGCCGTTTGAGAAGGGAGACGACACGGGCGACGTCGTCGGGCGTATCGACGCCGGTGGGCGGCGCGTCGGGCCAGCGCATCACGTCGATCGGCATGCCGAGCCACAGCGCGCGCAACTGCTCGAGCTTTTCCAGTTGCTCGAGTTCGCACGGTGCCGCGCTCGCCAGCGCCTGCAACGTCGCGTTCGCGTAGCCGTACAGGCCGATGTGACGCAGGAACACGCCGCCGATCGAGCCGTTCGCACCTTCCGCCTCCGCCGGCCGCCCGTCGCGGCAGAACGGGATCGCCGCGCGCGAGAAGTACAGCGCGCGGCTGTGGTGATCGACGACGAGCTTGACGATCGCCGGCTCGTCGAGCAGCGCGACTTCCCTGACCGGACAGGCGACCGTCGCGACACCGAGATCCGGCGCCGCGCCGCAGAACCCGGCGAACGCCTTCAGCAGTGCCGTCGGCACGAGCGGTTCGTCGCCCTGCACGTTGATTACCGCATCGGTGCCGGGCCAGCCCAACACCCGCGCGACTTCCGCCGAACGGTCGGTGCCGGACGCATGACCGGCATCGGTCATCGCAAACCGGATGCCGCGTGCGTCAAGCACGTCGGCAATGCGTGCATCGTCGATCGCGACGACGATGTCGGTATCGGGCAGCGCGCGACGCACGCGCGCATGCACGCGGACGATCATCGGCTCGCCGTCCAGATCGACGAGCGGCTTGCCCGGCAGCCGCGCCGACCCGTACCGCGCCGGAATCACGACGCGCACCGTCCGCCCGTTATTGAACGACGTCATGACCGCTCCATTGTTCGAGCAACGGCCGGTACGCGTCGTCGAGCGACAACCCGGCATCCATCAGCAGATGCTCGGCCACTTCGCGCGCGACGCCGCGGCCGCCGGCCGTGCACGCGACATGGTCGACGCGCGCGCGGACGAGCCGATGCGCATCGGCCGGCGCATACGACACGCCGACGCGCGCGATGACCGCGAGATCGTTCACGTCGTCGCCGACATACGCGACCTCGTGATCGTCGACCCGTTGCCGCGCCTTGATGTCCGCATAACCTGCGCCCTTGTCGTCGCAGCCGCTCACGAGCACGTCGACACCGAGCTGCGCCGCGCGCCACGTCAATGCGCCGCTGTGCTTGCCCGACAGGATGCCGGTGCGGATGCCGTGCGCGCGCAACAGCGCGACCGCCACGCCGTCGTGCGCGTGAAAGCTCTTCATGAACTCGCCTTCGTGCGTCACGTGCAGCAGGCCGTCGGTCAGCACGCCGTCGACGTCGAACAGCACCAGCCGCACGGGCCCGCGATACGTCGCGCCGCTCACCGGATATCGAGCGGCGGCAGCCGCTTGACCAGGTCGTCCACCGCCTTAACCTGCTGCAGGAACGCGTCGAGCAGCGCGAGCGGCAGCGCGCTCGGGCCGTCGCAGCGCGCGCGGTCGGGGTCGGGATGCGCTTCGAGGAACAGCCCGGCCAGCCCGACCGCCATCCCGGCGCGCGCGAGGTCGAGCACCTGGCGCCGCCGTCCGCCCGACGCCGCGCCGCCCGGATCGCGCATCTGCAGACTGTGCGTGACGTCGAAGATCACCGGGCAGTCGCCCGTCGTGTCACGCATCTGGCGGAAGCCGAGCATGTCGACGACGAGATTGTCATAACCGAACGACGAGCCGCGCTCGCACAGGATCACGCGGTCGTTGCCGGCTTCGCGGCACTTCGACACGACGTGCTCGATCTGCGTCGGGCTCATGAACTGCGGCTTCTTGATGTTGACCGCGTTGCCGGTCCGCGCGATCGCGACCACGAGGTCGGTCTGTCGCGCGAGGAACGCCGGCACCTGCAGCACGTCGACGACCTTCGACGCCGGCTCGGCCTGCCACGTTTCATGCACGTCGGTGATCACGGGCACGCCGAACCGGCGCTTGACCTCGTCGAAGATCCGCAGCCCCTCGTCGAATCCGACGCCGCGATACGAGTGGATCGACGAGCGGTTGGCCTTGTCGAAGGACGCCTTGAACACCAGCGGAATGCCGAGACGGCGCGTGACCTCGACGAACGTGCCGCAGACGTCGAGCGTGAAGTCCAGGCTTTCGAGCACGTTGAGGCCGCCGAACAGGACGAACGGCAGGTCGTTGCCGACGGTGACGTCAGGGTTGAGGGTTACATTCATACAGTTCTCCACGAAACTGGGGCGGTGTCGGGCGCGTTGCGCCGCGGCGAAAGCCGCGCGATCGCGCCGGTCGGGCGCAGCCGGATGCGGGTGTCAGCGCGCCACCCACGCAGCATAGAGCGGCACGAGCTCGCCCAACAAGCGCGCCTCGCCGAAGCGCTGCCGCGCCTCGCGGCTCGCCTGCCGGGCCAGTTCCCGGCGCAGCGCGCCGTCGACGGCGAGGCGCTCGAGCCACGCGACCGCGTCGGCCGCCGTCGCGTAGATCACGCCGGTCTGCAGATGGCGCACGACATCCACGTTGCCGGCGCACCCGGACACGACGACGGGCCGCCCCGCCAGCATCGCCTCGATGACCGACACCGGCATGCCTTCCCACGACGACGTCGACAGATACACGTCCGTGCCGGCGAGCCGCCGCGCGACCTCGTCGTGCGGCAGCCATCCGGTCACCTCGACGCCTGCCTCGGCCAGCCGCGCCTTCGATACATCGTCGCCGTCGCCGATCCAGACGAAGCGCACGCCGCGCGCACGCAGGCCGTCCGCGATCTGCGCGAACAGCGCCGGATTCTTTTGCGCACGAATGCCGCCGACGGTCACCACGCGCAGGGGGCCGTCCGCCGGCCGCCCTTCGTCACCCGCCCGTGCCGACGACGGCGTATCGACTACCGCATTCTCGACCACTACCACCGGCTGACGCAGCCATGCACGAATCGCGCGGCCCTCGCTTTCCGAGCACGCGACGTACAGGCATTTCCGCACGCACGCGATCCATTCGAGCCCGACGAACGCCAGCCGCTTCACGCCCGAGATATCGCGGCGCATGAACGAGATGCAGTGCGGGCTGTAGAAGAACGCTGCCGTCGGCAGCGCGAACAGCGTCGACAGCCGCCCGAGAAAGCCCGCGAACGACGAGTGCAGATGCACGACGTCCGGTCCGATCTCGTTGAGTGTCGCGCGCAGCCGGCCGACGGTCCGCAGCAGGCCCACGCCTTTCATCTGGACGTGGCGCAGCGACACCCGCGAGTCGAACATTGCGGCAATGGCGGGCGGCGTGTCCGGCCGCACCGAGTAGACGACATGCACGTCGTGGCCGTCGCGTGCCAGGCGATTCGCGATCAGGCACACCATCGACAACGTGCCCGTGGCGCTGGATTCGACCATGTGGACGATCTTCATCGGAATCCGTTCCATGAGGGATGAGCCGTCGCGCACCGACGGCGAATGACGTCGTCACGCATCCGGACGACGCCCCGCGACCGCATCGATGAACGCGAGCACGCCCGACCGCTCGATCACGCGCCCCCATTCGAGCGACTGCATTGCCGCCGGGTCGGGACGGGTCGCGCGGATCCGCGACAGCGGAAACAGTTCGTCGAAGATCGCCGCACCGGTGACGTGGCACTGGATGCCGAGTTCGTGCGCGGTGCGCACGTTCGACGGCGCGTCGTTGCAAATGATCCTCTTACCGAGCGACGCGTATTCGAGCAGCTTCGTCGGCGTCTGGAAACAATGCGGCCGGTGATACGGGAAGAAGCACACCGCGTATTCGCTGTCGCGGACGATCCGCAGCGCGTCCGGCTGCGGCACGCGGCCGACGAAGCGGATGCCCGGCGTATCGACGAACTCGGCGTGGATTTCGGGCTCCGGCTGGCCGACCAGCACGAGCGTGTCCGACTCGTCGCGCTGCGCGTCGCGATAGGCGGCCAGCACCTTGTGAAAACCGCGCTCGCGGCTCATTTCACCGATATAGCAGAACCTGCCGGACACAATCGGCGCGGCATCGGCGCCGCCGGGCGCGACACGGTCGCTGCCCGCATCGGCCCGATCGAAGATCCAGTCCGGCACGCCCATCGGCAGCAGCAGCGCGCGCACGCCGTCGCGAAACGCCATCGCGTCGCGCATCTGCTCGTTCTGGAAGATCCGCAAGTCGGGCCGCACGTTCAGCATGCGCTTCACGCCGTCCTTGACGGCCGCGAGCCGGCCGACCGATAGCGACCGGTAGTCGTGAATCACGAACCGCGCGGGCGGCAGCGCGCGATAGAAACCCATGATGCACCACAGGATGCAGACGTCCCGACCGGGAAAACGCGCGTACGCATCGAGATCGCCGTCGAACACCTCGAACCCGTGCGTGCCCAGGCGGCTGCGGTAAGCGGCGATCTCGGGATAGTTCGCCTTGCCGGGATGCAGAATGAACACTTTCATGTGGGTTCCTGTTCGTTGTCGAGAATGCGCGCGGGAACGCCGACGGCCACGCAGCGGTCGGGCACGTCACGCAACACCACCGCGCCCGCGCCGATCCGCACGCCGTCGCCGACCCGCACCGCGCCGAGCACGACGCTGTGCACGCCGAACTCCACGTGGTCGCCGATCGTCGGCACGCCGCCGAGCGTGCCGTCCTTCCGGATCGTGTTGCCGATCGTCACGCCGTGCCGCAGCGTGCAGTAGTCGCCGATCACCGCGTAGCCGTTGATCACGAGGCCGGTGCCGTGATAGAGCGCGAGCCCCTTGCCGATCTTCGTCTTCACCGGAATCTCGATGCCCATCAGCCAGTCGCACAGCACGATGTAGAGCAGGATCAGCGGCGCGCCGGCCAGCAGCGTGAACCGGCTCCGGCACGCGAGGTAGTGCACGACGCGGTAGAAGACAACCACGCTGCGCGTCTTCACGAACGCATTGCGGCGGCAGTCTTCGGCGATCGCCTCGGCGGTTTGTCGCAACGTGACGCCCATGTCAGTGCCGCGTCGCGAACACGCGCCGGGCCGCATCGGCGGGAATGCGCGCGGCGCCGAAGTAGTCGATACCGTCGACCAGGAACGAATGGATGTACTTCAGCAGCCGCTCGCGATCGAACTCCTTGTAGAAGCAGCGGCCGAGCGACACCACGCGCTTGCCGTATAGCATCGCCTCGAGCCCGACCGTCGAATTGATCGTGACGACCGCATACGCGTGCCGCAGCAGGTCGGTGGTCGGCGACGTGACGATTTCGAAGTGATACGTCTCCTGCAGGCGCACGATCGCTTCGATCTCGGCCGCATCGGTCTCGGCGGGATGCAGCTTCACGAACAGGTCGGCGCTCTCGTTCGCCGCGAACTCGAACGCATGGCGGATCGCCTCGAGATTGTCGACGTCCGAGTGCAACTTGATCTGCGTGTCGCCGGACACCTGCAGCGGCAGGAACACATAGCGGTTCGCCGCCAGCGTGTCGACCGGCATGTACGTGGCCTGGCGCGGCGCCGGCATCCCGTTGCGCGCCCGCACGCTCGCCAGGCGCCGGCGGCCGACGCCGCGGCTGAGCACCTTCAGCACGTAGTTGGCCGCCGACATGGCCTTGCGCGCGAACGATGTCCGCGCCTGCGGCAGCGGCATCTGCTTGTAGCGCTCGTAGGCCGACAGCCAGCGCGCATGCGTGTGCTCGTCGGGCAGCGGCAGCCGATCGATGGCCTCGGGGTTGCGGCTGATCGTCGACAGCGCATTGACACCCAGCGAATCGACGAACAGCTTGCCCGGCAGGTTCGAGATCTCGATGAAGCGGGTCGCGACGCCGTACACCGTGCATGCCTGCCGCACCGCGCGGCACACCAGTTGCTGCCCGTTCCACATCACGCACTGCTCGACCCGCAGGCCGCGCAGCACCTCCGATGCGATATGGAAGATCGCCGCCGACTCGCGCTTCGCGCGCGCCTCGGTCATCTGCCCGTTCAGCACCTCGATCGACAGCTGGTACGGCGTGCGGTCGGCCGCCTGCCCGTCGGGCACGTCGATCGGCATCAGCCGGTTCAGGTACACCGAGCGGTAGCCGCCCAGCAGCAGGCCGAGATGCGCGACCGGTTCGCTCGTCAGGAACGCGAACTCGTATTCGTGCCGCACCGCGTTCACGAGCCGGGTCGCGAAGGTGTAACGCTCGAGGGAATCGATGACGATCAGGATCATGGTGTGCTCGTTCGTCGTTGCGGAAATCTCACGCCAGCGCGCGGGATCGGGACAGGTTCGTGTCGAGGACCCGGTACGTGAGCGCGATGCCGGCCGCCATCAGCGCCGCGCCGGTCAGCGAAAAAACCTGCACGCTCGCCGGGGCCGACAGGTTCATCAGCCTTGCGACGCCCAGCGCACCGGTCAGGCACACGCCGCAGGTCAGCTGAAACAGGAAATCGATGCGCTGCGCGCGCGTCGCGAGAAAGATCTGCGACAGCGGCACGTAGATCAGCTGCAGCGCGAACAACGGCATCAGGCTGTGATAGAACCCGACCGAGCCGCGCCAGCTTGCGCCGAAGAACTGGTTCACGAGCGGCGCGAACAGCAGCAGCCCGCCGGCCATGTACACGACCGCGAGTACCGCGAGCGCGCGGGCGTAAGTCCGGTACACGCGCGGCACCGTCGCGCTCGCATCCGGACGCGCCATCGCACCGATCGCGTCGCGGCGGAATACGCCGCCGACGCTCTGTGCGATCAGCGATACCGGAAAGAAACCGAGCCGGTACGCGGCCGCGAAGTAGCCGGCGCTCTGCGCATCGAACCAGTGCGGAATCGCGATCGACAGCGCGTAGGTCAGCACCGATGCGCACAGCGTCGACGGCAGGATATACAGCGCGAAACGGCGGTTCCTGACGAAGAAAGCGCGCGACAGCCTGAACGCGTACCCGGCGCGATAGCCTGAGTACAGGATCGCCGCAACCATCACGATCGACACCGCCGCGGTCACCCACGCATACAGCGCGAACACGTCGACGCGTCCGCACGCGGAACAGGCGAGCGACAGCACGAGGCCCGCGAGGAACAGGCCGTTGACCACCACGCGCGACAGCGCGATCCAGCCGTAGCGCCGGAGGCTGTTCAGGTAGGACCCGGCGGCCAGCTGCACGAACGTCGCCAGCGCATAGACGGCGACGAGACGGAGATCCCCGCGCCCGGCGACGGCGATCACGAAACCGAACACCGCCGTCACGACCAGGCTCAACGCCGTCACGTTGACGAACGCGTTGAACGACTCGCCCGGCGCGTCGTCGACGCACGCGAGTTCGTAGCGGAACGCGAGCAGCGTGCCGACGAAGGTCGCGAGCGCGAGCAGATAGTTGAAATGGCCGAGCGACTCGGGCCCGAAGCGCCGTCCGATCACGAAGATGCAGGCGAACAGTGCGATCTGGCCGACCACGACGCCGGCGAGCGACACGATCGAATCCCGTGGATTGATCATCTCGCCTCCGTGCGCGGTGCGCGGCCGGATACGCGGGTCGGACCGCCGCCGGCGTGGTGCGCGTCACGCATCCTGCGCCCCGTATTCGTACGCGACGTAGCGATAACCGCCGTACTTCGACCCGTACCCGTACTGCCCGAGCCGCGGGTTGACCCCGTTGAAGATGACGCCGCTCAGGCGGACGCCGTTCTGCGCGAAGCGCTTCGCGGATTCGGCGATCTCGCCGAGCTTCGTCCTGCCCGCCATCGTGACGAGCAGCGCGGTGCCGGCGACCGCGCCGAGAATGCCGGTATCGGGCACGGCGAGCACCGGCGCCGAGTCGATCACGACGATGTCGTAGCGCGACGACAGATCGTCGACCAGCGCCGCGAGATTGCGGTTCAGCAGCAGCTCCGCGGGGTTCTTCGGCATCGTCCCGGTCGAGATGAAGTCGAGACCGTCGACCACCTCGCGATGAATCACGTCCTCCACGCGCGCGCTGCCGGCGATCAGCTCGGTGAAGCCGCGCCCGCGCGGAAAGCCGAGATAGTCGTGCAGCCGGCCCTTGCGGATGTCGCCGTCGATCAGCAGCACGCGCTTGCCGGCGCTCGCCATCACGACCGCGAGGTTCGACGACAGGAAGGTCTTGCCGACGCCCGGCGCGGGGCCGGCGATCAGCACGATGTTGTTCTTCGCCTCGAGCATCGCGAACTGCAGCGCGGTGCGCAGGCTGCGCAGGCACTCGACGGCCGGCTCGTTCGGGAAGTCGATCGACAGGATCGACTTGTGGCCGCTCTTGCGCGCGGCCTCCTCGGCCAGGTCGCGCTGATGGTCGCTGATCGGCACCGTCGCGTACACCGCGAGGCCGAGGCGGCGCTCGATCTCGTTGTGATCGGAGATGCCATGGAACAGCATCGAGCGGGCGATCGCGGTGCCGCAGCCGGCGAGCAGCCCGAGCAGCAGCGATGCCAGCGCGACGAGCGCCTTCTTCGGCCGCACCGCCACTTCCGGCACCGCCGCGGTGTCGACGAGGCGCACGTTGCCGGTCTTGCCGGCCTGCACGAGCTGCAATTGCTGCATGTTGTTCAGCAACGCGGTGTAGAGGTCGGTGTTGACCCTCACGTCGAGCATCAGCCGCACCGTATCCTGCTGCAGGTCCGGCAGGCGCCGGATCTGTTGTTCGGCCGTATTCCGGTAACCGTTCAGCGCGGCGATCTGCTCGTCGATCACCGCGACGCTCGGATGCCGCTCGGTGAAGCGCGACATCAGTTCCTGACGCTTCTGCTGCAACTCGAGCAGGCGCGTCTTCGCGTCGGCGGTCTGGGCCAGCGCGAGCTTCGCCTCCTCGGTAAGGTCGACCGTGCCGTGCTCGTTGCGCAGCTTCGTCAGGCGCGCTTCGGAATCGGTCAATTGCTGCTTGAGCTGCGGCAGCTGACCGCTGAGAAACTCGAGCGACTGCGCGGCTTCCGCCGACTTCCGCTCGATGTTCTGCCGCACGTACTGGCGGCCGATCTCGTTCATCGTGTCGCTGACCCATTTCGGATCGGTGTCCTGCAGGCTGGCGACGACGACGTCCGATTGCTTCACGCGCTCCTGCACGTTGAGGCGGTCGCGGATGTCCTCGATCGTCTTCAGACGCGAGTTGCGCACCAGCACGAACGCGGCGCCGGGCTTCGCGGCGATCGACGCGACCAGCAGCGTGACCGGGCCGCGCGGCGAGCTGAAATGCTCGAGCGTACCGACCGTGCCCTCGACCGGCGCATTGAAATCGCCGCCGTCGAGCCGATAGCGCTTGCCGCCGAGGCTCGTCAGCGTGAACGCATCGCCTTCGTTCTTGCGCGGCACGTCGAAGCGCGCCACGTCGATCCGTTCGCGGCCCCATGCGTAGCCGCCGAAGCCGGCCAGGCCGGGGTCGGACAGGCCGTCGGCATGGCGTGAGATCCAGTCGCCGATCAGCGGAAAACGCTTCGGCCCGGCATCGATGAACAGGTTGAGCTTGTCGACCGCGCGTTCGACGACGAGGCGCGACGCGAGGATCTGCTGCTCGGCGGCGGCCGACGACTTCACGTCGAACAGCGCGGATACGTCACCGAGCAACGACTTGGCGGCCGACGTGTCCGGGCTGTCCTCGACCTGGACCATGATGTTGGCTTCGAACACGGGCTTGCCGAGAATCGCGTAAGCGAGGCCGGCGGCCAGCAGCACGCACGTGATGATCGCGATCAGCCAGCGGCTTTCCAGCAGGATGTCGAGCACCGCGACGAAGTCGGTCTCGCTGCCGTCTTCGGCGGCGTGCTGCGGCGGGGCGGAGGGTTGGGTCATGGCAACGATGGGGAGGCGTATGGGGTTCCAGTGGGGCATCGACCTGTGGCCGCGTCAGACGATACGCAGGCGCTTCGACCACTCGGACACGCCGAGCTCGATCAGTCGCGCACAGCGTTCGAACACGAATCGGGGCTGGCGGTAAGGGTCGTGCACGTCGAAATCCGTGTACTCGCCGAGACGGAACACGCGCCCCCGCACGAACGGGAACTGGTTCTCGAGCGACGTGCGCTGGCGACGGTCCATCACGAGGATCAGGTCGGCATCGGTACACAGCGAGCGGCCGATCTGCTGCGCGCGATGCGTCGACACGTCGAAGCCGCGCATCCGCATGACGTCCTGCGCATACGGCGCGGCCGGCAGGCCGACCAGTGCGTTCAGGCCGGCGGACGCGACGCGACGCCCGGGCATCGCGTGACGCAGCATCGCCTCGGCCATCGGGCTGCGGCAGATGTTGCCCTCGCAGACGATCAGGATCGATTCCATCATTTGGTCGCGATCGCCGCGGTCAGGCCGGCGTTGATGGCCGGCAGCAACAGGCTGAGCACGCGGCTGAAGCGGACGAGCCCGTTGCCGTCGACGTACACGACATCCTTCGGCTTCAGCTGGAACTGATTCGCCAGCACCATCGCGACCGGCGAGCGCGCATCGAGGTGATAGACCTGCGGCTGCTCGTCCTGCATCCCGCGCACCACGTAGAGCTGCGCCGCATCGGCCGTGTTCGCGTTCAGGCTGCCGGCCTGCGAGATCGCCTCGCTCAACGTCAGCCGGCCATTGCGCATCGGCAACGCCGTCACGGGCTTGTTGACCTCGCCCATCACGAACACCCCGCTCTCGTCGCGCGGCAGCACACGCACGAGATCGCCGTTGCGCAGCACGATCTTCGACGGGTTGCGCCCCTGCTCGGCCATCTCCGTCAGGTCAATCCGGCGTTCGACGCCGTCGCGCACCAGCACGATGCGGCTCTGGTCGGCGGATGCCGCAAAGCCGCCGGCCCGCCCGATCGCGTCGTACAGCGTCATCGGGATATCGTTCACGGGCTGCGAGCCCGGCGCATGCACCTCGCCCTCGATATACACCTGCTTCGCGCGGAACGACGCGATGCGCACCGTGACCTGCGGATTCCTGAATGTCCTGTCGAGACGCCGCGTGAGCTGCGTCTGAACCTGCTCGGCCGTCAGCCCGGCCACCGGCAGGCGCCCCGCGAACGGAAACTGCAGCGTGCCGTCCTGGTCGACGACGAACCCCGGCGGCGCATCCGCCGCGCGCGGCGCGGCCTGCGCAGGCGCGCCGAGCGCCGCCGCGAGTTCGGGATGATCCCAGACGGTGATCTGCAGCACGTCGCCGCGCCCGATCGTGTACGCATCCGGCGCCGCGACGATATCGCGCGCTTCGCCGCGCGTACTGCGTTCGGTGTCGCGCATGCGCCGGATCAGCGACAGGTCGATGTTGGTGACCGGCACCGGCAGCGCGGCGCTCTCGGCCGGTGTCGATCCGCCTTGCAGCGGAATCGACGCCGGCTGCTGCATGCGCATGCCCGGCGCGATGCCGCACGCGCCCAGCAACGCACACAGCGGCAGGATCATCACGAGCGAACCGACGCGCATTGGTCGGCGCGGCGCGATCGCGCGCGCCGACTCCATTTGACGCAACCTCTGCATTACAACCTCGCACTCTTTTAATTTGAAGTTTCACCGGTCGCCCCGCGTCGTGTCGCGCGCGAGTACAGCACCCCTGTCGAGACCGGACATGCCTGCCGCCACTGCTCACTGCCGAACCCCTCCGCGCCCGCTGCGCCTGCTACCGTCACGCGCCGCCGCGTTTCCTTCGCGGCGTGCGCGCGGCAGCGGCTAATACGCACCCGAACCGCGCACCACCACGTTGATCGTCCGGAACAGGATTCCGATGTCGCGACGCAGCGACCATTCGCGCACGTAGGACACGTCGAGCGATACGCGCGTCGAATAGTCGGTGTCGTTGCGGCCGCTGACCTGCCAGAGTCCGGTCATGCCCGGTTTCGCCATCAGGTAGTAGCGCACGTCGGTGCCGTAGCGTTCGAGTTCGGCCTCGACGATCGGGCGCGGCCCGACCAGGCTCATGTCGCCCTTCAGCACGTTCAGCAGCTGCGGCAGTTCGTCGAGGCTCGTCTTGCGGAGCAGGCGGCCGATCGGCGTGATGCGGACATCGTTCTTCAGCTTGAATTCGCGATCCCATTCCGCACGGGCGTCGGCATCCCGCTCGAGCAGCGCCTTGAGCACCGCATCGGCGTTCGTCACCATCGAGCGGAATTTCAGGCACTTGAACCGCCGGCCGTTGCGGCCGACGCGCTCGTGCCCGAAGATCGCCGGGCCGCTGTCGCGTCGCACGGTCCACGCGATACCCAGCAATACCGGCGCCAGCAGGAGGAGCAGCAACGACGCACCCACCAGGTCGAAGCCGCGCTTGACCATGCGCTTCACGCGCCCGGCCGCCCGGTGGCCGATCTCGCGCTGGCCGCGCAGGTCGGCGTGCGCGATGGCCGCCGCACGCACCTGATCGCCGGCACGCTCGATCATTCCGAAGATCGCGAGCGTCAGCGCGCGGAACACGATCAGACCGATTCCGCTGGCAAGCGTCCAGCACACGAACCACTCGCTCGACAGCACGTGCGCACGATGCAGCATGTACAGGAGCGCCGTGCTCATGCCCTGCACGACGATCCACGCGAGCACGGTACGGCCGAGCACGTGGAGCGCCGAACGCGTGCGCGCCGTCTCGTAGATGCCGCAGGCGGGAAATACCGACAAGGCCAGCGCGGCGGCAAACGCGACGAGTGCACCGTCGAACAGCGTCCCGCGCGCGCCGCCGGTGGCGCCGATCAATGCGGGAATGAACGCGCCCAGCACGATCAGCCCGATATCGGTCGCTCGATTGATCAACGAATTCATCGGTATGAACTCCTAATTTGTCATTCAGCACCCGTCCGCGTTGCGCACCGGCACTGCACGCCTGTCATTCAATGTCGCCCGAGGCGGTCATTCGGCCATGCCGCGGCACGCTGCAGTGCGCGTGCCGGTCAGCGTGCCCATCCGTTTACCCGTCGGCATGCCGTCACTTCCGTGTTGCCGCAGTGCATCATATTCATCGCGACTCGCGCTTTTATCGCCAGCGTCCGAATTCGCCTTGTTGATGGCGGATGGAATCAAGGGTGATTCCGTGCCGGATTTATTCGATCGATTTCACGATTTGACGGATAACGTTCCATGCGGAATGACGCGCGATTTTTTTATGGATTCTCGAATCCGGATCGCGATGGCGACACGCCGTTTCAAGCCAATGCATTGATTCATCTTGCCGGTGTCATCCGGCACGGCAGGTCGCGATTTCATCGCCGAATACCGCACGGAACGTGCGAGCGAGCATCGGCGGATATAGACCGCGCGAATACTGGCTCGAAGAATAAAAAGGCCTGCACAGTGCGCTCACGAAGACACGGCAGGCAAAATTCCGAGGAGTACCGGGGTGCCGCCTCCTCGAAAGGCCAGTCGATAACTTAATCGAGCGGGTACGCATTTCGGGCGGCTGCTGTCGGACGGCGCCACGATTGTGGCCGAATCCACCTTTGTTGCACTGCGATCGACCGATATCCGATTTTTCGATTCGAATCGAGCGCCCTGTCATTCGATCGAAATCCCGTTTATCCGGATATTCATGACGCTCGGCACGATGAAATCACGTATCGCCTTCGAGTAACGAACGACGCGCGCGTGACTACGATGCGGTGTTGTTCATCCAGCTGCTCAGGTCCGACGCATACAGCATTTCCGCCGAAGCATCGCCGCCTTTTCGAGCGGCGGCCCGGTATTCGGTCGGTGAAGTCTGCAAGTGCTGGCGAAACAGCTTGGCCATCCGGTCGCCACTGCCAAGGCCGGTTCGTCTCGCGACCTTGTCGGCCGGAAGATCCGTCTCGATCAGCATGCGGCAGGCCTTTTCGAGGCGGATTCTCAGCACGAACTCGGTTGGCGTCACACCGATCTCGTTCTTGAAGCGCCGCAGGAAATTGCGCTCGCTCATCGCGGCGGCCTGCGCCTCGTCCGCGATGGAGATCCGGTTCTCGCTATTGACGCGCAGGTGATGTGCCGCGCGCCGGATCAAGGTGCTGGCGCGCGCGACGCGTGCGCCGAACAGCACGTCGGTCAGCTTGCGATTCGCACCGGACACCATGCACGCCACGATTTCCTGCGCGATTTCGTAGCCCATGTCGACGCGCACGATCGACAACGCATCCGAGAACGGCCCGTCGTCTTCGTCATCGGAACATTCGACGTCGTCGCGTCCGGCGTGCGAGGCGACGCCGTCGTCCGCCGCCGGCAACACCTTTTCGACCTCCTTTTGCGCCAGGTGAATCTGCGTCAACAGCTTCCGGCCGCCACCGCTGCCCCTGACGACGCGCGCACGCTGATGCGCTTGCCTGAGCCACGCGATCAATTGCTCGTCGAGGGCGTCGATCCCGCCCTCTCCGCTCAGGACGAACATCGCGTGAACCGTGCTTGCCTCGAGCATGCGGGTGGCATCCGTCCAGATCCCCACACCCGACGACGAACGAACCGGGCCGCCATGGATCGAATAAAGCCGCAATTCGTAGTGGTCGGCGAATACGCCGTCGGCTCGACCGAGCTGATTGGCGAGTTCGAAAACCGCCGCCAGCTTGCCCATCTGCATAATCGAAAAACCCTCGAGCAACAGTACGATCACGCTTGCCCGTTGATGCCCGGTTCCGGGGCCTCTGCCACGATTCACGCTTAACCCCGCCGACGAATGATTCGATACTGTTTGCATCTTGCGGCCCTTTAACAATTGCTTACATTTCTTGATTTCTGCGCCGCATCATATGCGGCTGTGATTGTTAGCCGATTTATCAATGTCCGTTTCCGCCGTGTTGTTGTCGGAATCAATCAAGCCCGTGATGCGCCCCCATTTATTGACAACGGTCGAATCGGATGTGAATTAATTCGCAAAAATCGATAAAAAATTGACGCAAATCATCGACGGCGGATATCGATCGGGATATCCGGATACCTCGGCAGTTCTGGCTAATTGCGACGGAATTCGGGCCGCCCGATGCATTACACATGCCGGCCGGCAGATCAGGATGACGGGAGATGTTTTGGCGCCAGCGCGTGGACGGCGTGGCCTCCGCTTCGACCACGAGCCGTCCAGTACGGCCCGCATTCGGATCTAGCCATCGTCAACTGACAGAGTCGCAATACACGTCGGCGACACGTTCAAATCGATGTCGCGCGCACTGGCTCCGGGTGTAATGCAGACGGCAATCGACGTAATTGCGTGAGCGCTGATCGGCAATTGCTGAACGCGCATTGGCGGCGCGGCATGCGATTCGAATTCGCTTCGGTGTCACGCAAACGTTCGCCGCAGAATTATGCATTCGATTTCATTGGAAATTCGTGCAGTATCCCGCGCTTATTCGGCGATCGAATATCGGTGCAGTTACCGAATATTTCGATATGGCTCCATGCAAACGTTTCCTTTCAATCAGCGTCTATCCACTGACGAATGCACGACATTGGTGCGGCAATGTCGCGCCGACGCGATATTCGACATATCGATGTCGCAGGAGAAAGGTAAAGGGCGCAGCGTTGCGTCCGGATGGGTTTCGACGGTAACGGTAGCGCACGCGGCGCAATCCAGTACGCATTCGACTGTATCGGCCCGCGGCTCGGCATCGGCACGGTCGATGCCCGACTCACGGAAATCGGTCATGCGGCGAACGCCCCCGCCGCCATGTCGCCCGATGCTCGTCGGCAAGCGCGACTCAGGTCATGGCCCCGGTTGACAACCGGGGCCGAAAAGCACGCGTTTGGCGCCCGCGGCCGAATCCGCAAGCGGCGACATGCGCGAGGCCGCGATGGTTCGAGGCCGAGTGCGGGAAAGCGCGTGCCGAACGCCTCAAGGTGCGGCTCGATCAGGGTCCTGGCCGTGACGCGGGCGGCCAAGACCAGACGCGCCGGCCCTAGGCCGGCGGCTACGACTACCTACGTGGACGGAGCGCGAACACCGCGCGCCCGACCGCGCCCGTGCCGATCGCCCGGCCCATCCCCGTCCCGGTCTACTCGACGTTGTCCGACACGTCCGTCATCCGGATCATGTGCGGTTTCACGCCGTCGTCGTCATCGGCAGGCACGGCCTCCTTCGGATGAATCAGCGCTTCGAGCCGCGCCTTCGTCGCGACGAACGCCGGCGAATTGACCTGCGAATAATCGCGCGGCCGTGGCACCGGCACCTCGATCAGCTCCTGCACCGCCCCCGGATTCGCCTTGAGGACGAGAATGCGATCCGCCAGGAAAATCGCCTCGTCGAGATCGTGCGTGATGAACAGGATCGTCACGTCGATATTGCGCCAGATGTCGAGCAGATGCGTCTGCATCCGCGCACGCGTCTGCGCGTCGAGCGCACCGAACGGCTCGTCCATCAGCAGGATGCGCGGGCGGTTCGCCAGCGCACGGGCGATCGCCACACGCTGCTTCATCCCGCCGGACAACTGGTGCGGATACACGTCGGCGAAACGCGTCAGCCCGACGAGATCGAGCCACTGCAGCGCTTCGCGTTCGGCCTCGCCGCTGCTGCTCCCGTTCATCCGGAGACCGAACATCACGTTCTTCTTCACGGTGAGCCACGGAAACAGCGTATAGCCCTGGAACACCATCCCGCGATCGGCGCCCGGCCCCTGCACGGGCTTGCCGTCCAGCAGCACTTCGCCGCTGGTCTGCGCTTCGAGCCCCGCCAGGATGCGGATCAGCGTCGACTTGCCGCAACCGGACGGGCCGATCACGCACACGAATTCGCGGCGGTGTGTACGGAAGCTGATGTCGTCGAGCGCGACGCACTCGCCCTGCGGCGTCGCGAAGCGCTTGCCGACGTGGCGCACGTCGAGTATCACGTCGCGGGTTTTCAGCCGTGCGAAGCGCTCGCGCACCGCGTCGGACTGCATCAGGTACTCGGGAACGGCTTGCGGATTCTGCATGATGCCCTCTGCGGAAATCGGTTGACGGTTGCGAATCGAAGGGCATCACGCTTTCAGCGTGCGGTCCCACGGAAACAGCTTGCGGCCGAGCACCCCGAGCACGATGTCGGTCCCGAGGCCGATGACCCCGATCATCAGGATCGCCGCATACACGTTGTCGAAATGCTGGTAGCGCGCCTGCTGGCTGATGTACCACGTGATGCCCGAACTGGTGCCGACGAGTTCGGCAACGATCAGGTAAGTCCACGCCCAGCCGAGCAGGATCCGCTGGTCGCGATACAGGTCCGGCAGCACACCGGGAATCACGACGTGGGTGAGCAGCTTGAGCTTCTTCGTGCCGAGCGTCATCGCGGCCTCGAACAGCCCGTATTCGAGCTTGCGTGTCGTGTTCGCGATGATCAGCACCTGCTGGAACAGCGTCCCGATCACGATGATCGCAATCTTCGGTGCGTCGTAGATGCCCAGAATCGCGACCATCAGCGCGCCGAACGCCGGCGCGGGCAGGTAGCGGAAGAACTCCAGGAACGGTTCCTGCAGCCGCGCGAGCGCGCTGAAGGTGCCGCAGACGATGCCGAGCGGCACACCGATCGCGGACGAGATCACGAAGCCCCAGAAAATGATCCGGATGCTGTGCCACAGGCTCTCGTGCAGCCATACGCCGTCGCGGGATGCGGGCGGCGTCGTGAACGCGGTGTAGAACGCGCGCAACACCTGGTGCGGCGCGGGCAGGTAGACCGGATTCGCGCGCACGCCCTCCGGCACGGCCGTATGCATCTCCCGTGCATGCGCGAGCTCGTCGTCGAAGACTTCGCGGTCGATCTGCATGCCGGTCTGGAAATAGTCGACGCTTCCCGGATTCGTGATGCGCATCTGCGGATGCCAGACGAACGGCACATAGCTGATCAGGCACCAGACGGCGAACGGCAGCAGGAAGGACGCCAGGCCGAGCGTCCATTTGCCGCGCGTCGTCAGTTCGCGGCGCACGGCCAGCCATCCGGTCGTGTTGCGGGTCATTGACATGGGGATCTCCGTATCGTTTCGGGTGCCGGTCGCGCAGCGCCCGTGGCATCGCGCGACCGGACGTTCATTGCGAGGCGCTGCCCGCGGCGTGGGCGCGATACGCCCGCCAGCCGCCGAAGCGCGTGATGTCCGTCGCCTCGTCGAGCGCCGCGCTTTCGCACAGGAAGCCCTGCACGCGCGACCCGTCGGCGAGCGTCAGCGTGCCGATGCCGAGCGGCGCTGCAATCCCCGCGACGAAGCTGCCGTACGCGTCGACCGGCATCTCCCAGATCTCGACCGCGATCGGCGCACCGCCTTCCGGCACGCGCACGAGCCCCGGCTTGGCGACGCTGCCGCCGGATGCCGCGCCGGACAGCGCGTAGAGACGGTACGTGGCCGCCGTCGTCGTCGCCGCGACGAAACGCGCGCGTCGCTGCGTGAGCTGCCCGTTCAACGGCTCGCCTCGCAGATGCGCACCGACGACGGCCACGCGCACGACGCTGGCGGCTTCCGTCGGCGCCGCGTCCGCCGTTGCAGCGCCCCCGGCCTCGCGGACAGCCTGATCGCCGTCGCCCCACGCCTGGGCGAGATCGAGCAGCCGCGCATCGTCGTGCGCGCGGCCGACGAACGTGATCCCGAACGGCAACCCCGCGTGCGCCCCGGTCCTGCAGACGCCGGCAGGCACCGCGATCGCCGACAGGTCGAGCAGGTTGACGAAGTTCGTGTAGAAGCCGAAGCGCGAATTGATGCCGATCGGATCGGCTTCGAGCGCGGCCACGGTCGCGGTCGTGGCCGAGGTCGGCATCACGATCGCGTCGAGCCCGGCCCATGCGCGGGCCGCCTCGATGCGCAGCGTCGCGAGCCGGTCGAACGCGGCGAACGCGTCGGCCGCGCTGAAGCGCGACGCGCCGCCGACGATCGTGCGAATCACCGGATGGAGCGCATCGGGCTCCCGCGCGGCGAATGCGCCGAGTGCGGCAAGCCGCTCGGCAACCCACGGGCCCTCGTAGAGCAGCCGCGCGGCGGCCAGGAACGGGCTGAAATCGATCTCGACGATCCGCGCGCCCGTCGCCCGCAGGCGTTCGAGCGCCGCCCCCCAGGCCGCGCGATACGATTCGTCGCCGAAGAACTCGAGCTGATCGGCACGCGGTACGCCGAAACCCGACCGGCCGAGCGAACGCACCCGGTCGACATCCGGCAGCGGCTGCCATGCGCGCCCGTAAGGATCGCCTTCGATCACGCCCTGCGCGACGGCGAACACCGACCGTGCGTCGGCCGGCGAGTGCGCGAACACCGACACGCAATCGAGCGACCGGCAAGCCGGCACGACGCCGAGCGTACTCAGCACGCCGCGGGTCGGCTTGAGTCCGACGAGCCCATGAAACGCCGCCGGCACGCGCCCGGAACCGGCCGTATCGGTCCCCAGCGAGAACGCCGCGACGCCGAGCGCGACCGCCACCGCCGACCCGGAACTCGATCCGCCCGACGCGTAGCGCGGATCGAGCGCATTGCGGCACGCGCCGTACGGCGAGCGCTGCCCCGACAGCCCGGTCGCGAACTGGTCGAGATTGGTCTTGCCGACCGGAATCGCGCCTGCCGCGATCAATCGCTCGACGACGGGCGCGCTGCGATCCGGCGTGTACGCATAGGCCGGACAGGCCGCCGTTGTCGGAATGCCGGCGAGGTCGATGTTGTCCTTGATCGCGAACGGCACGCCGTAGAGCGGCAGCGATGCGATGTCGCGCCCGGCCAGCGCGTCGGCGTAGGCCGTCATCTCGGCGTGCGTCAGCGGCCGGATCCACGCATGGTGCGGATCGCCTGCGTCGAAATGCGCGGCGATCGCGTCGACGAGCGCGTGCGGCGTCAGGGTGCCCGCCTCATAGCGTGCGCGCAGCGCGGCGATCGAGCCCGGCCCGGGCAGCGGCGAACGTTGTGTCGTGCTCATGCGACCTCCTCGGCGGCGCCGGTCTTCTGCACCATCAGCCGCTGGCCGGCCACGACCGCCGCGCCCGGCGCGCAATCGATCGTCTCGATCGTGCCGTCTTCCATTGCCGTCACCGCCACCTCCATCTTCATCGATTCGACGATCGCGACGACCTGCCCTTCGGTCACGCGCTCGCCGGGTTCGACCAGCACCTTCCACACGCTGCCCGACACGTCCGCGGCAATCGCGCGCTGCGTATCGTCGAGCGCGGCCGTTTCCCGCGCCGCCTGCACGTCGCCCTGCTCCGCTTCGCCGACGTACTCCGCGTGCCCGGCCGCCCGCCACCGCTCGCGCTCGGCTTCGAACGCGGTTTGCTGCGCGGCCTTGAACGTCGCGATCGACTCCGCCTCGTCGCGCAGAAAGCGGTTGTACGCGCCCAGGTCGAACACGGATTCCTCGATCTTCAGCGACGCGCGGCCCGCGATGAAATCCGCGCGCAGCGTGGCCAGCTCGGCCTCGCTGACTTCGTAGAAGCGGATCTCGTCGAAGAAGCGCAGCAGCCACGGCTTGCCGGCTTCGAACTCCCGCGTGGTGCGGTGACGGTTCCACATCTGGACAGTACGGCCGACGAACTGGTAACCGCCGGGCCCTTCCATGCCGTACACGCACAGATACGCGCCGCCGATGCCGACCGCGTTCTCGGGTGTCCAGGTGCGCGCGGGGTTGTATTTGGTCGTCACGAGCCGGTGCCGCGGATCGATCGGCGTCGCGACCGGCGCGCCGAGGTAGACATCGCCGAGCCCCATCACGAGATAGCGCGCGTCGAACACGATGCGCTTCACGTCGTCGATGCTCGCCAGCCCGTTGATCCGCCGGATGAACTCGATATTGCTCGGGCACCACGGCGCATCGGGCCGCACCGACTGCATGTAGCGCTCGATCGCGATGCGCGTCGACGGGTCGTCCCACGACAGCGGCAAGTGCACGATGCGGTTCGGCACGCGCATGTCGGCCACGTCGGAGAGCTCCCGCTCCGCGGTCCGCAGATGCGCGAGCAGTGCATCGAGCGGCAGCACGCGTGCATCGAACTGCACCTGAAGCGAGCGGATGCCCGGCGTCAGGTCGAGCATGCCGGGCAACCGGTGCGCGTCGAGCCAGCACATGAGGGCGTGCACGCGAAAGCGCAGGTTCAGGTCGAGCACGAGCGGCCCGTATTCGACCAGCACGTTGCGATCGCCCGAGCGCCGGTAGACGACACCGATACCGCCGGCCGACGGGTCGCGATGCAACACGCATTCGCCGGGCGTGGCGCAGGCAGCAGTGGCGACGTCGCGCGTCGGTTGCGCGATCGCAGCAGCCGGCTGCCCGGCCGACGCGGCCGCGCGCACGAACTGCACGGTATCGCCCGGGCGCAACTGCCCGAGCTTCCACAGCTCGTCGCGCACGACCGTCACCGGGCACACGAAGCCGCCCAGGCTCGGGCCGTCCGGGCCGAGGATCACCGGCATGTCGCCGGTGAAATCGACCGCGCCGATCGCATACGCGTTGTCGTGGATGTTCGACGGATGCAGGCCGGCCTCGCCGCCGTCCGCGCGTGCCCATTGCGGTTTTGGTCCGAGCAGCCGGACGCCGGTGCGGCTCGAGTTGTAGTGGACCGTCCACTGCGTGCCGTAGAGCATCGCGATGTCGTCCGACGTGAAGAAGTCCGGCGCGCCGTGCGGGCCGTCCAGCACACCGAGCGTCCACGCATGCGTCAATGCGGGAATGTCGTCTTCGGCCAGCGTCGCGCCGGCGTCGCCGCGCCCCGCGTCCGCGTGCAGATGCAGCACGTCGCCCTTGCGCAGCGCGCGCCCCGCGTGACCGCCGAACTGGCCGAGCGTGAAGGTCGCCTTGCTGCCGAGATAGTCGGGCACCTGCAGCCCGCCCTTCACGGCCAGGCACGCGCGCACGCCCGCGCCCGTCACGCCGCCGAGCTTCAGTACCGTGCCCGGTCGGGCGCGCAGCACCTGCCAGAACGGCGCGGGCTCGCCGTCGAGCGTTGCCGCGAGCGGCGCACCGCCGAGCACGAACAGCGTCGCGGTGTTGAAGCGCAGCGTCGCGCCGACCATCGTGAATTCCAGCCCGGCCGCGTCGCGTGCGTTGCCGAGCAGCGCGTTGGCGAGATCGAACGCGCGATCGTCCATCGGACCGGACGGCGGCACGCCGACGCTCCAGTAACCGACGCGCCCGGGCGCCTGCTGCACGGTGGTCTGCACGCCGCCGTCGAGCACGTCGATCGTGTGCGGCGCGAATGCGAAGCGCGACAGGAACGCCGTCGTCGGCGCGCCGCGCGCGAACGTGTCCGAGCCGGCAATCGCGCGCAGGTAGTCGAGGTTGGTTTCGATCCCGTACAGCTCGGTCCGCGCCAGCGCGGCCTGCAGTGCCGCCAGCGCGTCGCGGCGCGTATCGCCGCGCACGATCAGCTTCGCGAGCAACGGATCGTAATGCGCGCTGACCTCGGTGCCCGCGTCGATCCAGCCGTCGACGCGCACGTCGTCCGGAAAGGCGACATGCGTGAGCACGCCGGCACTCGGCTGGAACTGCTTGTGCGGATCTTCCGCATAGAGCCGCACCTGGATGCTCGCGCCGCGCGGCGCGACGGCGAGTGTGTCGAGCGGCGGCAGGTCGCCTTCGGCCTGCAGGATCATCCATTCCACGAGATCGATGCCGGTGACTGCTTCGGTCACGCAATGTTCGACCTGCAACCGCGTGTTCACTTCCAGGAAATAGAACCGGCGCGCGTTGGCGTCGAACACGAACTCGACCGTGCCGGCCGACGCGTAGCCGACCGCGCGGGCAAGCCGCACCGCGCTCGCGTGCAGCGTGTCGCGCTCGGCATCGGTCAGGTCCGGCGCGGGTGTCTCCTCGATCACCTTCTGGTTACGGCGCTGCACGGAGCAATCGCGTTCGCCGAGCGCGATCGCGCCGCCGCGGCCATCGCCGAAGATCTGCACTTCGATATGCCGCGCGTGCTCGACGAATTTCTCGAGATACACGCCCGCATGCGCGAAGTTCGCCTTGCCGAGCCGCACGACGGATTCGAAGGCCGCCTCGAGCTGCGCGGCGTCACGGCACAACGACATGCCGATCCCGCCACCGCCGGCCGTACTCTTCAGCATCACCGGATAGCCGATCGCACCGGCTTCGGCAAGCGCCGTCGCCACGTCGTCGAGCAGGCCCGTGCCCGGCAGCAGCGCGACACCCTGTGCGGCCGCGAGCGCGCGCGCGGTGTGCTTGAGGCCGAACGCGCGCATCTGGTCGCCGCGCGGCCCGATGAAGCGCACGCCGGCCGCTTCGCATGCATCGGCGAAACCGGCATGCTCGGACAGGAAGCCGTAGCCGGGATGCACGGCCTGTGCGCCGGTCTCGCGCGCGGCGGCGAGGATCGCCGCGACGTTCAGGTAGCTCTCCGCCGCCGGCGCGGGGCCGACCCGCACGGCTTCGTCGGCGAGCGTCACGTGACGCGCGTCGCGGTCGGCGTCCGAGTAGATCGCGACCGACGCAATGCCGAGCCGCTTCAGCGTCCGGATCACGCGGCACGCGATCTCGCCGCGGTTCGCAACGAGGACTTTGGCGAATCTCATTCGGCCTCCCACACGGTGAGACGCACGGGCGTCGGGTTGTAGCCGTTGCACGGGTTGTTCAGCTGCGGGCAGTTCGAGATCAGCACGGTGACGTCCATCTCCGCGCGCATCTCGACGTACTTGCCGGGCGCGGAAATGCCGTCCTCGAACGTCAGCCCGCCGAGCGGCGTGACGGGTACGTTCATGAAGAAGTTGACGTTGCCGACGAGGTCGCGCTTGGTGAGCCGCGCGCCCGTGCCGCATGTGCAGTGCGCGATTGCATTGAGGAAGCTGTCGCGGCAGTTGTGCATGTGCCGCTTGTCGAGCGCATAACGCACCGTGTTGCTCTCGGCCGCGCATGCGCCGCCGAGCGTGTCGTGACGCCCGCACGTATCGGCGACGATCGTCGCCATCGCGTTGCCCCGGCTCGACAGCAGCACGCTGCCGGCGCTCAGGTACAGGTTGCGCTGCGCGCGGATCGTGTCCTGGGCGCTGTAGCGCTCCTCGGGGTCGTCGGACCGGTAGAACAGCGTGTCGACGGCCTGGTTGCCTTCGAGGTCGAGGATGCGGAAGACCTGCCCGCGCTTCAGGTCGTGCAGCCACGGTTCGCCCGCGTTCAGCGTGATGTCGTGGATCGCGTCGCGCGGGTCGAGGCGGCTTTCGATGATCGGCATGGTGCGGCTCCTTACGCGAACAGGCGGTCGGTGTTGGTGAAGCCGCGCACGTTCTCGGCGCACGCGCGCCGGCACGGATCGTCTTCGGGGGCGGCGGCGTCCGCCGGATACGCGCGGTACGCGATCAGCTTCACCGGCTTCGGCGCATAGTCCGCGCGCGGATCGAGCGGATGCGGGGCAGTCGAGAATGCCGCGAGCGTGTTCATCTCGAAGCGCAGATCGACGGCACTGCCGGCCGTCGAATGGCCGGGGACGAAATCGAGCGTGCCGTCGTCCGCCGTCTCGAGCTTGCTGAAGAAATTGACGTTCGCGGCGAGGTCGCGCGCCGACAGCCCGTACTTCGCGAGTTCGAGCACAAGGCTGTCGCGGCCGTTGCGGATCATCGCGTTGCGATCGGCCTGGTACGTCGTCGTGCCGTACTTGTGTGCGAACAGGCGCGCGTCGCCGACGCCGCCGAGCGGGTCGTGCCAGCCGAGCGTGTCGGCCGTGATCGACGCGATCACGCGCCCCATGTCCGTGTACAGCGCATGGCCGCGCGTGAGATGCGCGGTGTGCTGCGCCTTCAGCGTATCGGCCATGTTGTAGCGTTCGAGCGGGTCTTCCTGGCGATGAAATACGGCGGACAGATTCGCGCCGCCTTCGACATCGACGATGCGCAGCGCGAGGCCGCGGCGCAGGATGCCGGACCAGTGGGTGCCGGCGGGAATCAGCGTTTCCCACGCGACGTGCGGTGGTGGGGCGAGGACGGCTTGGGGGCTCGGCGACATGGCGGCTCCGTGGTCGGTTGGATAAAAGGCGTGAGAGGGCGACCGAACGACATCGCGACCTCCCGGGCTTTTATCCCTCCGTGGAGCCTCGCCGTTGCCTCGTATCGAGGCGAAGGCAAGACCGGATTGCTCTCGGACCAGGCATCGTGCGGCGCGAACGCCGCATGACCGGAACCCTAGCGATCCTGAAGATGATGCAAATTGCTTCGCACCTCTCGGGCAACGATCTAGCGAGTTGCGTGCCAGCCTCGACGAAACGGCTGCACAACGCGGTGCGGCGGCCCGCACGTGCGCCGCCTGCACGACATGGCGGCGGCCCCGTGCCCTCGCGGCGGGCGTGCCGCGCACCAGGCGAACGCGATCCCGCACCGGTGCAGTGCGTGTCGCATGCGCATGCACGGCACGATCCGCAGTGGCATGGGCATTGCATCGATGGCGGCACCTTCACTCGACATCCGACCGCTCATGAACAAGCTCGACCTGCTCCGGCGCGTGCTGACAGCCCTCTTCTCCGCGCGCTTCATCGAACTGCAACGCGCCGCGCGCCGCCGCTGAGCCGCCCTCGTCGCACGTCGTTGGCACGGTTTTCGCTCGGCATGACGCCGAGAGGTGCGGCGGCGTCGCATCTTAGGGGTGCTAGGGTTCCGGTTCATCGAACGTCTGGTCCGAGAGCAGCCCGGCACGGGTTCGTCCGATCGCGAGAGCGGACGCGCACGCGCTACACGGCGGGACAAAAGCCCGGGAGACTGGCGATGGCAACGGCCATCGCGCCTCTCCGTGGCCGCTTCGTTCGTTCCGCATCCGCAGGAACCGGCTACGCAGCCGGACCGTGCTCCTGCACGGTCCGTATCGACGATCCCGATCCCGGTCTCCTGGAGAAACACGATGACCCGTCCCGCCTCGGCACTCCGCCGCCTGCTGTCCTTCCGTTCCGCCCGTCGTGCATGGGGTGCCGCCGCCACGGCTGCGGCGCTGCTCGCGGCGCCCGCCGTTCACGCGGCGGCGCCGCTGAAGATCGGCTACAGCGACTGGCCCGGCTGGGTCGCGTTCCAGGTCGCGCTCGACAAGGGCTGGTTCAAGGAGGCCGGCGTCGACGTCGATTTCGAATGGTTCGATTACTCGGCGTCGCTCGACGCGTTTTCCGCGGGCAAGCTCGACGCGGTCGCGGCAACCAACGGCGATGCGCTCGTGACGGGGGCATCCGGCGCGAAGAACGTGATGGTCCTGCTGACCGACTATTCCGCCGGTAACGACATGATCATCGCGAAGCCGCCGCTGCGCAGCGTCGAGGGGCTGAAGGGCAAGAAGGTCGGCGTCGAGCTCGGCCTCGTCGATCACCTGTTGCTCGAGACCGCGCTGCAGAAGCACGGATTGAAGGATGGCGACGTGACGCTGGTCAATGCGAAGACCAACGAACTGCCGCAGGTGCTCGGCTCGTCGGCCGATATCGCCGCCGTCGCCGCATGGCAGCCGAACGCAAACGAGGCGTTGAAGCGCGCACCGGGCGCACGCGCGATCTTCACGTCGGCCGACGCGCCGGGGCTGATCTACGATGCGATCACGGTCGCGCCCGCGAGCCTCGCCGCGCGCCGGGCCGACTGGGCCAAGGTGATCAAGGTCTGGTACCGCTGCGTCGCGTACATTAACGACCCGAAGACGCAGGCCGATGCGGTCAGGATCATGTCCGCGCGCGTCGGGCTCACGCCGGAGCAATACCTGCCGCTGCTGAAAGGCACGCACCTGCTCGACGAAGCAGCCGCGAAGCGTGTGTTCCGCAAGGGCGACGGTCTCGATTCGATCTATGGGTCGACGCGCAACGCGAATGCGTTCAACGTGCGCAACGGCGTGTACAAACAGTCGCAGAATGTCGATGCGTATATCGATCCGCAATTCGGGATGTCGAACTGACCGTTGCGTGCGGTCGGAATTTTGACGGCTCGGCCAGGGTAGCGCCTGTTCACGCTGATGGCAGGCTTGCGCTGGGCCCGGAAGGGCCGAGCGCAAGGATTGCGACGACCAACGGAAGTCCCCGTGGGGCGAAGCGAATACTCGACGTATTCGCGAGGAGCACGACGCGGCGATCGGCCCTTCTGGGGGCCAGCCCCACGAATGAATTTTTAAACAGGGGGACGTGCCTCTTTTCCATCATTTCGCTCATTCTCCCCAATCGTTTCTCAAACAAAAATTGATTGATTTGGCGAAACCGCATTCGCATACTGCGCAAGCTTCGTTCGCAATGCGTTGTCGTTGTCCTGAATCGGTCCCGACGCGCTGTGCCAGCGGCAGTCGGGATCGATATCGCGCGGTTTCCACTCTCTCGATGGAGAAACGTCATGGGCGTTACCGTCATTCCCCGGCTGCTCGGCCTGAAGAACGAGAAGAAGATTGCCACCACCGTTGGCGAAGCCCGGTTGAGCGGGATCAACTACCGGCATCCCGATTCCGCGCTGGTGTCCTATCCGGTCGCCGCCGCCGGGCCGTTGGGCACGCTGCCCGCCGGCAACTACAGGATCGCCATCGTCGGCGGCGGAGCAGGCGGCATCGCCGCACTCTACGAACTCGGCCGGCTCGCGGCGACGCTGCCGGCAGGAAGCCGCATCGACGTGCAGATCTACGAAGCCGATCCCGATTCGTTTCTTCATGACCGGCCGGGAATCAAGGCGATCAAGGTACGCGGGCTCAAGGCCGGAAGAGTGTCGGCGGCACTCGTCCACAACGGCGATCCCGCCAGCGGCGACACGATTTACGAAGTCGGCGCGATGCGCTTTCCGGAAATCGCCGGATTGACCTGGCATTATGCGTCCGCCGCATTCGGGGACGCGGCACCGATCAAGGTATTTCCGAATCCGGGCAAGGTGCCGACCGAATTCGTGTTCGGCAATCGGGTCGATCGTTATGTCGGGAGCGATCCGAAAGACTGGGAAGATCCGGATTCGCCGACGTTGAAGGTACTGGGTGTCGTCGCCGGCGGGCTGGTGGGCAACCCGGAGGGCGAGAATGTCGCGATGTATCCGATCGCCAACGTGGATCCGGCCAAGATCGCGGCGATCCTGAATGCGGCTACGCCGCCGGCCGACGCCCTCGAGCGGATTCAGACGAAGTACTGGCCCGAGTTCATCGCGCAATACGACGGCCTGACGCTCGGCGCGGCCGTCCGCGAGATCGTGACGGTTGCGTTCGAGAAGGGAACGCTGCCGCCGGTCGACGGTGTGCTCGACGTCGATGAATCGATCAGCTACTACGTCGAGCTGTTCGGCCGCTTCGGCTTCGGCACCGGCGGCTTCAAGCCGCTGTACAACATCTCGCTGGTCGAGATGATGCGGTTGATCCTCTGGGACTATTCGAACGAATACACGCTGCCGGTCACGGAAAACGTCGAGTTCATCCGGAATCTGTACCGCAAGGCCCAGGACGTCGGCGCCGGCAAGCTGGCCGTCCAGGTTCGTCAGGAACGCGTCGCGAACGCCTGCCATTCCGGCACCGCGTCGGCGCGCGCGCAACTGCTGTCATACGACAGCCATAACGCCGTCCACGCCGAAGCCTACGATTTCGTGATTCTCGCCGTCCCGCACGATCAGTTGACGCCGATCGTCAGCCGCAGCGGCTTCCAACATGCGGCCAGCCAGAATCTGGGGGACGCGGGCCTGGGCCTCGAAACGCATACGTACAACCAGGTTTATCCGCCGCTGCTGCTGAGCGATAACAGCGCCGCCGCGAACGCCCGGATCGTCACGGCGATCGGCCAGCTTCACATGGCGCGCTCGTCGAAGGTGTTCGCCACCGTCAAGACCGCTGCGCTCGACCAGCCGTGGGTCCCGCAATGGCGCGGCGAACCGATCAAGGCCGTCGTCTCCGACAGCGGCCTCGCGGCGAGTTATGTGGTACCGAGCCCGATCGTCGAAGGCGGCCAGGCGCCCGAGTATTCGAGCCTGCTCGCCAGCTACACGTGGGAAGACGATTCGACCCGGCTTCAGCACGATTTCGGGCTGTATCCGCAAAACCCGGCAACCGAGGCCGGTACGGCGGACGGGATGTACCGGACGATGGTGAATCGCGCATATCGGTACGTGAAGTACGCGGGCGCGTCGGATGCTCAACCGTGGTGGTTCTATCGGCTGCTCGCGGAAGCACGCACGGCGGACCGCTTTGTGTTCGACTGGACGACCAACAAGACGGCCGGCGGCTTCAAGCTCGACATGACCGGCGACCATCACCAGAGCAACCTGTGCTTCCGGTATCACACGCATGCGCTCGCCGCGTCGCTCGACAACCGCTTCTTCATTGCCAGCGACAGCTACAGCCACCTCGGCGGCTGGCTCGAAGGCGCGTTCATGAGTGCAATGAATGCGGTGGCGGGCCTGATCGTGCGCGCCAATCGCGGCGACGTGAACGCGCTGTCCAGTGCCGCGCGTCCGCTCGTGACCGGTTTGCGGCCCGTCGTGAAGGTTCCCGCAGCGGAGCTGGCCACCAGCAAGTAATCCGCGAACGAAGAGACGCGCGCGTCGCGCGTCGTCATGCGCCCGCCGCACGGCGGGCGCGTTTCATATCGATCGAAACAGGGCGCGCGGACGGACGGCGGAATCGGTGTATCCGGATTAGCGCTCGCTCACCTTCACGCGCGGCAGCCATTCCGCCTCGGCACCCTGCGTGCCTTTCAATTGGGCGGGAATCGCGTCTTGCACTTGCGCGTCGTGGCGGCGTACCGCCTCGGTGTCGAGATGACGGCCGTCGAACGTCGACTGGCGACGGGTAATCATGTTGATGCGGAGGCGTTTTGCCGCCATGGTCGGTCTTCCTTGAAAAATCGGCACCCCGCCGACTGGCGAAGTGCAATAGATGTACGTGAGAAAGATGTCGCCAGGATGACGTGATGTGAAACGCACGTCTCCCGCCATCCTACGGCGGCGGCGCATGCACCGCAATGACTTCGAGCAAGCATCGCAGTTCACTTCGCCGCGATCCGCTTGCCGCCCGGCTTGATGGGTCGTTTCAAGGAGGGCACTCGAAGCGCGCCGCACGATCGACACGCTCCGCACTGGGTGCGGCGTCGAGGTACAACAGGGCGAAGGCCTGCCGGACGTGACGCCGTTCAACTTCGACCGCATCTGACCTTGCCGGCCGGGCCTTGATCGGGCCGCCGTTATAATCGGTGCGACTCTACGGCGGCCGCGCGTGTCGGCTGCCGGCTACACGCCGGGATGATTTCCCTTTCGGGTGCGACGCGCTCGAGGATTCCTTTCTCCCCGAGCGTGAAGCGCGTTGCGCCATTCCCCGCGCCCGCCATTCGTGCCCGGCCGGGCAACGGATGGTGACTGCGCGAGTTGCTTCAAATATGACGGTTTCCCGTGATGCCACCGGGTTCACGGGAATCCTCGACAAAAAGACAGAGGGCCTCGCCGATGCCGGTTTCCACTGGTTTTGACCGCAACGCATTCAGGGCGTATCCGCTGGACGGCGCGCTGCTGCGCTTTCACCCCGCGACAGGAACGCATGTCCGGGTCGAGAATGCGTCGACCCGCCACTTGCGGCGCCTCGCACCCCGGGTCGTGATGTTCGGGATAACGAACAAGTGCAATCTGTCTTGCGATTTCTGCTCGCGTGATGTGCGGCGCGACAGCGCCTGGTCCGTCGAGTCGGCCGCTAACGTCCTCCGCGGCCTCGCCGCAGCGGGAACGCTGGAAGTCGCCTTCGGCGGCGGAGAGCCGTTCGCGTTCCGTGGATTCGCCGAGCTGATCGACATCCTTCATCACACCACGCCGCTTGCACTGAACGTCACGACCAATGGAACGCTGATCCGGCGCAACACGTTTGCGCCCTACGCGGGCCGCTTCGGCCAGGTTCGCGTCTCGCTCTACGACGACGTGCGCTGGCGCGACGCGGGCGCGGTCCTGTCGGAATACGGGCAAAGGTGGGGCGCCAACCTGATCGTCGACGACGCGGTACTGCCGGGCCTCCCCGCACTGCTGGCCGAACTGGCCGCGCTGGGTTGTCAGGATGTCTCGTTGCTGTCCTACATCGGCCCCGATTTGCACAGGCACCTTTCGCCGAAGGGGCGCGCGCAGCTCGCGGCCATCGTGCAGGATTCGCCGATCTCATGCCGCCTGTCGGTGTGCTTCGGCGACGCGGTGCCCGTATCCAGATTGTTCGACGGAGCCGATGGCAGTGGCGACTGCGGCGCGGGGCTCGACTTCGTCTCCATCACGCCCGATCAACGCATGCAGGGCTGTTCGTTCCAGGACGGCGGCCTGCCTGCCGCCAGTGCGGAGGACATCCTGCACGGGTGGCGCAACGCGCGTGCGTACCTGGAGCAACCCAGCACGCGGCGCGGTTGCGCACGTCGCGGCGCAGATACCGGTCGAACCCGGTCAACGCCACCGGTCAGCGTGTGGCAGGCATTCTCCGGCAACAACAGCGGCGAGTGCGTAATGGTCGCGAAATTCGAGACCGTCGCGGATGCGGACGCCTACCTCGCACAACTGCTGCCGTCATGGGCGCCCGATGCCGAGTATTCGTCCGAGTGGAAACGCCTGTTCAAGGAAGAAGCGGTCGCGGGGCCGGGCTTGTCGGGCGGAGGGTCGCCTCGCGAGCTGGCGGCGATCGGCCGCTCGGTGATCGCGACGGGATACGAGGCAGACGACCTGTTTCCGGAATTGCGTGCGCTGGCCTGGAAGAAAGGCGCATACGTGGTGCCCGGCGGCATCCACGCCCACGACGTGTTCCTGCTGGCCGCGGTGCGTGCGTCAGGCGCGGACGACGCACGCGATCTGGCCGCCCGGAAGCCCCATCCCGCCGCCAGGACCTGGCTGCATGGAGAGGTCGTCCTCGTCACGCTCGAGCTGCAGGGTGACGGCGCGCCAGGTGAACTCGTCGAGATCCGGCAACTGCTCACCGACTATTGCGCCGGTCGCCCGCTCGCCGCGGAACTCGTGTTCGACGACATCGACGACGCGGCCATGCTGTCGGTCAAGAAGCGGCTCGGCGCGGAAATCGGTAGAACGCCACGGCTTGCACTGCATTTCGGCTCGCGCGAGGATTCCGCCGAGCGCGCGGTTCGATTCGCGCAAATGATCGCGGAAGGCCACGCCGACGTCGCCGGCACGTGTGTGCTGGTATCGGGAATCGAGCGCCGCAAGCGACTCGCGGTGCTCGCCTATCGGCAGGGTGCGCATGTCGGCGCCATCGACGGCCCGGAAGTGCGCGTCAGCGCCTGGTTTTTCGTGCGTGATGCCACACCCCGGAAAGGCCGGCGCGCGGAACCCGGCGAGATCGATATCGGCCTGGTTCGCGAAGCGCTTCACCAGCGCTTTCCGGGCGGCGTTCGCATCGAAGTCAAGGCGGGATATCGTCGGGGTATGGCCTTCGTGAACATCGTCACCGCGGACCCCGGATACGCTTTCGGTCAACTCGAGCAGCTTGCGGCGTCGTTCGATGCGAGGCTCGGCATCGGGGTGCACGAGGTCGATCCGCTGGCGTTTGCCGTTCGACGCGTGATCGCGGACGTGTATTCCTGACCTTCAACGCAACCCGCCGGGCGCGCGCAATCGTCTTCCTGGAATGCGCGTTTTCGGCCCTCAATCGATCCGGGTATCCCGCAGTCCGGTCGCGTCGCCGTCGCTCACGCCCGCCTGCCCGTAGCCTGCGCCGCCAACGCGGCCCGCTCGATCCAGCGGATGGCCGGCGCATCGTGCTCGCCCGGCGCGGGCCTGCCGATCAGGAAGCCCTGCACCTCGCGACAGCCGGCATCGGTGATGCACGCCAGTTGCTCCTCCGTCTCGACGCCCTCCGCGACGGTCGTCACGCCGAGACGCTTGCCGAGATCGGCCACCGCGCATACGACGGCCGCGCAGTCCGGTCGCGAGATCGCATCGCGCACGAAGCTGCCGTCGATCTTGATCTTGTCGAACGGAAACGCGCGCAGATGCGCGAGCGACGAGAAGCCCGTGCCGAAATCGTCGAGGGCGACGCGCACGCCCATCGAACGCAGCGCGCGCAGATCCGCGATCGCCTTGCCCTCGTCATGCAGCAGCGCGGTTTCCGTCACCTCGATTTCCAGCCGGTCGGGCGTGAGGCCGGCGCCGGCCAGCGCCGCCGCGAAGGCCGGCACGATCGTGCCGTGGCCGAGCTGTGCCGCCGATACGTTCACGGCGACACGCGCGCCGTCCGGCCAGCGCGCCGCCTCCCGGCATGCATGGTCGAGCACGAAGCGGCCGAGCCGGTCGATCAGGCCGCCGCGCTCGGCCATCGGAATGAAGTAGCCCGGCGAAATCCAGCCGGAGCGCGGATGATGCCAGCGCAGCAGGGCCTCGCGCGTCGTCACCCGGCGCGTCCGGACATCGACGATCGGCTGGTAGAACACGTACAGCCCCTGGTTCTCGTCCAGCGCGACGCGCAGCTTCGATTCGAGCGCGATCCGCTCCTGCGCGCGCGTTTCCATGTCCGGCGAGAACATCCGGTACGTCCCCTTCCCGGCTTTCTTCGCCGCATAGAGCGCCATGTCCGCGCGTGACAGCAGCACGCCGGCGTCGTTGCCGTGATGCGGCGCCAGCACGCAGCCGATCGACGCGCCGATGCGGAACTGCCGCCCGGGCGACGGCGCATAGGGCGCGACGAGCGTGTCGACGAGCCGCGCGGCCGCGCCCATCGCGCCGTCCGCGTCGGTGTCGCGCAGCAGCACCGCGAATTCGTCGCCGCCGATGCGCCCGAGCATCATTCCCGGCTCGGGACACTGCCCGCGAAGGCGTTCCGCGACCTGGCGCAGCACCTCGTCGCCCGCCGAATGCCCGCACGCGTCGTTGATCAGCTTGAAGCCGTCGAGGTCGATGAAGAGCAGCCCGAGCATCTTGTCCGAGCGGTGCAGGCTCGCGTCGAATTCGGCGAGGAAGGTCGCGCGGTTCGGCAGGCCGGTGAGCGAATCGTGATGCGCGAGCTGGTGGATGCGCGCTTCCGCCTCGGCCTGCTGCGTGACGATCGACCACGACAGCATCGGGCCGATATAGCGCCCCTCGGCATCGCGCCCCGCCGAGACCTGGAAGTCGAGCACTTCCGGCCCGAGCCGCACGCGGCCGCGATGCGGCAGGTTCGCCGGATCGGCGAGCAGGCGGCGCTGGTGCTGCGGGTGCGGATGGAAGAAGTCGATCGACGCGCCGAGCGCATCGTCCGCGCGGATCGGCAGCAAATGTTCGATCGAGCGCAGCAGGTTTCGCGACGCCGTGTTCAGGTAGTTGATGCGGAACGTCTCCGGGTCGGCCGTCATCACGGCCAGCGGCATGTCGTCGATCATCCGCATCAGCCGCGTCTGCGCCTGCTCGCGCATCCGCGATTCGGCCTGCGCGTCGACGGTGCGCACGAAACCCCGGTAGTTGACCGAGATGACGGCGATCAGCGCGGCCGACACGAAAGCCATGTTGACCGCGGTGGCGACGAGCGTCGGCTGGCCCGTCGAGAGGAAGAACGCGATGAACGCGGCGTTGACGATCACGGCCACGATCAGCGCGGCCGTGCGCAGGTACATCAGGCTGAAGATGCAGCCGATCACAGTGATCGCCATGTAGAACGCGACCTGGGCCTTTTGCCACGCGTCGCCGTACGGGAACAGCAGCAGCGCCCAGAGGGTGAACGTCACCGCGATCGGGATCACCAGCCAGTTCGTCATCGTGAGCGCACGCGACACGGTGTCCGGCGTCGGCTCCACCAGCCGGGCGCGGCGCCAGTGCAGCAGCCGCGCGAGCGACACGAGCGTCATTGCGGCCGGCATCGCGACCGACAGCCACCACGGCGTGCTGCGCAGGTGCGTGACGGCGAGGCTCCAGGTGCTCGAGATGAGGATCAGGTACATCACCGGGAGCTGGCCGGCGAATACCCGGAATTGCGCCGCGAGCAGGTCCGGGTTCCGGGCCGGCGCCGCGATGCTTGCCAGTCTGACCATCCGTGCGTAGTGGGTTTTCATGTGAGCCTGCCTGCTGCAACCCGCGTTCGGATTGCCGTATCCGGCGTCGTCGGTTACCGGCGCGGGCCCGGATCCAGCTCGGCCGTGACGGCCGATCCGGACGCGGGAACCGTCGCGCTGGCGCGGTTGCTGCCGGTCAGCGCGATCTGCCCGCTGCCGACAATCTCGTTGAGTGGTGCGGGCCTGCCGAGCAGGAAGCCCTGCGCTTCGTCGCAGCCTTCGTCGGCCAGCAGCACGAGCTGGTCGCGCGTCTCGATGCCTTCGGCCAGGATCGGGATGCCCAGGCTCTTGCCGAGCGCGAGCACGGCGCGGATGATCGCGCGATCCTGCGGTTTCGCTTCCGCGTCCGCGACGAACGACTGGTCGAGCTTGATGCGGTCGAACGGGAACGAGCGCAGCGTGTCGAGCGACGAATAGCCGGTGCCGAAATCGTCGAGCGCGATGCTCACGCCCAGCGCCTTGATCTGCCGCAGCGTATCCAGCGCGCGCTCGCGGCCGGCGAAGATCGTCGATTCGGTCAGCTCCAGCTGCAGGCGCGACGCCGGCAGGCCGGTTGCCTCGAGCACGTCCGCCACGAGCGCCGTCAGGTCCGCGTGCATGAACTGCACGGCCGATACGTTCACCGCGACCGTATAGGGCGGCTCCCACGTGGCCGCCCGCGCGCATGCCTCGCGCAACACCCACGCGCCGATCTCCAGGATCACGCCGTTCTCCTCGGCGAGCGGAATGAACTCGGTGGGCGGGATCGTGCCGAGCGTCGCATGCTGCCAGCGCAGCAGCGCCTCGTAGCCGCGGATCTCGCCGGTCGTCAGCGAGGTCTGCACCTGGTAGTGGATGCTCAGCTGGTTGTCGGCCACCGCGCGGCGCAGGTCGGCCGCGAGGCTGCGGCGCGCGCGGACGATCAGGTCCATCGCCGGCTCGTAGAAGCAGATCGATTGCGAGACGCTGCCCTTGGCGCGGTACATCGCGAGGTCCGCGTTGTTGATGAGGATCGCCTTGGTGGCGGCGTCGTCCGGGTAGATGGCGACGCCGAAGCTCGCGCCCGGCACGACCTCGTAGTCGTCCAGCCTGACCGGCTTGTAGAGCGCCGGCTCGAGCCGTTCGAGCAGATCCATCAGGCGGGTGTCGTCGCCCATCCGGCAGAGTGCCGCGAATTCGTCGCCGCCGATGCGGGCGACGAATTCGCCTTCGCGCAGCACGTTCGACATGCGCCGCGCGAGGATGCGCAGCACCTCGTCGCCGGCGTGATGGCCGCGCAGGTCGTTGATTTCCTTGAAGCGGTTCAGGTCGATGCCGATCAGCGCGAGCTTCGTGCCCTGCTCTTGCGCCAGCGCGATTTCGAGGTCCAGCCGCTCGTTGAAGCTCGCCCGGTTCGGCAGGCCGGTCAGCATGTCGCTCAGTGCCAGCCGGCGCAGGTGCTCGAGCGATTCGGCCCGCACGTTGCTGTCGATCACGTAGCTCACGAGCCCCGTGCAGACGATCACGAGCGACGTACCCGCGACCGCCAGCGCCAGCGGACGCAGCGTGTTCACGTCGGTCCACGCGCCGTCGAGCGTCAGCGGCGTGATGCTCAGCGCGGACATCCCGGTGAAATGCAGCGCGAGGATCGCGAGCGACAGCACGCCGGCCATCTGGTTGACCGCGTGCGGCGACGGCCGCAGCGCGAGGTGCAGCGCGAGCGCCGCGAGGGTCATCGCCAGCAGCACCGACGCGACCAGGTAGCCGATGTCCCACGACACGATGCCCTCGACCCGCCACGCGAGCATGCCGGTGTAATGCATCAGCACGATCGCGACGCCGACGATCGCGCCGCCGAGCGCGGGCGCGATCCTGACGATGCGGCAGGTCGTCAGCGCGAAGCCGATCGTGCTGCCGCCGACCGCGATGAGCAGCGACACGAGCGTGAGCGGCAGGTCGAATTGCACGGGCGCGCCGGCATCGAAGCCGAGCATCGCGATGAAGTGCGTGCACCAGATCGCCACGCCGGCCGAAATGGCCGTCAGCACCTGCCAGCCGAGCCGCTGCATGCCGGAGGTGTTCACCGTGCGCTGGAACAGGCGCGCGGTGACCCACGAACCGGCCCCGCACAACAGCGCGGCAAGCAGGACCAGCCAGTGATTGTGCCGATAAACGATGCACCCTAAAACTGTCGCCAAAACCTTTCTTCCCCTATCCGTCGCATGCGTGGATGCCGTTCCCGATCGAAACCGCGGGGCGATGCCGCTTCGATCAGGCGCGCCTTCCGGATATCGGCATGCGATGAATAAACTGAACGCCGCGCGGCGGCACGCAAACGATTGCCCGGAAGAAATTTTTTCTGAAAAAAGTGCCGGAACCAGACGGGGCGGGATATCGAAGGATCGGCCGATGGTTTGCCGATCGACCGCCGGGTGTGGGCGATGGGTGATACGGCCGGATTCCGCCGCGCTTCACCGTCGGGTTTCTCCCGGGTTCGTCACGGACGGCCGACGAACGCGGCGCGGTGATCGAGGAAGGTGCGGCAGGTGCAACCATGTCGGCACGCCGTGCCGAAGAACGGGATACGTCGCTGGCGGGACAACAACCGGATTCCAAAGATCGACCGCCCGCAATTGCAGGCGATCGATCGACACGCGTGCGTCATTTGCCCGGGCGTCGCGTGGCCTCGATCGGCTCTCCGTTCTCCGACACGAAATGCCGCCACGCGATCGATCCTCGGGCATTCAACGCACTGGCCCACACGCCGTCAATTCACCCCGACCGCGCTCCACGCGCGAGCGACCGTCGCGCTTTCGGCCGAATTCGCGCCGTACAGGTCGTTCGCCGCCTGGATCGATGCACGCCGCGCGTTCGGGTAGCTGGAGTTGGCGTTCAGATACACGGTCAGCGTCCGGTACCAGATCTTGCCGGCTTTCTCGCGGCCCAGCCCGCTGAAGGTCGTGTCGCCGTTGCAGACCAGTTTCGCCTTCGTCAGGCCGGTATCGGTCGACGGCACCGTCGGGCCTTCCGCCAGCAGGTAGAACAGGCGATTGCCGACGCCCGACGTGAAATGCGGATCGTGGCGCGGATTCGACCACGAGAATCCGCCGGACGGGTAACAGCTGAACGACCGGCCGTCGAGGTCCTGCTTGTACATCTTGCGCAGGCCGCCGCTCACCACGCGCGCACCGATCACGTAGTTGCCGGGATCGTTCGGGTTGTTCGCGTAGTACTTGACGAGCGTGCCGAAAATGTCGGAAGTCGCTTCGTTCAGCCCACCCGCGTCGCCCGAATAGTTCAGGTTGGCCGTGGCCTCGGTCACGCCGTGGCTCATCTCGTGTCCGGCCACATCGACCGACACGACCGGCTTCGGCAGGCTCGTGCCCGGCTGGCCGTCGCCGTACACCATGATGTGCGACGGCATCCATGCCGCGTTCGCGCCGGTCGTGCCGCTGCCGGTGTCGAACACCACGTGCGCGAAACTCTTCACGCCGCGCCCGTCGTTGAAGATGCCGTTGCGGTTGTGCGTCGTCTTGTAGTAGTCCCAAGTTAACGCCAGACCGTAATCGATGTCGGCGGCGACGGTCTGCCGGTCGGTTGTCGCGTTGTTGCCCCACACGTTCGTGCTGCTCGTGAAGATCGGCAGGTCGGTCGCCTGCTCGACGTCCTCCGCGATCAGTCCGCGGCCGTCGTACACGGAGCCGCCGCCGCGATTCGGATCGAGCATCCGGTACGCGTTCGTGCCGGTCTGGTCGGTGGTCAGCGTCAGGTTGCCGTAGTACAGCGAGCGGCCGGTGCCGGTCGCGGCGGCGGTCTTGATCAGGTCCTGCGCATCGAGCACGGCGCCCGTGCGTGCGTCGACGTAATACAGCACCGCATCGCCGTGCACGTCGTTCGACTTGCCGTATACGCGCACCGCGTAGGCCAGCGTCGGCGTGACGTCGCGTGCGAACACCACGAGCTCCGCGTCGTCGACGCGGCGCACGTCCGAGTTGAAACGCGCGGTCGCGATGCGCTTGACCCGGGCGTTGCCGATGTCGGGCGCGTTGCGTATCACGGAGCGGTTTCCGACCTTGCCGATCGTGCCGGCGAGATTGATCGGCGCGAGCTGGGTCACGCTCGCCTGCTTCAACTGCCCCTTGCTCGAATGGACGACCACGTCACCGCCGATCACGGGCAGGCCCGCGTAGAAGCGGTCGAAACGCACGTGCTCGGTGCCGTCGGGATCGACGATCACGTCGCGCACCTCGAATTGATCGCCGTCCGTCGGCGCACTCGCCTGCGGCCCTGCGAACTTCAACGTGCGTGCTGCGCCGCCAGCGGCCAGACTGAAGGCGGACGGATTCTGCTGGATCAGTTGCAGTGCCTTGTCGACCGTGGCCGACTGGTCGCCGGCCTGGGCAAAAGCACTGAGACTCGCGATGGTAATCGCGGTGATGGACAGCAGGCGAGACAGTTTCTTCATGTAATCCCCCGGTTATGTATGGGTGATGTTCGAGGAATGCATCAAGTACAGACTTTGATCCAGGACATGTCACGAACTGCAGAGGGATGCTAGGAGGTCATTTTTATAATTACAAGATATTTTCTGACAGGTTAATAACTTCTTTCGGCGATGTTAATCGAGCCATGATTTGGTTATAAATCTGAAATGATCTCGTCGGTTGCGATGCCGGTTTCGGCAACGCTGCATCGGCGGAATGCGCGCGCCGAGCCCGCCGTTACTGGGGAAAGGCAGTGCGTGGGTCGGGCGGACGGGAGATGTGAAGCTCGAGGTAACGCGGCAGATGCTGTTTGCTTTATTAAATATTGATTTTGATTATTGCCATTCCAGGCACTCCGCCGGACTTTTTAATGCTTTTCCGATTCTCGCCCTTGATGAGACTGCCTTTTAATTCGTAGTAAAAGCGTCGCAAGCGACGCGCGAGAATATGTTTTCTACGAATCATTTGTTTGAGCGGCACAGCACAGCCGGCAGCATGAGCGGGTCACACTGCCTCTCGCATCGCCCTGCCCGCGCGGCGTGAAGCGGACGCACGGTCGCACGCCGCTGTTTTCGCGAGAGAAGCATACGGCCGATGAACCATCCGTCGACGCCGGCCGCCTACCTGCCCCGCACCTTGACCTGCACCACCAGCCACGTCAGCGCCCCCAGCACGAATACGGCGAGCGTCCACGTGCCGCCATGGTGCTGCAGCACCGCGGCCGTCGCGGCGATGCCCGCCAGTCCCTGCTGCAGGAAACCGCACAAGGCCATCGCATGCGCGCCATGTTCATGCGCATCGCTGACGGCAGTCGCCATGCTGTTCGGAAACAGCACCGCCTGGCCGAAGATCGCCAGGCAATACAGCGCGATGAAGATCCACAGGCCGGTGAAATGAGTCAGCAGGCCGCTCAACCACGACACCAGCATCAACGTGGTTGCGAACGCAAGCAACGCGGCGCCGGCATGCATCAGCCGGACGCCGCCGAGCCGCCTGACGAGACGGTTGACCAGCATCGCCCCGCTGAAATAGGCCACGCCGAGCAGCAAGCCGATACTGCCGAAGCTCGTCACGGCCAGCTGGAAATGCTCCTGGAACACGAACGGGCTCACCTCCTGCAAGGTGACGGTCGTCGCGAACCCCAGCCCGCCCGCGCAGGCCGGCCACAGGAAGCCGGGGCGCCGCAGCAGGAGCCAGTAAGTACCGGCCAGGCCCGACGGTTTGGCGGCACGACTTCCCGCCTTCAACGGCAACGCGTAAGACAGCGCGATCGCCAGCGCGGCGACGGCGGCCATCAGCACGAAACCCGTTTGCCAATGACTGTATCGGCCGATGAGCCCGCCGATGAACTGGCCACCGCCCAGGGCCGTGATGAAGGCGATCGACAACACGGAGAGGCGTCGCGCCAGTTCGTCGCCGCGCCAGTTGTCGCGGACGATGATTCGGGCGATGATCGCCGCGCCGCCGCCGCCGATGCCCTGGATGGCGCGCAACCCGAGCAGCGCCGGTGCGGCCGTGCAGCCGGCGAGCAGCAGGCTGCTGCCGATGAACAGCAGCAGCGAAATCAGCAGCGGGCCGCGCCGGCCCCAGCGTTCCGCGGCAGCGCCCCAGAATGGCACCGGCAGCGCGGCACCGATCACATAGGCCGAGATGGATAACTCGGCGCCGCCTTGCGTCATCTTCAACTCGCGCATGACGACAGGCAGCGACGGCAGGTACACCGTCGTCGCCATTTGCGCCATGAATACGACCAGGCACGCCAGCGCCATCAGGGGAGCGGCCGACGCCGCAGGTTCGCACGGCGCACCGGCGGCAAGAACGGGTTTGTCGCTCATGCCAGCCCTCGATCCGATCGGGACGCACATCCGGTCGTTGCCCATTCGAGCGCACATGACGGGCGCCCGTAGCGGGCGCTATCCGCGTACATGCGCGTCTGAAATCCGGGTTCGGTCGCCATCGTTTCTCTCACGTTGTTTTTTTTCGGGGTTTGCCGCGATTGTGTGCGGCAAGACTGAAGCGGCTGATTGTACAAAGGTGCGGGAAACGAGTGGTAGACGCCGAATTCAAATGACCGTTGAGGAGCGGCGAGGGGCTCCCTGCGCCGCCCGCCGCGACAATGCAGGACGTGTGGTGCGGCAAGCCGGGCCATGGCCGGTACTCAATGACGAACCGCCGTCGAGCGACCGCTTCGTGCATGAGGCACAATAGCCGCCTTCAACATTCAACCGCGATCAAACCCATGCGCTTCGTCGTCGTCGGAACCAGCGGGGCGGGGAAATCCACCTTTTCCAGCGCACTGGCGGAAGCAGCGGGCTGCCCGTACATCGAGCTGGATCGACTCAATTGGGGCCCCGACTGGACAGCCGTGCCGCCGGAACAGTTCGAGCGCGCCGTGCGGGCCGCGACGGCCGGCGACCGATGGGTCGCCGACGGGAACTACGGCGCCGTGCGCGACGTGCTCTGGTCGAGAGCCACCCACGTGATCTGGCTCAACTTCGGGCGGCGGACGGTGTTCTCTCGGGTGCTCTGGCGCACGTTGAGCCGCGGGCTCATGCGCACCGAGCTTTCGCACGGCAACCGCGAGTCGCTGCGGATGGCATTTTCGCGAGAGTCGGTGCTGCTGTGGTCGTACACCACGTTCGCCAGGAATCGTGTCAAGTTCGCCAGCCTGCGCGACGACCCGAAATACGCGCATCTGCACTGGACGGAGATCACCCGGCCTTCGCGCACCCGCGCGGTCATCGACATGCTGGCTCGCGCCGGCCGTTGAGCGCGGCGCGACGCGCGTTTGCGCCGATGCGAACTCACTTCACGGCCGCATTGCCTCCGTCGGCGAACAGGGCCGAGCCGGTAACGAAACTGGCCATCGGGCTCGCCAGAAACAGCGCCGCGGATGCGATCTCGTCGGGGCGGGCGATGCGCTTCATCGCGTGGAGCCCGGCCGCCCATTCCTTCTGCTCGCGGTCTCCCCCCATCGCGGTGTCCACACCGCCCGGCAACAGTGCGTTTGCCCGAATCCCCCGTGCCGCGTAGTCCGCGGTGATACCCTTCACCAGTCCCATCAAGCCGGCCTTGGACGCACCATACGCGGACATGCCGGGTAGCCCGACGCTGGTGCCGACGAAGCTGGACGTAAAGACGATCGAGCCGCCGCCGCGTTCGAGCATCGCGGGAATCTGGTTGCTTGCGCCCAGGAAGGCCGCCGTCAGATTGGTGGACAGCGTGTGCTGCCAATCGTCGAGCGAGATGTCCGCGAGCGGTTTGAGCGGCCCGACGGTTCCCGCGTTGTTGATCGCGATGTCGAGACCGCCGAACTCGCGCAGCGCCGTCGCGACGAGCCTTCGATGCGTATCGGCGTGACAGACGTCGCCGGCGCAGGCGAACGCCTGCCCGCCGTGACGACGAATCTCGTCGGCCACCTCGTTCAACGTGGATTCGCTTCGCGCGCCCAATACGATTGACGCGCCATGCGCCGCGAACATCAGTGCGATCGCCCGGCCGATTCCGGTGGAGGCACCGGTGACGATGGCGACTTTCCCTTCGAGTAAGGTCATCTTCTTCACATCCCGTGAGTGAGGTCAGTCACGGCAATGTAGGCGACCGTTTGCAGGCAGGCACTCCGTTTCTTGCTGTTGAAGTCCGGTGCGACGGCATCGCGGGTGGTGCGGCACAGCCATGTCGCGCGCTGCGGCGATCTGCACGGGATGGAGATGCGCAGCCTTCCCGCCCTGCACGGTCATTGAAACGGCGGCCCGCGCCGGCACCCGAACGCGGTATGACGCTTGCCGGCGTCAGTCGTCGAACGTGCCTTGATATTCCGGTGCGGCATCCGCGCGCGTGTTCAGCTCGAACATCACGCCGCCCGGCGCGCGGCAGAAGAAACGCGAACCGCGCCCGTTGTTGAAGACGTCCGTCACCATCTCGACGCCCTCTTCCCTGAAGCGTTCGAACGTCGTGCGAACGGCATCGAGGCTCGGCAGTTCGAACCCGACGTGGAAATTCGTCGGCCACGCGGTCTCATCGTCGCCGGCGTGATCGATCACTACGTCGAAGCCCGGGCGTTTGAGGATCCAGGATTTGTCCCAGCTTCCCGCGATCGTGAAGCCGAGATGCCGCTCGAAGAATCGGGCCGTCGCCAGTGTGTCGGCGGAAGGGAAGCTCAGGTGATTGAGCTTCATGGTTTGCGTCATGGCAGTCATTGCGAGTCTCCGTCATGCGTCGATCGGCGGAGGCCCCATGCCGTTCCGCCCGACGCACCCAGAATACGAGCCGCGGCTCGCATTCGACAATTCGCATTCGCCGCCTGGCTCGACAGCGCGCGAACCCGCGAGAAATCGCGGATCGGGGCGCGATTGCGAGCGCTGCGGATCGCACCATTCGCATTTGTCCGCCATTTGGCTGAACCACATCACTTCCGGCAGCCGCCCACCTTGTTTCTCGAGAGAGCCATCTCCATCGGATCCTCTTTCCGGACAGGTGGAACCATCGTTGAAAGCGACACGCCCCATGCCGCCCTACGTCTTCGCCGTTTCGTAAGCCTTCGTCTTCGGGTTGAACCGGTATTCGACGACATCCGCGGCGCCGTCGGTCTTTTTCCGGCCGGCGTTGTCGATGCCCGTCCCGTTCGTCGCCACGCGAAGGCGCGGCCAGTCGCTGGCGTCGGCCGGCAGGAACGTCAGCGTCGACGAGCCTTCCACGCACGGTATCCGGTTGCCGGCACCCGCGGCATCGCATGCCGCGCCGCTGTCGTTGCCACGAAATACGTTGCCGGCATAGGTCCAGTCGGTATCGACAGGATTGCTTGACGCATCGGTGCGCCGATAGACGAACATGCCGAACGACTTGATCCGGGTGCCCGAAGCCAGGTACCAGGTCGGCACGGCCAGCACGATCCGCCCGTCCGGCAGGGTCGTGCTCACGGCGGATTCCTTGTCGTCGATCGTGTCGGCCTTCTCGTCGCCGCCAAACTCGCCGATCGAGCGTTCCGACTCGACCATGTTCCAGCCGGCCACGCCGCCGTCCGTGATCCATTCGAAGGTCGCCTCCGTGATCGTCACCCTGGCATCGTGCGCCGGCTCGGCGGTGTTCTCCTGTTCGGCGTACTTGTTCGGCGTCTCGTAGGCGAAGCCGGTGAAGTAGTGGCCGCCGTTCAGGTCGAACGCGTGGCCGTACCAGTATGTGGCCTGGCTTCCATTGGCGATCTCCATCGTCGCCTCGCCATGCGCGTCCTTCTGGTAAATGCCCTCCAGCACCTGGCCCGGCCTGGGCGGCACGGGCGAGTCGCGCCATTCGCGCTGCGAGGTAACGGCCTGCGTCGCCGGCGCGACCGCCGGCTGCGCATTCGCTGCGGTATCGGCCTGACCGGAGCGATCCCCGCATGCCGCGACCAGAAGCGAAACGACGGACAGCCATGCAACTTTCCCGATCATGTGCCTTTACCCCGGATGCATCTTCAAGTGACCCGATGCACGCTCACGGGTGCACCAATTGATATCGCCGTTCGATACCGGTTGCCCGGCCGTTCGATTCGGGCGCCGGTTCTCTTGTCGAACCCACGGCGCGGATTGTCCGGGCGCTAGCGGCACCTGCCGCCATAACCGGCCGGCAAAGCCAATGGCAACGCGTCGCTCGCCGCGAAGGCAGGCGGCCCAATGTGACGCGGCAACGCGACGCGCTGCGCGGGAAGCATCCTGTTCTCGGGTTTCATCGTTTTCATGTTTCGTTGTCGGCACCCATACGGGACTGGAAGGCGTGCTTGGACACGCTCAATGCGGAGTGCATTGCGCCAGCGCCGATTATCTCCACAATCGGCGAATCGATCATCCATCGACGGCATCGCCTGCCGGACAGGCCCGGCGCAGCCACACCGCACTTCGCGACTCATCAAGCGTCGACGGCCCGGGGTCGACAGACTCACCCCGGGCCACGGATCTCCCGTCGGTGTCGGGCATCACGACCGCTGCCCGACACCACCGTTCGATCGATACTGCGCGGACAACGTCAGAACTGGTAACCCGCGCCCACCACCGCGCCGAAGTCCGAACGCGTGTTGCCCGTCACCGACGCCTTGACGACCCAGCGGTTGCTTTCCGTCACGTACGAGTACCCGGCGGCGAAACCCTGCTGGCCGTGATAGTTCGACGTCGCCGCCGAGACCATCGAGCGGCCCGCGCCCGTCGGTTGCGGCAGGCCGGCCACGGCCATTGCCGATGCCACGCCGCCGTACATGTCCTTCTTCAGGTCGTTGAACGAGTTGTACACCTGGCCGATGCGCTGGTCGGTGTAGCCCTTCGCCTGCGACGTGGCGGTCGACAGGTTGTCGTTCAGCTGCTGCACGTTGACCGCGTCGGTCGGCGCCGTGCCGGCCGCGACGTTCGTGACCTGGCGCTCGCTGCCCTTCGCACCGACCGAGAACGAATTGTCGCGATCGGCGACGGAGCCCTGGCCGACCGCCACCGCGTTCTTGCCGGTTGCGGTTGCCGTCGACCCGATCGAACCCGCATCGGCACGTGCGATCCACGTCGTGTTCGCATCGGTCGCCGCTGCGCGGATCTGGTCGTTGGCCGCCGCGTTCTTCAGCGCGTTGTTGAACTGGCCCATGTTGACCGCGTCGTTGTCCTTCACGCCCGCCGCGACACCGGTCAGCACGCGGTCGCCCGACGTGCCGGAGAAGTTCACGCTGGTGCCGCCGGTGTCCTTCCCGACCGTGATCGCGCCGTTCGGGTCCTGCTGCTGCACGAGGCCGGCCTTGCCGTTCGCGATGTTGTTCACGTTCCCCTGCAGGTTCGTGATGTCCGTCGTGTTCTTCGCGACCTGCTGGTTGGTCGCGTAGAGCTGCGAGCCGTTCACCGCATCCGTGCTGGTTGCGCTGAGCGTGCCGGCCTGCACGTTGGTGATGCGCGTGCCACCCGCGCCACCGAGCGTGATCGAGCTCTTCGACGCGTCGTCGTACTGCACCGCGAGCGCACCGAGCTGGTTGAGGCTCGACTGCACGCCCTTCAGCTGCTTGACGTTCACCGCGTCGGTATCGGCGGTGCCCGCGGCGACGTTCTTCAGCACGACGGCCGCGTTCGCGTCGCCGCCGATGAGCGATACCGAATTCATCCGGTTGCCGTTCGCGTCGACGTCGTACTTGACGACATTTTTCACCGCCTCGCCCGCCTGGTTGGACACCTGCGTGATCTGCTGTTCGAGCGACGACTTCACGCCCGACAACTGGCCGCCGTTCACCGCGTCCGTGCTGCCCGCGGCGACGTTGCCGTCGGCCACGTTCGTCAGCTTCGTCGGTGCACCGCCGCGCGCCGCGTTGTAGGCGCCGAGCGTCGGGTCGAACTGCAGCGCGTCCTGTTGCAGCCCCGCGATCGCGGCCGTGTTGCCGGCGATGTTCGTTTCGGCATTGCCGATACGCGTTTCGTGATTCTCGAGCGTCGTCGTATTGTTGAGAACACGACCGTCGAGATTCGTGAGCGCGTCGCCGACATTGTTGAACGAACCGCCGCCCACCTTATAGTCCGGCGCGCTGATCGAGCCGTCCGGATTCGCCGTCGCGCCGCCGCCCAGCGCGGCCGCCGTGCCGTCGGTTGCGCGGCGCAGTTGCGCGCCGTTCACAGCGTCCGTGCTGCCGGCCGCGACGTTGCCCTCCGCGACGTTGGTGAGGCGCACCGGGCTCCCGCCGTTGCCCGCGCCGAGCGAAACCTGCTTCTTGCTCGCGTCGTCGTACTTCACGGCGAGTGCATCGAGCTGGCTCGTGCCATCCTGGATCGCCGCGTTCAACTGGTCGACGTTGACCGCGTCCGTGCCGCTCTTGCCGGCCGCGACGTTGCCGATGCGTTGCGGGCCGTTGCCGCCGTGGCTCGCGTCGTAGGTGCCGAGGTTCGCGTTCCACTGGAGCGCGTCCTGCTGGAGCGCCGCGATGTTGCCGGTGTTCGTCGTCACCTGGTTGCCGAGCGTCGTCACGTTGTTGCTGACGTTCGTAATCGACTGGTTCAGCGAGTCGGTCGCCTTGCCGAGCTGGCCGACGTTCACGGCGTCGCTCGCGGCAGTGCCGTCCGCCACGTTGTGCAGGCCGACCGGCGACTGCGCGCCCTTGCCGCCGAGCGTCACGCCGCTGTGCGCGTCATTGTCGTACTGCACCGCGTTCTTCGTCGCGTTGCCGATCTGGTTGTTGATCGACGTGCTCAGGTTGCCGAGCGTCGTATTGATGTTGTTCGTCACGCTCGTGCTGAGCGACGACAGGCCGCCGTTCAGTTGCCCGACGTTCGCCGCGTCGGTATCGGCGACACCGGCCGCGACGTTGTGCAGCGTTGTGCCGTTCGTGCCGGCGAACGTCACCGAATCGAAGCCGCTCTGGCCGTCGTACTTGACGTTGCGTGCGTCGGCCGCCTGCAGGTTACTGATGTTGGTGGTTGCCGTGCTCAGCGAAGTATTGATGCCCGTGACGCTGGTCTGCAGGTTCGTGATGTTCGACGCCGCCGTCGAAATGGACGTCTGCAGCGGGGCGACACTGCCCTTCAGCTGGCCGACGTTGACCGCATCGGTGTCGGCGACACCGGCCGCGACGCCGCCGATCGTGGTGCCGTTGCTGCCGTCGAGCGCGATCGCCGCGTGCGAATCGTCGGTGTATTTCACGACGTTCTTCGTCGCCGTCACGATGCTGGTGCTGAGGCTGTTGCCCACGCTGGTCACACGCTGGTCGACGTTCGAAATCGTGGTCGACAGCGAATTGCCGACCGACGTCACGCGTGCGTCGACGTTGGCGATGCTCGTGCTCAGGGTGCCGTTCACGTTCTTCAGCTGCTGGACGTTGACGGCATCCGTATCGGCCGCGCCCGCCGCGACGTTCTTGAGCTGACGCTCGGCGCCGATCGCGCCGAACGACACCGCGCCGCCGACCGGCGCGGCCGTGCCGCCGAACACCGGCGTGCCGCCGTTGTTCGCGCCGACGCTGCCCGAGCCGATCGCCACCTGGTTGTTGTCGTTCGTCTGCGCGCCCGCACCGATCGCCACGGATTGCGTGCCGCCGGCGCGCGTCTGTGTCGCCGCGTCGTACGACGCGCCGGCCGACACGCCGTCGCTCGAGGTCGGGTTCGCACCGCCGATCGCGACCGAACGGTCGCCGCTTGCCAGCGCCGAGTGGCCGAGTGCGATCGAGCTCGTGCCGCGCGCATCGGCGACGTTGCCGAGCGCCATCGAGAAGTCGCCGACCGCGGCCGACTGGCGGCCGACGGCGAGTGACGTATTGCCTTGCGCGACGGCTACCGTGCCGATGGCCGTGGCAGAGTTCGCCAGCGCCTGCGAACCGACGCCGATCGCAATCGCGCCGCCGCTGCTGGTGCCGCCCTTGCTGCTCGCATTCGACTGGTCGCCGATCGCGATCCCGCTGGTACCGGCCCTGGCGTTCGTCCCCATCGTGACGTTTGCCGTGCTCACCGCCACGTAGCTTCCGCTCTTGGTCGACACGCACAGCGGGTTCGTCCCGTCGATGCACTGGCCGTTCAGCGCGTTGTCCGGGTTACCGCGGTCGACGAAGTTGTCCGCATGCGCGGCCCCCGCGATCAGGACACCTGCGCCTGTGAACATGGCGGCGGCAAGCGCCGAAATCTGCTTCCTCTTCATGGTCTTCTGCTCCGTTTTGTAGCGTCTGGTTTGTATACGGACTACTTAGTTTTCTTGAAGGATTCAGCTGCGATTACGATTGCGACTGCGATTACGACTTCCGTGCGGAACCCGATTCCGATGCCCGGCCCGAGCGTGCCGAAGACGACACGCATCGCCCGCCCGTAGCGACGGGACGTTCGAAATCCCGGGCACGCCGTCGGTGTGACGGCCCGTTCCGTTAATTCGGTTAATGCATTAGGAATGCATATCGTTTTATATGGGCGAACTCGCCCATCGACTGAATCCGGAGATTCAACCGCCGTTATGGACACCCCTGATTTGATGTCGCGCCGACCGCGACCAACCCCGCTTCTTTTATTTCATCGACGGCAACCGGACGTGCGCCCGAGCGCTACGGACATGCGTTCGGATGAGCATCAATTGATGCCACGCCCCCGAATCACGCAACGTCCGTCACGACCCTCCGTGCCTTGTGCTGCCCCGTGCAACCCTGCATTCAAAGTTCGGACGAATTATGAGACACGCACCTGAATTATTGAAGGCGACATTCTTTATAGATTGTAAAATCCAATACATTCAATAAGTTGCGTGAAAAACGCGCACCTCGCAAACGATTTCGTGGCGCCAAAATTAATCCAGATGTTTTGTCGGGCGGACAAATGCTTTGCCGAAACGGATTAAAAATAAATTCCGGCGAAAATATTTCCGCAGAAAAAACCGCCGAGCCGCACGATCGCGTGCGGGCAAGAATGAAAATGGCGGAAATGGACAGGCATCAGGTGCGATACCGCTCAAGCAAATCACAATACCTGATGAAGAATCAGAAAATCGGAATGAAGCAAATAGAGTCAATGCGTCTGGCAAGAATCGAAATATCCCCCTACAATTCGGCTCGCATCGACACGGTCGGCCGCGCCCTTTTTCACGCGCGGCGACGGCAAAGCTTCGCGTCCTTACCGGATCAGCGATCAATACAAGCAACACCGGGTATTACGCCGACCGGTCGTCTGTCGCGCGGTTTGCGCGAAATCCGAATATCGATGCGCTTGTGCGTTGCCATAGAGCAGTTTCCAACGATTATCCGAACCGGGCCGGCCACCCGCAGGAACGCAGCCAGCAGCCATTCCAGAACAGGTGCACGATGCATCCATCGACCTCCGTATTGGGCGACGCTCATATCCTGATCGTCGACGATCAGCCCGACCAGCTTCGCTTGCTGATCGACATCCTGCGCGGCACCGGGTGCCGGATCAGCATTGCATCCGACGGGCTGCAGGCGTGCCAGCGCGCGCAGGCGCTCATGCCCGACCTGATCCTGATGGATGTCCGGATGCCGCGCATGGACGGCTTCACCGCATGCCGGCTGCTGGCCGCCGATCCGCTGACGTGCGCGATTCCGGTCATCTTCCTGACCGTGGCGGGCGCGTTGCACGAACGCCTGGAGGGGTTCGAGATCGGCTGCGTCGACTACGTGGTGAAGCCGTTCGAGCCGGCCGAAGTGCTCGCGCGGATTCGCGTGCAGCTCGCGCGGGCGACACGCGAGCGGCCCGTCGACACGGAAAGCGTGTTCGTGACCGGCAAGGACGACGACATCATCGTGCGCGCGGCCATCCGCCACCTGGCGCGGACGCTGAACGATCCGCCGACGGTGGAACAACTGGCACGCGCGGTCGGCACGCATGAAAAGCGGCTGTCGCGGGCGTTTCGCGACAATCTTGGCCAGACGGTGTTCGAGTATCTGCGGCACGAGCGGCTGCGGATCGCGCAGGATCTGCTGGATTCGACGTCGCTCAGCATTGCCAGCATCGCGAAGGAGATCGGTTTTTCCACGCCGGCGAATTTCGCGACCGCATTCCGCGAACGTTTCGGCCTCACGCCGACCGAGTGGCGGCGCCAGCGCCACGCCGGTGAACGCGCCGCGCGCCGGGAGCCGCAACGCGACGCGTAGGACGCGTTCCGCGCGCTCGCGCCTACCAGTTGTATTTCGCGCTGGCGAGCACGGTCCGCTCGTTGCCGAACACGCACACGTTGTACGACTGGCAACCGCTGACATAACGCCGGTCGAACAGGTTCGCGACGTTCAGCGCGAACCGCCAGTGCGGCATCTCGTAGTGCAGCGCCAGGTCGACCAGCGTCACGCTCGGCACCGTCAGCGAGTTGTCGGGCGCGCCCGCCGACGCGCTCTGGTAACGCACGCCGCCGCCGAACCCGAGGCCCGACAGCACGCCCGCGCGCCAGGTCCAGTCGGCCCACATCGAAGCCATCTGCCGCGGCAGCGGCACGGCCACCGGCCAGTGGTTCAGCGACGCGTCGTTCGCCTGCACGTTCTTGACGTCCTGATGGACGTACGACGCGACGATCGACAGCTCGCGGGTGACCTTGCCGACCGCGCTCAGCTCGATCCCGCGCGAGCGGACCTTGCCGGTCTGCACGGAGGTCGTGCCGGTCGGGTCGAGACTGACCGGCGTCGGCGTCGCGACGTTGGTCTGGTCGATCTGGTAAAGGGCCGCACTCAGCATCAGGTTCCGGCCCGGCGGCTGCCAGCGCAACCCGGCTTCCGTCTGCGTGCCGCGTGTCGGCTTCGGCAGGCCGCCGCCATACAGCCGCACGCCGATGACGGGATCGAACGACGTCGAATGGCTCACATACGGCGACAGCCCGGCGTCGCCCCGATAGGTGAGCCCGACGCGCCCGGAGAACGCACTGACGTCCTGCCGCGCCTGCTTGCCGGCCGTCCGGTCGTCGAACCGCGCATTGACGAAATCCTCGCGGCCGCCGAGCGTCAGCGTCCAGCGCTTCCAGCGGATCTGGTCTTGCGCGTACACGCCGAACGTGTTCATCGCCGTGTACTGGTCGACGTGGCCGAGCGACGTCGGGCCGGCGAAAATCGCGTCCGTGACGGGCCGGTACACGGGGTGATACAGGTTGAGCGACGGCGCGATCGCAAGCCACACGCTATTGGTCGTCGTCTGCCGGTCGAATTGCGCGCCGAGCAGCAGCGTATGTTCGAGCGGCCCCGTGCCGAAGCGGGCCTGCGCGTGGTTGTCGATGTCGAGTCGGCTGTAGTTGAGCTGGAACAGCCCCGCGGTACGCATCATGTTGGTGGTGCTGCGGGGCGCGAAGCCGTTGCCGAACACCGTTGCGTCGTCGAGCGACAGGTGCGACCAGCGCACGTCCTGGTGCAGCGACCAGATCGCGTTCACGCGGTGCTCCAGTGCGTAGCCGAGCGACCACTGCTTCTTCCGGTAGTCGTTGAACCCGGGGTCGCCCATGTAGATGTCCTGCGACAGGCGGCCGTTCGGGTTCGGCAGCACCGTGCCCGACGCAGGCAGGAAGTTCGACGAAATGTCGCCGCTGTCCTGCAGGAACGTCGCCGAGAGCGTCAGCGACGTGTCGGCGTTCGGCCGCCAGCGGAACGACGGCGCCAGCGCGACGCGACGGTCGCCGTTCGGGCCGGTTTCCGCGTTGCCGTCGCGCGCCACGCCGACGAAACGATACGCGTACCGGCCGTCCGGGTCGAGCGTATCGCCGACATCGACCATGAATTGCTTGCGCGCGTCGTTGCCGATCTGCACGCCGGCTTCACGGACGCGTTCGCCGTCGGCGAGCTTCGTGTGCGCGTCGACGATCGCGCCGGGCTCGCCCGCGCCGTACAGCACCGACGTCGGCCCGCGCAGCACCGCGATCGAGTCGATCGTGTACGGGTCGACGCGCCAGTCCGCGATCACGGCCGTATGCGGCGCGGCCACGCCGTCGACGTACAGCGTCGGCGTGAAGCCGCGCAGCGCCGCATACGAGTCGGTGCGGCTGTCGGCACCGAACGTCGCGAATCCCGGCACGTAGCGCAGCGCCTGGTTCAGGTCGGTCGCGCCGGTCATCTCGATCTGCTGCGCGGTCACGATGTTGATCGTCTGCGGCACTTCGGCCACCGGCGTGTCGGTTTTCGTGCCGGCCGTGGTGCGCAGCCCGACGAGCCCGCTCGACGAGCGGTCGCCCTTCCCCGTCACGTCGATTTCCGGCAGCACGGCCGCCGGCGGCGCCGCTGCCGCACCCGATGCCTGTGCGTGCGCGCCGCCCGCTGCCGCCACGTACAACGCGCCTCCGGCGGCGATCGCCATCGCGCGTTTCGCCGCCCCCGTCCCCGTTACCATCGTTCCATGCTCCGTCGTGCTGGTGGCCGATTCGACCCGATCGCGGCGCGATCTCGGCGCGACGCGGCGCCGGCGCCCGCCCTGTGTTGTCATGCCGGCGATGCTGGTTGCGCGCGAGTCGGCATGCAACGGCCAATGGCGTCGTTCGCGAGCGCAGCGATCATACCGGGCGAACGTAACGGAGTCTTTAAAAAAAGTGCGCCGGCGGGAAAAGCCGGCGTCTGGCGCTTTGGAGGCAGGGCCGGCGCGGGATCGATCCATGCGGCGGCCCTCGTGGAAGGCGGGTGAAAGGCGGCGATGCCAGGCTGCATGCGCCCCGGGAGCGGCCGCGGGCTGCCGCCGGAGGGTCTAAGCGCGCACGCGCCGCATCCTGAGCGTCGCCGACGGCGACTCGCCGAACGCCCGCTTGTACTCGATCGCGAACCGCCCGAGGTGCGCGAAACCCCATTTCAGCGCGATGTCCGTCACCGATGCGAGCCCCGGCGACTCGTCGGCCAGCAGTTCCTCGCGCACACGTTGCAGCCGCAACTGCCGCACGAAGCCCATCGGCGTGATCCCGTGGCGATGGCGGAAGCCGGCGAACAGCGTGCTCGGGCTCACGCCGGCGAGTTCGGCGAGCCGTTCGATCGTCAGCGGCTCGTCGAGATGGGCGCGGATGTAATCCTCGACGCGCCGCACATAGAACGGTGCGAGCGCCACCGGCAGGTGCCGCGTGCCGTTGCGCGCGCTGTTCGGGTGGCCGTGCAGCAGCAGGTTGAGCAGCGTCGATTCGAGCGGCTCGAACGCGAGCGGATGACGCAGCGGATGCGCGTCCGTCGCGATCGCGCCCGCGAGGACCGGCAGCAACTGCGCGAGACACGCCCCTTGCGACGACGACAGGCTGAATGCCGGTTCGAATTCGACCGGCGCGCGCCGGTCGTCGCCAAAATGGCGCTGCGCGTGGCGCTCCATCACTTCGCGCTCGATGCGCAGGATGACTTGCGGGCACGCGTCGCCCCAGCGCATCTTCAGCGGCAGCGTCGGCGAGATCAACGACGCGGTGCCTGGCGACGACACGAAACGCGCCGATCCGCACTCGATCTCCGCGTCGCCGCGCAACGGGATCTGCAACAGGAAGAAGTGCTCGAGCGGCCCGGGCTCGATGCTGACCCCGCCGCCGTAATCGAGCAGGTTCAACGACAGGTTGCCCCAGCGCGCATGATGCATGCAGCTGTGCAGCGCGCGCGACTCGCCGGTCGGCGTGAGCCGGTGCGGCTTGAAGACGTCGGCGACACGCGCGCGCACCTCGTCGACATCGTTCGACTGCAGCAGCAGGTTGTCGTGATTGAAACAGGCGGTGTCGTCCAGCCAGCCCGTTCCGGAAAATTGCGCCATCGATGTTCTCCCGTCATGCTCGGTTGCACTCGCGCCGTGCATGCGTTCCCGGTGTGGGGGCATTCGCCGCACGATCCGGATAGCGCCCGGAGTATCCGGACAGTCCGGCCGCCAAAGCACGCAAGTCCCGCGCAAACGACGCAAGAAACGGACCGTTCGCGCATCGTAGAAAACTGTGCGGGCTTTCAGCATCCGCACATACCCGCAGTCGGCCGCGCGCCTGCCCACGCGCGGCGGCCGGTGCCGCAGGTTTCCGGAATTCGCGGATACCGGCCGAAGAAAGCGGATAGAAGCGCACGTTTCGTCCGCCAATACTGGGCTCGTCGCAGCAATGAATTCAACGGAGGGACAGATGAAAGGACGTCACATCGAGATTCCGTCGCCGGACGGCGGAACGTTTCGCGCCTACCTGAGCACGCCGGCCGGCGGCAAGGGGCCGGGCATCGTGCTGTGCCACGAGATCTTCGGCGCGAACGCGACGATGCGGGAAGCCGCCGACTACTACGCGGAGGAAGGTTATACGGTGCTCGTGCCCGACCTGTTCTGGCGCCAGGCGCCGGGGATCGAGCTCGGCCATGCGGCAGCCGATGTGGAGCGCGCGATGGCCCTGTATCGCGAATTCGACGAGGACAAGGGCGTCGAGGACATCGGTGCCGCGCTGGACACGCTCAGGCAGCAGCCGGAATGCACGGGTGAAGCCGGCGTGCTCGGCTACTGCCTCGGCGGCAAGCTCGCCTATCTCGCCGCGTGCCGGCTGCCGGGCGTGGCCGCGGCGGTCAGCTACTACGGCGTGGGCATCGAGCAGGCGCTGGACGAGGCCGCGCACCTGCAGGGCCGGCTCGTGCTGCAGATCGCGGGGCTGGACCGCTTCTGCCCGCCCGACGCGCAGCAGCGCATCGCCGACGCGCTGTCCGGCCGCGACGGCGTCGAAGTGTATGTGTATCCGGGCGTCGATCACGCGTTCGCCCGCGTCGGCGGCGATCATTTCGACAAGGCCGCCGCGGTCATGGCCCACCAGCGCGCGATCGCAGCGTTCCGCGCCGCGCTCGGCCCGCACTACGACCTGTCCACACTGTGGGAAGCGCATCTCGAACACGAATTCGCCACGCGCAACGTCGATGCCACGATGGCGACGATGGTCGCCGAGCCGTACGTCAACCATGTTCCGACGCTGACGGGCGGCGTCGGCCACGACGAGCTCAAGCGCTTCTACACGCATCACTTCGTGCATGCGAATCCGCCCGACACGACGATCACCCCGATCTCGCGCACGATCGGCGCGAGCCAGGTCGTCGACGAACTGCTGTTCTGCTTCACGCACACCACCGAGATCGACTGGATGCTGCCGGGCGTCGCGCCCACCGGCAAGCGCGTCGAGATTCCACTCGTCGCGATCGTCAAGTTTCGCGGCGACAAGCTCTATCACGAGCACATCTACTGGGACCAGGCGAGCGTGCTCGTGCAGATCGGCCTGCTCGATCCGGCCGGCCTGCCGGTCGCGGGCGTCGAGACGGCCCGCAAGCTGCTCGACGAAACCGTGCCGTCGAACGGCCTGATGCGCCGCTGGCACGACAGCGAGCCGTCGACGGGTGCGCACTGACGCGCCCCCTCCCTCACCCCACGATTCACGGAGACACCCCATGACTGCCCTTGCTGGCAAAGTCGCGATCGTCACCGGCGGCGCCACGCTGATCGGCGCCGCGGTCGCGCAGGACCTGAGCCGCGCCGGTGCATGCGTCGCGATCCTCGATCTCGATGCGGACAACGGTGCGCGCGTCGCGGGTTCCCTCGGCGACAAGGCGATGTTCGTCGCGCTCGACATCACCGACGATCGCGCGATCGAACGTGCGATATCGGCCATCGTCGAGCGGTTCGGCGCGATCGACGTGCTCGTCAACCTCGCGTGCAGCTACGTCGACAACGGCATCCAGGCGACCCGCAACGACTGGCTCGCCGCGATGGACGTCAACGTCGTGTCGGCAGCGATGCTCGCGAAGGCCGTGCATCCGCACATGGCCCGGCGCGGCGGCGGCGCGATCGTGAACTTCAGCTCGATCTCGGCCGAGTGCGCGCAGACCGGCCGCTGGCTGTATCCGACGTCCAAGGCGGCGATCCGCCAGCTCACGCGCAGCATGGCGATGGATCTCGCGCCCGAGCGCATTCGCGTCAACTCGGTATCGCCGGGATGGACGTGGTCGCGCGTGATGGACGAGCTGACGCACGGCGACCGCGCGAAGACCGATCGCGTCGCCGCGCCGTTCCACCTGCTCGGCCGCGTCGGCGATCCGTCCGAGGTCGCGCAGGTCGTGACCTTCCTGTGCAGCGACGCGGCGAGCTTCGTGACGGGCGCCGACTACGCGGTCGATGGCGGTTATTCCGCGATGGGCCCCGAGCAGGCGGTGCCGGCCATTCCGCGGCTCGCGGAGTGACCGTTCCCCGCCGCCGCTTCCCGCAATCATTCCGGCCGGCCTCCGGCCAACCAAGGACATCCCCATGAGACGTATCGCCATCGTCGGCGCCGGCCAGTCCGGCCTGCAACTCGCCTTCGCCCTGCTCGGCCAGGGCTATCACGTGACGCTCGCGACCAATCGCGACGCCGAACAGATCCGCACGGGCAAGGTCATGTCGAGCCAGTGCATGTTCCATACCGCGCTGCAGATCGAGCGCGACCTCGGCCTGAACACCTGGGAGGAAGCGTGCCCGTCCGTCGAAGGGATCGGCGTCGCGGTACCGCATCCGGACGGCGGCGGCCGGAAGGCGATCGACTGGTCGTCGCGGCTGACCCGCTACGCGCAGTCGGTCGACCAGCGCGTGAAAATGGCCGACTGGCTCGACGGCGTGCGCCGCCGCGGCGCGGACGTGCGCATCGGCGACATCGGCGTGCCCGAACTCGAGGAACTGGCGCGCAGCCACGACCTCGTGCTGCTCGCGGCCGGGAAGGGCGAGATCGTCAACCTGCTCGTCCGCGACGACGCGCGCAGCGCGTTCGACCGCCCGCAACGTGCGCTGGCCCTCACCTATGTGAAAGGGATGACGCCGAGCCAGCCGTATTCGCGCGTGCGCTTCAACCTGCTGCCCGGCATCGGCGAGTATTTCGTGTTCCCCGCGCTGACCACGACGGGCCCGTGCGAAATCATGGTGTTCGAAGGCATTCCGGGCGGCCCGCTCGACTGCTGGGCCGACGTGAAGACGCCCGAGCAGCATCTGGACCGGAGCCTGTCGTTCCTGCGGCAATACGTGCCGTGGGAATTCGAGCGCTGTCGCGACGTCGAGCTCACCGATCCGAACGGCACGCTGGCCGGGCGCTTCGCGCCGACGGTGCGCAAGCCGTTCTTCCGGCTGCCGTCGGGCCGCACGGTGTTCGGGATGGCCGATGCGGTGGTCGTCAACGATCCGATCACCGGGCAAGGCTCGAACAACGCCGCGAAATGCGCGAACGCATATTTCGATGCGATCGTCGCGCGCGATGCCGCGCCGTTCGGTGAAGACTGGATGCAGCAGACGTTCGAAGGCTATTGGGCCTATGCGCAGCATGTCGTGCGCTGGACCAACTCGCTGCTCACCCCCCCGCCGCCGCACATCCTCGAACTGCTCGGCGCGGCCGGCCAGTTGCCGTCGCTCGCCGCGGCGATCGTCGACGGCTTCGACGATCCGCGCCGGTTCTCGCCGTGGTGGTTCGAGCCGTCGGCCTGCGCGGCGTTCATCCGCGAACACAGCGCACGTTCGGAGTGACCGGCATGGAAACTATCGCTACCGCCCCCCCGACCCTCGACCCGATGCAGCTGCGCGCCGCGTTCGGGCAGTTCCCGACCGGCGTCACCGTGATCACCACGTGCGCGGCCGACGGACGCAAGGTGGGCCTCACCGCCAATTCGTTCTCGTCGCTGTCGCTCGATCCGCCGCTCGTGCTGTGGAGCCTTCGCAAGCTCGCGCCGAGCCGCCCGGATTTCATCGCGGCCACCCATTTCGCGATCAACATCCTCGCGCACGACCAGATCGACCTGTCGCGCCGCTTCGCGACGCCCAGCGCCGACAAGTTCGACGGCGTGCCGCACGCGGATTCGGAAGCCGGCGGCGTGCCCTGCCTCGACGGCGCGAGCGCGCGCTTCGTGTGCCGCAACGTCGGCCACTACGAAGGCGGCGATCACCTGCTCTTCATCGGCCAGATCGAACAGTTCGACGCGTTCGGCAAGGCGCCGCTCGTGTTTCATGCGGGCCAGTATCGTGCGATCGCCGATCATCCCGATCTTTTTCGCACCGTTTGATTAGTTATACAGATAAATAACCAGGAGGTGGTGAACATGAAATTCGGCTCTTGCCTGCTCGTCGTCGCGGGCCTCTCGATCGCCGGCATGGCCGCAAGCGCGCCGGCCCGCGCAGCCGACCTGCCGGCGGTCAACCTCGGCATGACCAGCTTCCTCGACGGCATGCCGCCGGCCGGCTCCGGCTGGTACGGCACGCAGTACCTGCAGTACTACACGGCCGGCCGCGTCAACGACAACGCGGGCAACAAGGTCGGGTTGCCGAAGCAGGACATCGACCTGTTCGCGGGGCTGAGCCAGCTCGTCTATCAGTCGCCGCAGACGTTCGCGGGCATGCATCCGGGCCTCGACGTGATCCTGCCGTGGATCGCGTCGGCGCGGACCGACGACGGCCTCGGCAACGTCGCGCTGAATGCGCGTGCCGGCTTCGGCGACCTGCTGATCGGGCCGTTCGTCCAGTTCGACCCGGTGATGGGCGCGCAAGGCCCGCGTTTCGCGCAGCGCGTGGAATTCCAGTTCATCGTGCCGACCGGCGCGTACGACCCGTCGCGCGCGATCAACCCGGGCAGCCATGCCTGGTCGTTCGACCCGTACTGGGCGGCGACGCTGTGGCTCACGCCGAAATGGACCGTGTCGTGGCGGCTGCACTATCTGTGGAACACGACCAACCATCGGCCGGCCACGTCGCTCGGCCCGGACGTGACGTCGACGCAGGCCGGCCAGGCGATCCACGCGAACTTCGCGACCGAGTACGAGGTGCGCCCCGGCCTGCGGCTGGGGATCAACGGCTACTGGCTGCGACAGACCACCGACATGAAGGAAAACGGGCAGGACGTGCCGGGCACGCGGGAGGCCGTGTTCGCGATCGGCCCGGGGGCCATGTACAGCTTCTCGCAGCAGGATCACCTGATGTTCAACGCGTATTTCGAGACCTATGCGCGGAACCGGCCGCAGGGCACGCGGATGGTGCTGCGGTACGTGCATCACTTTCAGTGACGGTCGAGACCGGGCGAACGGGGCCCGAAGCGGCCGAAGTGCCGGGCGAATGGCGGCCGTGACGCCGCGTGCACACCGGTCGCGAACCGCGACCTCCGCTGCATCGCGTACGGCGTGATGCCGGCAAATTTCGCCGGCATTCAGGTTAGCAGTAGGGGGCAGCCGATCAGGCGGTGGACTACGGCTAGTTCCATGGCCGACCATGGGTCCAGGATGCATTGACGCCGCTATGGTCAACCTGTCTCGCGGCGCCGCCTGGGGAGGGAGCCTCCATGAAGCCTGTTGCCGTGCCGGCCGGCGGCGGTGGCCGCCCGGCACGCGAATCCTTCATCGCCGTTTCCGCCGATCCCGGCGTAACGCCGGTTCGCCGCTTACTGCGACATCCCGACGAACGTCGGCAACAGCACGCGATAGACGTGAATCATCGCCGGCCCGAGCAGCACCAGCATCAGCGACGGAAAGATGCAGAAGATCAGCGGGAACAGCAGTTTCAACGCAATCTTCGCGGCCCGCTCCTCCGCGCGCATCCGGCGCCGCGTGCGCAGCATGTCCGACAGCACGCGCAGCGATTCGCTGATGCTCGTGCCGAAACGATCGGCCTGGATCAGCATCGCGCAGAACGATTCGATGTCCTCGACGCCGGTACGCAACGCGAGATTGCGCAGTGCCGTCTCCTTCGTGAAGCCGGAGCGCATCTCGAGCAGCAGCAGGTCGAGTTCGCTCGAGACCACCTCGCTGCTGAACCGCAGCTCCTCGCTCACCTTCATCAGCGCCGCGTCGAGCCCCAGCCCCGCTTCGACGCACACCGTGAGCAGGTCGAGCGCGTCCGGGAAATCCTCGAAGATCTTCTGCTGGCGCACCTTGATCCGCTGCGACAGCACGATGTTCGGGATGTAGTAGCCGATCCCGGCGAGCACGACGAGGATGACCGACAGGAGTTCGCGCTGATCCCCGAGCCGGGTCGTGATCAGCACCAGCAGCGCCGCGCACGGCACGGCGAGCGCGAGCATCGTCTTCGCGGTGAAGTACAGCGCCGCCGCGCTCGGGTTGCGCCAGCCGGCGTTCATGAGCCGGATGCGCAGCGGCGAATTCTCCCAACCGTCCTTCGGCACCGACAGCCTGGAGATCGGGGTGGACAGCTCCACCAGCTTCGCGACCCAGCGCGACGCCAGGTCGTCGCTGTCGCCGGGGCCCGTGCCGGCGCCGCCGGCCTGCTGGATCCGGCGCTGGATATTACGCGGCGCGAACAGCAGCATCCCGATCAGGGCGCCGCCGGCCACGAAGATGAACAGGCCGCCCAGCATCACGGCGTGAACTACGCTCAGGTTTTGCATGACAGTCTCGCTAAGGTTCGTTATTCAGCTCACGCGTCAGACGCGAATCCGGACAATGCGGCGAATCCACAGCAGGCCAAAGAGCATCGTCACCAGCATCGTGCCGACCATCCTGATCCCGGCCGGATCTTCCCAGAGCACCGACAGGAACTCGCGGTTCATCACCGCGATCGCCCCGGCCGTACCGAACGGCAGCAGCCCGAGGATCCACGCCGACAGCCGCCCTTCCGCCGACAGCACACGCACCTTGTCGAACAACTTGAAGCGCTCGCGGATCAGCGCGGAGATGCTGTCGAGCAGCTCGGCCAGGTTGCCGCCGGTCTCGCGCTGGATCAGCACCGCGATCACGAAATAGCGCAGGTCCTGCACCGGCACGCGCGTCGCGAGATTCATCAGCGCGTCGTGCAGCGACACGCCGTAGTTGACCTCGTCGAACGTGACCCGGAACTCGCCGCCCATCGGATCGGGAAACTCCTCGCTCACCATCCCGAGCGTGCTCGTGAACGAATGACCGGAACGCAGCGCGCGCGAAATCATGTCGCAGATGTCCGGCAACTGCCGTTCGAGCTTGCGCATGCGCCGCCGGCGGGCGCGCATCACGACCATCGCCGGCAGGCATCCGGCACACAGCGCGATCGGCAGCGCAGCCAGCTGCGGCAACGTGGCGAAACTCAGCGCGACCCACGCGATCGCCGGAAACACCGCGCTGAGCACGATCAGCTTCGACAGCGTCCAGTCGAGGCCCGATTGCTGGATCAGGAGATCGAGCGCCTGCACGCGCGGCACGCGCAGCAGCAACTGGTCGAACGGCTTCGACTCGTCGAGCATCCGTTTCTTCAGGATCGACAGCCGCTCCTGCTGGACGTTGCCGCCGGCCGACATCGCGCGAATGCGCGACTCGATCCGGCGCGCGGCAGCGCCGTGCCGCGCGTTCCACCATTGATAGGTGCCTTCGATCGTCAGCACGACCGCGACGAACATGAGAATCACAAAGGCGTAAAAGATCGTGTTCATGAGGTCTCCCCGGCGGTTAGCGGCGCCCTGTCGTCAGTTCGTCTCGTAACGCTGCGACGGGTCGTACAGCGAATCCGGCAGGTTGATGCCGAACGCCTGCAGCCGCTCGACGAACTTCGGCCGCACGCCGGTCGCGCAGAAGTGGCCGCGTACCGAGCCGTCGCGGTCCACGCCCGTGCGCTTGAACGTGAAGATCTCCTGCATGTTGATGATGTCGCCTTCCATCCCGGTCAGCTCCTGGATGCTGACGATCTTGCGCTTGCCGTCCGTCAGCCGCGCCGCCTGCACGACCACCGAGATCGCCGATGCGATCTGCTGGCGCATCGTCTTCGGCGGCAGCGTCAGGCCGGAGACGCTGATCATGTTCTCGAGCCGCGTCAGCGCGTCGCGCGGCGTGTTCGCGTGGATCGTCGCGAGCGAGCCTTCGTGGCCGGTGTTCATCGCATTGAGCATGTCGAGCGCTTCGGCGCCGCGCACTTCGCCGAGGATGATCCGGTCGGGGCGCATCCGCAGCGCGTTGCGCACCAGCGTGCGCTGCGTGATCTCGCCCTTGCCCTCGATGTTCGGCGGGCGCGTTTCGAGCCGCAGCACATGCGGCTGCTGCAGTTGCAGCTCGGCGGCGTCCTCGATCGTCACGATCCGCTCGTTGCGCGGAATGTAGCCGGACAGGATGTTGAGCAGCGTCGTCTTGCCGCTGCCGGTGCCGCCCGACACCAGCACGTTCACCTTCGCGCGCGACAGCGCATCGAGCAGTTCGGCCATCGGCGGCGTCAGGCTGTGGTAGCGCACGAGGTCGTCCATCTTCAGCGGGTTGACCGCGAAGCGCCGGATCGACATCAGCGGCCCGTCGATCGCGGACGGCGGGATGATCGCGTTCACGCGCGAGCCGTCCGGCAGGCGTGCGTCGACCATCGGGCTCGATTCGTCGATGCGGCGCCCGACGCGCGACACGATCTTCTCGATCACCTTCATCAGGTGCGCATCGTCGTAGAACGTCACGTCGGTCAGTTCGAGCTGGCCGGCGCGCTCGACGTAGACCTGCCGGTACGTGTTCACGAGGATGTCGGAAATGCCGGGGTCGCGCAGCAGCGCTTCGAGCGGGCCGAAGCCGAACATCTCGTCGTACACGTCGATCGCGAGCTGCCGCCGCTCGATGTCGTTCGCGGGCATCCGTTCGTCGTCGAGGATGCGCGAGATCAGCCCGGCGATTTCCTGCCGGACCTGATCCTGCTGCAACCGCGACAGGCGCTCCAGCTCGACGCGCTCGAGCACCGCCAGGTGAATTTCGCGGCGCAGCTTCTGGTACGCGTCGCGTACCGACGAATGCGCCGGGCCGGCCGGTTCGTTGCCCGCCGCCAGCGGCTGGGCCCGGTGCAACGACATCTGTTCGCGCAATGACATGATGGTTCCCCGAAAGATTTACATGGACTTGAGCTTCGGCGTGGCCTTGCGGCCGAACAGCCGGGACATCAGCGGTTCGCTGTGCTTGGTGCCGCGCCCCACGCGCACCTCCCCTTCGACGAGCTGCTTCGCGTATCCCTGCAGCGCACGCGCGACCGTCGTGCCGCGCGCGAGACGCGACACCGGGTGGCCCTGGTTGATCGCTTCGAGCACGGTGTCGACATCGTCCGGAATCGTGCAGGCCGCCTGCAGGCCGAGCACTTCCTCGAGCGCGGTGCGGGTCCGGTCGCTCGCGCGCGTCGCGCGGTTCAGGACGAGCCGCATCTGGTCGGTCGAATAACCGAGCGACACGAGGATCTCCAGCAGCCGGCGGCCCGCGCGCACGTGCGGCATCGCGGGTTGCATCACGAGCTGGATCTGGTCGCTGCGATCGAGCGCGACCATCGACAGCGGATTGATGCAGACGCCCAGGTCGAAGAGCACGAAGTCGTAGCGCGGCGCGGCGACGCCGAGGATCCATTCGAGCGCGTCCTCGCGCATCTCGGCGGCCTTGACCGGGTCGCCGGCGCCGGCGAGCACGTGGAAGTTCTCCGTCACGCGCGCGACGCTCGCATCGAGGAACGCGCTGTCGAGCCGCTCGATCTGCGCACACAGCTGCGGCAGCGTCGACGGCGGGGTTTCGTCGCTGACGAGGAACGCCGCGTCGGCGAACTGCTGGTTCAGGTCGATCAGCAGCACGCGGCGCTTGAAGCCTTCCGCGATCTCGAAAGCGATGTTGCTGGCCGCGAAGCTCGTGCCGGCCCCGCCCTTGCACGACATGAACGACACGATCCGCGTATCGTCGGTGTCGCGCCGCGTGCTTTGCGCGGCCGCGCGTGCGAGCGCATTGCCGAGCGCCTGCAGGTCGAGCGGCCACTGCAGCACGTCGCGCGCGCCCGCGCGCATCGCGTCGAGCAGCACGTGCGGCGACGCATCCGCCGTCACGAGGATGCAGGTCAGCCCGGTGTGAACCCGGCAGATCCGCTCGATGGCCGCCAGCTCGGGCGCGTCGAGCGACGTGCCATCGACCAGCAGGATGTCGAACGCGTCGAGCCCGTCGGTGCGATGCTCGATCTGCGACGGGCGGCCGGTCGCGCGTGTGGCGCGATAGCGTCCGCAGTCGGTCACGAGGCGCGCGATCTGCGTGAGCCGCGCGGTATCGTCGGAAGCTACGAGGATGTTGATCATGTCGTGTGCCTCGCCTGTTCGATCAATTGCAGTTTGCACCGCCGGTCGCGGAAGTCAGGCTTTCGCGCGGCAGCGTCGTCGTGAACGGCGGCATCTTCACCGACACGTTCATGAACGGGATCATCGTCTTGACCGTGACGTTCGTGACGCTCACCGTCACGAACGCGCAGGTGTTCACGGTACAGCTCGCCGGCGAGTAGTTCACCGACACGTTCGCGTTCGACAGCAGCGGCAGCAGCGCCGTCACGCGTTTCGCGACACCGGCGGCATTGACGTCGCAGACCACCGCCGTGCGCGCACCGAGGCGCACGGCCTCGCTCGCGGTACTCCAGTAGAACAGCACACGACCGAATTCGAAGATGCCGATCAGCAGCATGACCAGGACCGACGCGATGAGCCCGAACTCGACGATCGTCGAGCCGCGTTGGCCGCGCCGGCGTGACAGGGGGACTGGGCGCGCGCTCATGACACTTGCCTCATCACGGTGACGATGTTGCCGAACGGGATCGACGTCAGCCCCGGATACGCGGGGATCGGCTGGTACGTGTAGCCCTTGATCTTCACCTCGACGACGTTGATCGCACCTGTCGCCGTGCCGCTCGCCGCATTGTTGTTCGAGTCGTAGGTCGGCAGGTTCGAGAATTGCGCCGGGTCGGACGCGTCGCTGCAACCGGTCGTATGCTGCGCGTCGCAGATGGTCACCATCGACGTCGTGAGGCCCGGCACCAGTTCAGTGCCGGCCGAGCCGCACGTCGTGCTGCCGTAGACGACGAGGCACTGCGCCGCCGACACCGGATACGCGCTGTCGGTCGGCAGCCAGATCGACAGGTAGCGCGCCGCGTCGCGGGTCGCCTTGGTCAGCGTCTCGTACTGGTAGATCGCGCGGCCGAACTCGGCCACGCCGGTCGCGAGCAGGATCATCGGAATCAGCACGATCGCAAACTCGACGGCGGCCACGCCACGGGTGCGCGAACGGCGAAACGGGGGCCTTTTCATGATCGTCTCTCCCTATTGAACGAGCATCGGCACCTGGACCCCGGACGCGCTGCCGTCGCCGGGCAAGCCGTGCGTCGCGCACGGATTGTTGCCGGAGACCGACGAGCCGAGGTATTCGAGGTGCGCTATGACGGGGCCACTGCCCGAGCTGAACGGCAGCGGATCGAGCATCAGCACGCAATCCCATTGCGTCACGTGCACCTTGCCGCTGTTCCCCTTCAGCGACGAGCAGTCGCCTTCCGGCGCGAGCGCGACACGGCGGTCGCCGCCATAGGTCTGGTAGTTGCTCGCCGTGACGGTGCCGTTGGTGGAGATCCCGCTGCCCGACGGCGGCGCGCCGTCGCCCTGGTAAGGCTTGAAGTTCGAGCGGTCGGTCACGAACTGCGTGTACGCATCACCCTTGATGCCCGCCGTTCCGGGCGGCCCGTAGTTCGGGCCGACATATGCGTAGCCGGTGAAGTCGGGTTGGCCGCTCGAGCCGTTCGCGCCGTTCGTATAGATGCCGAAGCGCGTATTCCAGGCGCGGAACGACGCCGACTTCAGGCCGGTGGTGCCGAGGTCGGGCGGGCTCGTGATATTGCAGGTATTGCCCGACAGCTCGCTCGCGATGGTCGGCTCGTTCGTCGAGCCGTCGAGTGCCGCCCAGCCGAAGTTGCCGGGCCCGTAAGACGAACCGGACGGCGACGTGATCCAGTCGCCGACGTTGTAGGACGGCGCGCCCGTGGCCCGGCATACGAACACCGGGATCGCGCATGCCGTCTGGCCGCCGCCCACCGTCGCGATCGCGCTGGCCGACACGGTCGCCGCGTTCGCGATCTTGGTGCCCGGCAGCACGTTCAGCACTTCCATGAACCAGTGCGAGATGTTGCTCAGCGACGCGGTGCACTGCACGTACTTCACGTTCGCCGGCGTCGTGACCGAGTTCTTCGTCAGGAACGCATTGGTCAGCGAATCGCTGAACGTCACGTTCGTGTCGGTCAGCATCTTCACCGACTGGTTCTGGAAGAACGCGAAATTCAGGTGGCCGGCGGCGATGCCGTCGGCCTCGGCCACGGTCAGGCTGATGGCCCCGGTCAGGTCACGCGCAGCCGACAGCGCGCATGCATCGGCGCTGTTCTGCAGTTCGCTGCGCGTGACGTACAGCTTGCCGAGATCCAGCGCGAGACCGACGAACCCGATCATCACCGCCAGTGCGAGACCGACGATGATCGCGACGGCACCGCGCTGGCGATGCAGGCTGCGACGCATGACTTTCGGATAGCGGGCTGCGCTGTTCATGGCTTTTCTCCCTGAGCGTGCCGTCGTTACTGGGTGGCCTTCCCGATGCCGATCACGAATGCATTGGCGGGCGGATCGACCTGCTTGAACGACTTTTCGTAGTTGTCGAGCGCCGACGCTGCCGCGCCGCCGTCGACCACCGTCGTCGCGGCCGCGTGTTCTGCGGCATGTGGATCGATGATCTGGGCCTGCGTCACGGCGCGGACCGATTCGCCGAAGCGGGTGTCCCACACCGGGGTCGACGACATGCAGCCGGCAAGCGCGAAGGCGAGCGGTGCGGCGAGCGCCGCGCGGCGCACGAATACGAAGTAGGCGGATTTCATGAGTGTCCCCTTGGATGGCATCAACGATCGGTGGACTCGGATTCCGAGCGGGCGACCTGCGCATGGGCGGCCACCGGGAGCCGGTGCGTCGGCTGGGCCGGTGTGGCCGGGCCGGCCGCGGCAAGACGCGCGGCGGTGGCTTCGATGCGCGCGACACGGGCTGCGTTGGCTGCGTCGGGCCGTGGCACGGCAGCCGCCACCGGCGCGGGCGTCTTCTGCGGCTCGGCCGGTACCGGCGGCTGCGCGTCCGCGCCTTGCGGCACACGCGGTGCGGGCAGCGCGGCGGCCGCGGCGGCCGGGGCTTCCGGTTGCGGCGCCGGTGCGGGTGCCTGGGCCGGTGCCTGCGGCGCAGCTGCCGCGCCGTTCGCCGGCTGTGCGCCGGGCTTGCGGACACCACCGCGGCCTTCCATGTTGCCCGTCGCGTACACGTCGACTTCGTTCGGCTTCGAGAAGCTGTCGGTCGGCAGCGGCACGTCGGCGGTCTGCAGCGGCTTCACCAGGTGCGGCGTGATCAGGAAGATCAGCTCGGTGCGATCCTGCTGGAACGACGTGCTGCGGAACAGCGCGCCGAGCACCGGCACCTCACCCACGCCCGGGAGCGCCTTCAGCGCGCCCGTCACGTTGTCCTTGATCAGCCCGCCGATCGCGAACGATTCGCCGTCGCTCATCTGCACCGTCGTCGATGCGCGCCGCGTCGTGATCAGCGGCAGGATCGACGTGCCGCCGATGTTGGTCGCGCTCAGCGTGACACCCGTCTGCGACAGCTCCGACACTTCCGGCGCCACCTTCAGGCTGATCCGGCCGTTGGCGAGCACGGTCGGCGTGAACTTCAGCGCGACGCCGAATTCCTCTTCCTGCAGCGTGATCGACGACGTGCCGTTGCCGCTGCTCTGCGGGATCGGGATGAAGATCTTGCCGCCGGCGAGGAACGTCGCTTCCTGGCCGCTGATCGTCACGAGATTCGGCTCCGCGAGGATCTTGACCAGGTTGTCGGTGTTCTGCGCGTCGGCCGCGAGGTTGAACGGCTTGTTGTTCGCCTTGCTGAACGCGACGCCGCTCGCGACGCCCGCGAGCAGGTTGGTGACCAGCGCCCCGCTCCACGAACCGAACCCGCCCTGGATGTTGAGCGCGCTGCCCATCTGGTTCATCAGCGTCTTCGACACCTCGGCCACCTTCACCTCGAGCATCACCTGCTGCGGCGACGTGACGGCCAGCATGTTCAGCACGCCGCCGCCGCTTTGCTTGCCGCCCGCGGCCGGGTCGCCGGCGCTGTCGCCGTAGGCGCGCGCGATCTGCACGGCCTGCTGTGCGGCCTGCGAGCTCGACACGGTGCCCGACAGCACGATCGTGCCGGCCGCGGTCGTCACGCGGATGTCGCGCTCGGTCGGCATCAGCTGCTGCAACGACGCCTGCAGGCCGCCGGCATCCGCGCCGACTGCCACATCGATCACGCGGCACGCACCGCTCTTGCCCTGCACGATCATGTTCGTCGTGCCGACCGCGAGCCCGAGGATGTACAGCGTCTGCGGCGACACCATCGTGGCCTGCGCGACGGCCGGATTGCCGATCGTCCGGTTACGGACCGGCTCCGGCATCGGCACCAGCAGCGACTTGCCGAGCGGCACGCTGACGCTGGTCGATTCGCGCACGGCGCCGACGCAGTTCGGCCCGCGCAGCGGCCCTGCCGACGCGGCGGGCGCGGCGGCCGCCATTGGCGCCATGCTGATCGTCATCTGCATCGGCCCCTTGCCGACCGCGGCCGGCGCGCTGGCGCCGCCCTTCGTCAGCGCCGCCGACTCGACGCCTTCCTGCGCGAGTGCGCCATAAACCGTGAGCCATCCCGAACAAAGGATCGCGGCCATCATCGTGCCCCGTGCGACGCGTGTGCGCAGCGGGCCGGTATCCGTGCATTGCGGTTTGATCTTCATTTCGTCTGATCCCCCGAGAGACCGGCTCCGTGCCGGTTATCGACTTCCAGGGCCGCCGCGTTGCCGGCGGCCGTTTATGTGACTGTGTTGATCTGCTTCAGAAACACTCGACGCTGCCCCTTACACCCGTGAGCACGCCGACGCAGTCGCGCCGCGCTTCCGGCGCCGCATGCGATGCGACGTGCACGCGTACCGTCCGGACGCGAGCGGGCGCCGCGGGTGCTTCGGGTGCGGGCTCCTTGCCGAGCAGCGTCATCTTGGTCGCCCCGTCGGTGTTCAGCGTCTTCTGGTCGATCTGGTTGCGCAGCACGAGCGACAGCGTGCCGACGCTGCGCGCGAGGTCGAGCCGTTCGGCCTGGTCGGGCGTGACTTCCAGCGTCACCGCGTTGACGACCTTCGGCGCCGTGTCGTCGCGGCTCACCTGCTGCGCGACGGCGAGCACGAGGATGTGCTCGAGCACGATCTTCGAGATGCTCTGCCCGTCGGTCTTGCCCTGCTGTTCCTGCGTGTTGACGATCACGTCGACGTAGTTGCCCGGCAGCGCGAAGCCCGCGACGCCGACCACGTCGTTCACGCGCACCGTGATCGCGCGGCTGCCGTCCGAGATCACCGCGGACAGCCCGCCCTTCGTGCCGACCGGCGCGAGCTTCGATTCGATCACCGGCTCGTCGCGCGACAGGCTGGTGCGTACCACGCGCCCTTCGAGCGCCTTGGTATCGGTGAACGCGCCGGCCGGCACGCTGCCCGACGGCCAGTTCACCATGCGGATCTGGTTCGGCCCGAGCGGTTCGCCCAGGTTCAGGTCGGTGGCCGCCACCGCAACCGACGTGACCGAACTCGTGGATGTCTGCATCAGCCAGCGGGACGCGAACACGACCGCGGCAAGACCCGCGACCATCGCGACGACCAGCATCAGGATCGCTCGACTGTTTTTCATGGCAATGCTCCTCGACGAATCGTGAAAGAAACGGCTCAACCGGTGATGAAGGTGCGTCCGCCGCGCTCGACGGGCGGCGGATGGACGCCTTCCCGTTCAGGTCCCGCGCCGAAATAGCTCGCCCACGCGTCGTACAGTGCGTCGTGCGTCACCTCGGCCGGATCGCCGCGATAGCGCGCGCCGGCGGCGACGAGTCGCAGCAGGTCTGCCGGGAAGCACGCGAGAAACGCCTTGCCGGTCGGCAGATGCAGGTGGTGCAGCAGGTAGTCGAAGGCATCGCTCGCCGCGACGAGGCCCAGCGATGCGCACGCCGCGTCGAACACCGCGCGGTAGTTGTCGATCGACAGCGCGCCGACGTGGATCTTCGAGCCGAGGCGACGCATGAATGCGTCGTCGCAGAACTGTTCGGGCGCCAGGTTGCTCGAGAACACGGGCCAGACGTCGAACGGCATCACGAAGCGGTTGCCGGATTCGAGCGTCATGAAATCGACGCCACGATCGAGCGGGCGTAGCCAGCGGTTGAGCAGGTCGCGCGGCTCGACGCGCTGGCGGCCGAGATCGTCGACGACGTACATGCCCATGTTCGCCTTCATGTGCGGCGGTGCCTGGTAGAAGCCCGCGGCTTCGTCGCGGCGCAGGTCGAGCTCGTCGAGCGTCAGTTCGCCGCCGGACATCACGACCGGCCGCTCGCACAGGCGCCAGCGGCGATCGACCGACTGGCCGCCGGGCTGCGACGCCGCGTCGACATGCACGAGCGGGTCGTAGACCTGGATCACCTCGCCGGCCGCGCAGATCGCGTGCGGCACCGGCACGTAACCGCGCATCAGCGAGCCGAGCCGCTCGGCGAGAAAGGTCTTGCCGCTGCCGGCCGGGCCGTGGATCAGCAGCGGGCGGCCCGCATTGAGCGCCGCGGCCGCCGCGTCGAGCACCGACGTGTCGATCACGATGTCTTCGAAGGCGGCCCACACGTCGCTCTGGCCGATGTGCAGCTTGCGCACCGAATGAGCCGCCACGCATTCGAGATACGCGTCGAGCGTCACCGGCGCGGGCCCGCTGTAGCCGCTGCGCGCCCGTTCCTCGAGCGCCAGCACGCGGCCCGCGTCGGTCAGGCGGAACGTCACGTCGAGATCGGTCGCGCCGCGATGGGTGAGTTCGACGAGGTGCTCGCGCACCAGGAATGCAAAGACGTCGTCGAGCACGGCGAGCGGCAGGCAGTGCCGCTCGACCAGGTCGCCGTACGACGGGCGGCCGAGCATCAGCGTCGACTTCAGCACGAGGCCGGCAACGAACGTCTTGCTCAGTCCCGTTTCGTCGAGCGAGCGCGGCGCCGCCGGCAATTGCGCGCCCAGCTTCGTGCGGGCCTCCCGCGACGGCAACGGATCGGGCAGATGGGCCACCTGCGCGTCGCGTCTCGGTTCGGTATGGTTCGTGTTCATGGTCGTTCGATCCTCGTTGCGGGTGCATCGCGCTAGGTGTGCGACGCGAACAGCATGGCCAGCGTGCCGGCCGCGATCGCTACGCCATACGGCAGCGAGCCGACCGATACGATTTCCGCGGGGCCGTCGGCGGCCTCCCCGCGCGTTCCTCGCGAATGCCGCGCGATCAGCGCGCGGACGTTCGTCCACATCTGGCGCATCCGGCCGCGCAACAGCACGACCGCGAGCGAACCGATCCCGCCGGCCAGGAACGTGGCCAGCACGATGTAACAGGTCATTTCCGCGCCGACCCATGCGCCGATCGCGACCATCAGCTTCACGTCGCCGGCCGCCATCCCGCGCAGCAGGTAGAACGGCAGCAGCAGCGCGAAGCCGGTCGCCGCGCCGGCAAGCCAGGCGAGTGCGCCTGCCAGGACGCCGTGCAGCACGCACTGGGCGACCAGCGCGCCCGCCAGTCCGAGCGCGACGAGGCCGTTCGGGATGCGGCGGGCCACGATGTCCGTGCCGGCCGCGGATACCGCGAGCAGCGTCACGCACAACGGAATCGGGTAAGACGGCGCAACGAGCAACATGGCGAACCTCGCTGAGCGAATCGAAGGATCAGGAAACCATTGCCAACGCAGTGGCCACGGCGGCCGTGACGGCCGTTGCGATCACCGCGTACGTATTGGCAAGCGAGCCTTTCGGCGTGACGACGCTGCCCAGCACCGCGACGGCGAACGTCGCCGCGACGGATGCATACCCGATCGACGTCGCGCGCTGCTCCGCGCCGATCCTGGGGCCTGCGACACGCACCCTGGTTTGCATGATGGTCTCCGGTTCCCGGTCATCCGATGCGTGGGAGCGGCTCGATCGCTGCACCGGCCGAGCCGTCCGCACGCTCTGCTTTTCAACGGCCTCACACGGCCGCGGTCAGGTCGGCAGCGATCGTGGTGAACACGGTCTTCAGCTGCGTGCCGACCGCCGTGACGGCCACGATGATGCCGACCGCGATCAGTGCTGCGATCAGGCCGTATTCGATGGCGGTCACGCCGTCTTCGTCGCGAACGAAACGGGCGGCTTGTTGAATGAACTTGGTCATGATGATCTCCTTGCGTGGTGACTTTCAAAATCCTCGCGTGCCGGCTGGTCGGTTGACCGTGCATCGATACGTCGAGGCAGGGTGTTGCTGCCGTGTGGTGTCGACGAGCGATTCGAATGTTCCGTTCGTCGTACCGTCCATCAGAGTGCTGTTACCGCCGAGTCCAGACTCGAGGCGATCGTGCTGAACACGGTCGACAGGTCCGTACCGATCGTCGTCAACGCGACGACGATGCCGAGTGCGATCAGCGCGGCGATCAGGCCGTACTCGATGGCCGTCACGCCTTCCCGATCCTCGACGAACCAGGCGATCTTTTCGATGACTCTTGTCATAGGTACTCTCCTTTCGGACTGCTATTGAATACCCTTCGTCTTGTGCGACGTCGGGACGGGCACCACCGGCACTACGCGAAAAATCGGAACGCGACGCTCAGCTGCGGGAACGGGGATGCACATCCCTGTCCGCGCGAACGGGTATCAGTGAGGCAGAATGCGAGAGAGGCGTGTACGGTGCGACAGGTCGGACAAGCCGGACAAGCCGGGCAATCCGGTCGACCGGAACGGCACGACGGCCGTTCGACGCATGGAATCCAGATGAACGGGAAACAATCTCCCGGATAAGCTGCAATATGTTTTTAATCCGGTTCTCGAACCGTGATGTGCTGTGGTCTTTCATTTTTATTCCCCATATTCGGCCATGCCGACTTTTTATTGCCCTGACGATACCGGGGCTCATTGGTCACTCGACGAAGGCTTGCGCGGTTGATCGACCTGGAGCTGCGTGTTCCCCGACGCGCTCCGGCCCTTCTTTCCGCCGGTGATTCCGATGCGGGTTCCGTCTGTCTTTTGCCGGAACCGCCCGGTCGTCACCTCGTCGACTGCCGTGCCAACGCTTACGCAAAGAGCAGGCCACCTCGAGCGGAATCGAGATGCATCAAGGGTTCCGGCGATGCCCGGGTTCCCCGGCCGGGGGCCCGGCGCGTGAAATGTTTCAAAATTGATATAGGTTTCCGCGCAAGCGTTGCAAGCCTGAATGCCTGCCGCCGCGCTCCGCCAAGGACCCAAAAAATTTTCTCGGGACTTTCCCGCACACGCGATACGACCTGTGCCTCATGTGGCCGGCCGGATGCCGAGCCGGTCAAATTGGCCGAATGTTTCAAAGCAGAAACATGAAATCCGGAAACGTCGATTTCTCATACCTGAAAACACCGTTTTCACGTGCGTCACCGGTCAATCCGGATTCCGGCTTTCAGCGGGCGATTTGCATCACGCGATTTTTTCTTCAACAATGAATTCACCGGACGACGCGATTTCAATGCGATTCGATCCGCAGGCACGACAGAACATGAAACGGCTGCGACAAACCATGCAGCCTCTACACACATACGGGGAATCATGTACACAGCCAATCGTGGGTCGCGCGTTCGCGCTATACGCTGTGCTCAATGGCTCACAGCCGACCGGATCGTTCCGTACAGCTGCATCATGCTGATGCTCTTCGCCGCGTTGCTGATTGTCTGGGGCTTCGTGACGAACGGCTTCACGTCGAACGCCGCCGTGCGCCCGGGCGTCGACTTCTCCGTCTTCTGGACCGCATCGCACCTGGTGTTGCAAGGCCATGCCGCTTCGGCCTACGACCCTTCCTTGTTCCTGCAGGCCGAGCTCGCACAATTCGACACGTATTTGCAGCACCGGTCGCTTCCCTGGCTCTATCCGCCGACGATGTTGCTGTTCATCGCTCCGGTTGCCCTTGTGCCTTTCCTGCCCGCATATTTCCTCTTTTTCGCGGGCAGTCTTTTATGCTACGCGCTCGCCGTCTCGCGGTTGTCGGGATTGCGCGCGCATCTTCCGGTGCCGCACGCCGCGGCGATCGTCGTGGTCGCGTATTCGGCGGTGTGCATGTCCGCGCTGTTCGGCCAGAACAGCATCCTGACCGCCGGCCTCGCCGCACTCGCGCTGCATCTGCTCGGCAAGCGCCCGGTCGCGGCCGGCGTGCTGATCGGGCTGCTCGCGATCAAGCCGCAGCTGGCCGTGGTGTTCCCGTTCGCGTTGATCGCGGCGCGCGCGTGGCGCACGTTCGCGGCGGCGGCAATCAGCGCCACGCTGTTCGCGGCGGCCGGGATCGCGCTGACCGGTACGGGCGCACTGCATGGGCTGGGCGACGCCGTGGCGACGGTGCGCGGCCAGCACTTCATGCTGCCGTCCTACTGGCTCGCTTCGCCGACGCCGTTCGCCGCGCTGCGGCTCTCGGGTTTCCCGGTGCCGGCTGCCCTGGCCGCGCAGGCCGCGATCGCGTTGCTCGCGATCGCGGCAACCGTCGATGTCTGGCGGCGCACGCCCGACATGCGCCTGCGCGGCGCGGTACTGGCCGTCGCCACCTTGCTGACTACACCGTATCTGTGGCACTACGAGCTGACCTGGCTCGGTATCGCGATCTTCTGCCTGATCGCCCACGGCTTCGATGAAGGCTGGCTGCCCGGTGACCAGGCCGTGATCGTGCTCGCCTGGCTGCTGCCGATCTTCGAAATGCTGAACCGCCTGATGAAGCTGCCGCAGATCGGCCCGATCGTGCTGCTTGCCGTGCTGTTCGTCGTCGTTCGCCGCACCGCGCAGTACTCGCCCCGGAGCTCGCGATGAAAACGCCCCATTCCGTTTTCCACGCCCGTCCCGAGACGGATGCGCACCCGGAACTCCCGATCGCCGGCCCGCGCCGTTATCCTCACTGGCTCAATCGAGATCGCGTGCGCGTTTATGCCGGCGCCGCGTTGCTGGCCGAACTGCTGTTCATCGGCATCTACATCGCCCGAATGTACTTGCAGCATGACGCCGCGCTGGTGCCGCTGTCGGAGGATTTCTCCGCGATCTGGAGCGCCGCATGGCTCGCCGCGCACGGTCGTGCCGCCGACGTCTGGCATTTCAGCGCGTTGTTCACGATCCAGCAACTCGCCGTCCCGGGAATGAATCTCGAGGACGGCATGCTCCTGTGGCTCTATCCGCCCAGCATGCTGTTGCTGGTCCTGCCGCTCGGCTGGCTTCCGTACACGCCGGCCGTCGTGCTCTGGCTTGGCGTCACGTATGTGCTGTTCGCCGTCGTCATGCAGGCGACCGTGCAGCGCGGCACCGCGTGGCTGTGCGCGCTGGCCTTCCCCGCCGCATTCATCACCGTCGTCATCGGGCAAACGAGCCTGTTTACCGCGACGCTCGGCGGCCTCGGCCTGTTGCTGCTGAAGCGCCGGCCCGTCTGGGCCGGGATCTGTTTCGGCATGCTGATGATGAAGCCGCAGATCGCCATCCTGTTCCCGCTCGCGCTGCTGTGCGCCGGCCAGTGGCGTACGCTGGCCGCGTGGGCGGCGACGATCGCCGCCTGCGTCGCGCTCGCCACGCTCGCGTTCGGCACCGACTCGTGGATCGCGTTCGCACACGGGATGCACGACGTCTACCAGGTCATCAGCACCGGCCATGCGAAGCTCGCGCGGATGCCGACCCTGTTCGCGCTGGCCGCGATGGCAGGCCTGCCCGCTTCCGTCGCCAACGCCCTTCAACTGCTGTCGGCCGCGGTCGCCGCGATCGCCGTCGTCTATGCGTGGCGCGGCGACTGCGCGTACGCGCTGCGCGCCGCGACGCTCGCGTGCGCGTGCCTGCTCGTCAGCCCCTATCTGTACGACTACGACCTGACCTGGTACGGCCTCGTGATCGCGTGGTACGCGCGTTATGCGTGGACGCACGGCTGGCGGCGCTTCGACCGGGAATGGCTGACGCTGCTGTGGCTGACGCCGCTCGCGGGCCTCGCGGTCGTGCCGCATCTGTCGTTCCAGTTCATGCCGCTCGTCACGCTGGCATCGCTCGGGCTGCTCGTCAGCCGGATCGCCCGGGACCGGCGCGACGTGCCGTCGATGCCGGACGCGCGCGATCACTCGACCGACACAGCGTTCACCCATTCGGCCAGAACGCACCACCGCCCGGCGTACGGATTGCGCCGCACCGGCCGACCGACCATCGGCGCGCATCGGTGAAGCGACATCACAGGGGAAATCATCATGCGGGAACCACTCTATATACCGCTCGTATCGCTGGTCGTGCCGTTCTATAACGAAGGCGAGGCCGTCGAGCGCTTCTTCGACGTCGTGATGCCGTTGATGACGTCCATCGACGGCATCCGGTTCGAGATCGTCTGCGTGAACGACGGCAGCCGCGACGATACGCTCGAGCGGCTGATCCGGATCGGCACCGGCGAACGGCGCGTGCGGGTGATCGACCTGACCCGCAACTTCGGCAAGGAAGCGGCGCTCACGGCCGGTCTCGACGAAGCCCTCGGCGACGCGGTGATCCCGCTCGACGCCGACCTGCAGGACCCGCCGAGCCTGATTCCCGTGATGATCGAACACTGGCGCGACGGTGCGGAAGTCGTCGCCGCGAAGCGCAGCAACCGCGCGTGCGATTCGTTCGCGAAGCGCACCGCGGCCGCGATCTACTATCGCGTGCACAACCTGCTGTCGGACGTGAAACTGCCGGAGAACGTCGGCGATTTCCGGCTGATGGACCGCAAGGTCGTGAACGCGCTGCGCAGCCTGCCTGAGCGGCATCGGTTCATGAAGGGACTGTTCGCATGGGTCGGCTACCGGACGGTCATCGTCGAATACCAGCGTGACGCGCGTAGTGCCGGGCACTCGAAATTTTCCGGCTGGAAGCTGTGGAATTTCGCGCTGGAAGGCATCACCAGTTTCAGCACCGTGCCGCTGCGCAGCTGGACCTACATCGGCGTCGGCATCGCCGCGCTCGCGTTCCTGTACGGCGCGTTCATCATCCTCCGCACGCTGCTGTTCGGCAATCCGGTACTCGGCTACGCGTCGCTGATCTCGGTCACGCTGTTCATCGGCGGCATCGAGCTCATCGGGATCGGTGTCGTCGGCGAATACATCGGGCGGATCTACGACGAGTCGAAGCAACGGCCCGTCTACCTGATCCGCCGCCGCTACCAGACGCACGGCAAGGTGGTCGAGCTGCGGGTCGCGCGCGATGCGCGCCGCCAGAGCGCTCGCCGGCGCGTGCAGCCGACCCGTGCGCGGATCGGCGAACGCTGACGCGCGGCGACGGCCATGATCGGCCTGCTCGATGCCGAGCGCACGCGCCTCGTGCGCTTCGGCGTGTCCGGCCTCTGCTCGACCGCGATCCACACGCTGGTCGCGGCGACGCTGTTCGCGCGGTTCGACGCGACGCTGGTGACGGCGAACACGATCGCGTTCCTCTGCGCGACGGCGTTCTCGTATCTCGCGAACACGCTGTGGAGCTTTTCGTCGGCGGTGCGCACGCGCAACGCGGTGCGCTTTCTCGCCGTCACGCTCGCCGGCTTCGTCGAAACCCTGCTGCTCGCGCGCGCGGCCGAAGCGCTCGACGTGTCCCGCGCAATGAGCATCGTCGCGATCGCGTTGCTGATTCCGCCGACGACGTTCCTGCTGCACCGGCTCTGGACCTATCGTTGAACGCCCCTCCCCGCCGCCCCCGAAAATAATCGGTCATTCAATTAACAGATTCAATGTCGGCATATTTATGTCACGCATGAATCCGATTGATTCCGGTTTTAAAATTACCGACCAAAACAAATTAAATACCCTGTTTACTTTTACAGCTTCCATAAACAACCGAACGGGATAACCTGCCTTCGCCATCTCGCCAGCACGGGCATCGAACGGCGACGAGCCTTGCATGACAAGGCAATGGCGACTGCGCGACGTAATTCGCGCAACAATAATTCCCATTCATTCAAACGGGAGCTTCTATGTCACGCGTTACCGATGTGCTCGTCTCTTTCGATACCGAAACCATCCTCAAGAAATATCCGAATCCCAGCAAGAATCCGAATAGCCCGACGCTGATCGACTGGAAGCACGTGTACATGGTCACCAACCAGGACAACGTGGTGTCCGGGCAGGCGGGCGGCGAACTCGACCTGAAGGCGCAGGTCGGCGACCTGATCCGCTGGCGTGAAACGAGCCTGTCGCTGGGCTTCGAGAACCAGGTGGTGTTCTACAAGTTCATCGGCAACGTCGGCAACGAACTGATCTCGACGCCGACGCCGCGCGTCGCGGAAGCGTCGATCCCGGTGCCGAACACCAGCAAGCCCGAGGTGCCGACCTGCCAGAAGGTCGCGAACTACTACTGGTCGTCGGAATGCCTGAAGGTCGGCCGCGTGACTTACCACTTCCAGTTCCAGATCATCGATCGCAACTGCCAGAGCCAGGGCTGCTTCTCGTGGGATCCGTTCATCTCGATCCATAACTGATCGCGGCAGGCGGGCGGCCGCGCGGCGGCTGCCCGCATCAACCCCTTGTTGCGGAGGAAGCGCTCATGCCTGGTCTTCGTTCCGATGTGCTCGTGATCGTCGACGCCGTCACGCTGCTGTCGGCCTACCCGGAGGCGAGCCGGGACCCCGACGCGCCGACCGTGATCGACGGCCGGCACCTGTACGTGGTGAGCCCCGGCGACGCCGCGCAGCTCGGCCACAACGACAGCCGGCTCTTTGCCGGGCTGTCGCCGGGCGACCAGTTGCGCCTGCGCGAGACCGCGCTGGCACTGCGCGCCGAGGCGAGCGTGCTGTTCGTCCGGTTCGCGTTGAAGGATGCGGGCATCGTCGCGCCGTTCGAAGCGGAAATACGCGACGCGGCCGCGCCGGTACCCGATGCCGACGACCTGCTGCATCCGCCGTGCCATCCGATGAAGGACCACTACTGGCGCAGCGACGTGCTGGCCGCGGGCGCCACCACGTGCACGGCCGATTTCGCCGTGTTCGACCGCGACGGCACCGTGTCGGGTTATTTCCGCTGGGAAACGTCGATCGAGATCGGCGCCGGCCAGCCGGCCGAGAAACAGCAGGATTTCAAGCCGTCGTCGGATCGCAACGGCAACTTCACGCTGCCGCCGAATACCGCGTTCAAGGCGATCTTCTACGCGAATGCCGCCGACCGGCAGGACCTCCGGCTCTTCATCGACGATGCGCCGGAACCGGCCGCGTCGTTTACCGGCAACAGCGACGACGGCGTCAGGCTGTTCACGCTGAACTCGAAGAGCGGGAAGATCCGGATCGACGCGTCCGCCAACGGCAGGAAATCCGCGACCGATGCGCGTCTCGCGCCGCTGTCCGCGGGCGACACCGTCTGGCTCGGCTGGCTCGGCGCCGAGGACGGCGCCGATGCCGACTACAACGACGGGATCGTGATCCTGCAGTGGCCGGTCACCTGAGCATCGCGGCGATCGGCGCCCGGGCGGTTCAGGTGCGCGGCAGCCCCGGCGGATTGGTCTGCGACCGGTCGATCGCTTCGGCGTCGAGACTCCAGCGGCCGAGCACCTTCCGGTAGCTGCCGTTCGCGATCAGCGCATTGATCGCGACCGTCAGCGGATCGGCGAGGCCGCTACCCTTGCGCGTCGTGATCGCGATGTCCGCGGTGCGCGGCCAGCCGCCGCTCACGGTGCCGATCAGCTTCGCGTCGCCGCGCAGCGACGCCTGGTACGCGAGCATCGAGTTCACGCTGAAGATCGTGTCGACGCGCCCCGACTGCAGCGCGACCCAGCGCTCCGCCGCATCCGCGTAGTACTGGATCTCGACCGGCGCGAGGCCGCGCGCGACGTTCTGCCGGTTCCATTCGAGCAGGATCTTCTCCTGGTTCGTGCCCGAATCGGTCACGACGCGCAACCCGGCAACGTCCTTCGGCTCGCGAATCGACGCGATCCGGCTGCCGTTCTTCACGTAGAAGCCGAGCTGATCCTTCCGGTAGGTCGAGAAGTCGAATTTCTCCTTGCGCTGTTCGGTCACCGTCACGTTCGAGATCACCGCATCGACCTTGCCGGACTGCAGCGCAAGCGGCCAGTCGGCCCACGAGAGCGGCACGATCTTCAGCTTGCGGCCGATGCTGTCGGCGACGAGCTGGGCGAGATCGGGATCGAAGCCGACGACCGTTCGCGCATCGGTCGCATAGGTGCTGAGCGGCGGCAGGTTCGGCGCGATGCCGATCGTCAACGTGCCCGCTTCGGCAAACCGGTAGCCGGCCGGCAATGCCTGCTCGACCGCCGGGTTCACGGTGCCGCGCTGCCGGCCCGGCTGCTCGGGGCTCAGGTCGAACGTCGCGGCCTGCGCGGCGACGCTGCCGCCGATCAGGACGGCGGCCAGCGTGCGAGCGATGCGTGCTGCGGGAAATGCTGTTCTTCTCATGTCTTCCGGATTCCTTGATGTTTTTCGAAGCGTGTGCCGAACGCGGGCGGCGCCGAACGATGCTCACCGCCCGTTCGCCGCCCTTCTCCTGCCGGCGTTCCAGGCCCGCTCACGCGGGCGCCGCCTCGAGTTCTGCGGCGGCCGCGCGTTGCGGCGCCGGTTGCGCGACCGGCGACGGGCGCGTTGCATGCGCGTCGCCCGCATACAGCGCCTTCGGATCGAAGACCCGCGCCTGCAATGGCGTGAACGCGCGGAAGTTCCACAGGCTGCGCGCGACGAACACGCGCTGCACCCAGCGGAATGCCCGGTCGTTCTCGTCGTATTGCGGATCGAAACGATCGCGCGAATGCAGCGTGAAATGGTTGTTGATCAGCACCAGCTTGCCGGGCTGTACCTGCACGCCGAACGACACTTCGCGCACCGCGCGATACAGGTTGGCCAGCGCCTCCTGCGCGCGCGCATTGACCGCCAGCACCATGTCCGGATAGAACGCGACCGTCACGCGCGGCGCGTCGAGCGGCCCGGACAGCACCGCGCTCAGGTCGGTGTTGTCGCGCGGCGTCGGCGCCGCGCCGCGCCACCGGTACGGCACGCGGATGATGTAGTGCTCGCCGTAGAGTTGCGCGATGTCATCCGGCGACAGCAGCTGCAGCGCGCGGCGCGCGTCGGCGAGCCGCGTGTACGGGCCGCCGCCGGCTTCGCTGCGCGCGCCGAGAAGCAGCAACGCGAACGGCGACGTGTCGCCTTCCGGCATGTGCGCCTGCGCGGCGTTCTCGATATGGAAATCGAGCTCGACCTCGGAGCCGAGGCCCGTGTAGTCGCGCGCGGTCGTCTTGTGCGGCGTGAGGTTGTTCACGAGCTCGCGGCCTTCGTGCGCGATCGAATACGGCTCGCCGGCCAGCGTGCTCAGGGCGACCAGCACGTTCTCGCTCAACACGCCGGCCTTGAACGAGCGGCCGGTCTCCTCGAACCTCGGGCTGCCCTTCACGTCGTCGTCGATCGGCAGGTTGTCGATCTCGATCGAGCCGTGCGCGTCGGCGGTCGGCGCCTTCGCGCGATCGAACGCGTCGACGATCCGGTCGGGAAACGCGTTGTAGGCAAGCTTGCGCACCGCGCTGATGTAGCCCGCGCCGCCGGCCGGATCGTAGGCCAGTGCGCCGAGCGTCTTCCGGATGTGACCGGACTCCGCTGCCGTCAAGACGATGCGTTCATCTGCGAGATAGGTCATAGGTCTCTCGTATAAAGATCGGGGTTCGAAGAGCGGCATGGCACCGCCGCTGCGCGTTGCCGTCCTCGGGGCGCAGCGCTCGACAAGACTAGGAGACCGTCATTGCATTGCGAAATGATATTAAATCGATTGCAAACAAAAATTTTCGATATAAGTTCAGCAATCCCGGCGGCGTCAGGCAGCGTCGATCGCGCCACGCCTTAACACGAAAGGTGGTTAAAAAATCGCTGGTTATTATTTGTATTCGTTAGCAGGTCGATGCTAGTTTTCTGTCGGATTCGACGATGCGGCCGGCCGTCGATCGGCAGCCGGCGCCCTTCCTCCGCCCTACGGAAATCTGCCCGATGACCCGATTCCGCCTGCTGCGCCGTTCGTCCGGTCACGACGTGACCCTGCCCGCTTACTGCCTTGCGCGCCACGCGGCACGGAGGCCGCAATGAGCGATCGCGCCCAGGCGCTCGGCGGCGCGCCGGCCGCCGTCGCACCGCCGCATCGCACGTCGCTGCGCGCGATCTTTCCGACCGTCGCGGCCGCGAGCCTCGGCTTCGCGATCGTTCAGCTCGACGTGACCGTCGTCAACGTCGCGATTCCGAGCCTCGGCCATTCATTCGGATCGAGCGTCCATGGGCTGCAGTGGATCGTCGATGCGTACACGCTGTCGTTCGCCGCGCTGCTGCTGACGTCCGGCACGCTGGCCGACCGCTTCGGCAGCCGCCGGCTGTTCGCGTACGGCCTCGCGCTGTTCCTGCTGGCATCGCTCGGCTGCGCGCTCGCGCCGTCGCTGGCCGCGCTGATCGCCGCGCGGGTCGCGCAGGGCGTCGGCGCCGCGATGATCCTGCCGACGTCGCTCGCGCTCATCACACATGCGTGCGCGAACGATGCCGCCGCGCGCGTAAAGGCCGTCGCGTGGTGGAGCGCGACCGGCGGCGCGATCAGCGCGGCCGGGCCGACGCTCGGCGGGCTGCTGATCGATTCGCTCGGCTGGCGTGCGATCTTCTTCATCAACCTGCCGATCTGCGCGGCCGGGTTGTGGCTCACGGTGCGCCATGTGCGGGACTCGGCCGCCGCCCGCACGCGGCTGTTCGATCCGGCCGGCCAGATCGTCGCGGTGCTCGTGCTCGCGCTGCTGACGGGCGGGATCATCCGGGCCGGCGCGCAGGGGCCGGGCGACCCGTATGCGGCCGGTGCGCTGGCCGCATCGGTCGTGCTCGGCGCGCTGTTCGTCGCGATCGAGCGCCGTGTGGCCGCGCCGATGGTGCCGCTCGCGTTCTTCCGGATTGCGCGCGTGCCGGGCGTGCTCGCGATCGGCGCGATCACGAATGCCGCGTTCTACGGGCTGATTTTCTCGCTGAGCCTCTATTTCCAGAATGCGCGCGGCTTCACCGCGACCGAGTCGGGGCTCGCACTCGCGCCGCTCACGATCATCATGCTCGCCAACATCGCGAGCGCGCGCCTCGCCGTGCGCCACGGATTCCGTGCGACCGTCATCGTCGGGCTCGTCGTGTCGCTCGCGGGCTACGTGTGGCTGTGGCGGACGCTCGGCGCGCATACCCCATATGCGCTGCTCGCGCCGGGGCTCGCGGCAATGGCGATCGGCGGTGGCATCGCGATTCCCGCGCTGACGTCGACGCTGCTCGGCAGCGTCGAGGCCGGCCGCTCGGCCACCGCGTCGGCGATCCTCAATACCGCGCGCCAGGTGGGCGCAGCCGTCGGCGTCGCGGCGCTCGGCGCGCTGGTCGCGGGCCAGGGCGCCGCGATCGTGGCCGGCGCGTCACGCGCATTCGCCGTCGCGGCCGCGCTCGTGGCCGTCTGCATCGTGCTGGCCGCACGCTGGCCCGGCGATACGCCCGAACCCGGCCCGCGAGCCTGAGCCCGCGCCGGCCGCCTCCTTCAACCGATCCCACAGCCCAGCGAGGAATCCATGCCGCATCGCTTCATCGATACCGTCCTGATCGTCGACGGCGCGTCGACAGCCGCCTATCTGGCACCCGCGTTTCGCGCCTACGGCATCCGTTGCGCGCACGTGATCAGCGACCCCGACCTGCCGGAAATCTACCGGAACCAGTTCGTCCCGTCCGACTACATCCGCCAGGTCCAGCATCGCGGCGACCTCGACGCGACGCTCGCGCAGCTGGCCGACCTGCGGATCGGCGCGGTGCTGCACGGCCTCGACGCGGCGCTGGAACTGGCCGACACGCTGGCCGAGCGGCTCGACGTGCCGTACCGCAATCCGCTCGCGACCTCGGCCGCGCGCCGCGACAAGTACGCGATGAACGAGCGCATCCGCCAGGCCGGCCTGCGCGCACCGTCCCACTTCCACAGCACGTCGGTCGACGCCACGCTCGAATGGGCGCGCGCGCACGGCAGGCTGCCGCTCGTGGTGAAGCCGGCCCGCAGCGCGGGCGTCGCCGGCGTGAAGATCTGCCGGACACTCGACCAGGTCGAGGCCGCCGCACGCGACGTGCTCGCCACCCGCTCGCTCTACAACCAGCCGAACGACGACATCGTGATCCAGAGCTATTCGGAGGGGCAGGAATACATCGTCGATTCGGTGTCCTTCGAAGGCCGCCATCGGGTGGTCAGCCTGTGGGAAGTGCACCGCGACCGCACGCATGCACCAAGGCTCGACAAGATGCTCGTGTTGAATCACGCCGACCCGCGTTACGCGCCGCTGCTCGACTACGCGGCCGACGTGCTCGACGCGCTGGAAGTCCGCTTCGGGCCGACCCATCTCGAACTGTTCGATACGGCGGACGGCCCGACGATCGTCGAGCTGAACGCGCGGCTGCACGGCAGCCTCGATCCGCGGCTGACGAGCGCGGTCAGCGGCGAGAACCATGTATCGGCCGCCGTCGAGGCCGTGCTGCATCCGGAGCGGCTGTTCGGCGAAGCCGCCGCGCCGACCGATTTCCGCGGTTACTGCGGGCACGTGCTGCTGCTGTCGTCGCGCAACGGCGTGCTCCGGCAGGACTTCACCTGGCAGGCGATCCAGGCGCTGCCGTCATTCGTCGGGCTCAAGCAATGGGCCAAGGTGGGCGACACGCTGCGCGTGACAACCGACCTGCAGACGGCGCTCGGCACGGTCGGCCTCTACAGCCCGACGTTCGAGCGCCTGCTCGAGGATTGCCGGCGCATCCGCGAGATCGAGGCCGATTTCTTCGCGGACGAACGGGCGGTCGAGTCGGCCTAGTGTCTCCGCGTGGTGCGATCGGCGCCGCGCATGCGGTGCGGTGCCGTGCCGTGCCGTGCCGTGCCGTGCCGTGCGCCACGGTTGTACTTCGCTAACGCGCTAGCAGCGCACCCGCCTGCCGGCCGAGCACCGCGCGCAATGCGTCGAGCTCAGGCAGCGCGGGCGCTTCCTCGGGCGTGACGAGATAGGTCGTCACGTTGTCGAGATCGTCGAACGCGTGCGTCCGCAGCTCCTTGCGCGCCACCTGCTCGGTCGTGATCCGCTTCGGCAGGATCGCGACGCCCATGCCGGCCGCCACGCAGCCGAGGATCGCGCCGAACGTGCCGAACGACGCCACCGACCCGATCGCGATGCCGCGCGCCTTCAGCCAATGCTCCGCCACCGCGCGATACGGGCAGCCGTCGTGAAACGCGAGCAGCCGCACCGTGTTGTCGGCCAGTACCTGCCGGCGCGTGACGGTGGCGGCGCTCACCAGCACCATCTCCTCGGCGAACGCCGGCTCGTAGCGCAACCCGGGCCGGACGACCGCGCGCGCGGTCAGTGCGGCGTCGATCCGGCCGCGCAGCAGCGCGTCGGCCAGATCCGGCTCGCTGCCGATCTGCACCGTGAGGCCGAGCGCCGGATCGTGCGCCTTCAACGCGGCGGCGAGCGCCGGCAGCCGCGTGGCCGCCGTGCTTTCCATCGAGCCGAGCCGGAAGCTGCGCGCGACCGGCGTCTCGCGCACCACCTGCGTCGCTTCGTCGACGAGGCGCAGGATGCGGTCGCAATACGGAATCAGCCGGCGCCCCGCGTCGTTCAGCACCAGCCGCTTGCCGTGCCGGTCGAACAGCGGCGCGTCGAGCGACTCCTCGAGCTGGCGCAGGCGCGCGGTGACGTTCGACTGCGTGCAGCCGAGCCGTTCGGCCGCGCGCAGCGCGCTGCCTTCCTGAACGACGGCCCGGAAGGTTTCGAGCAGAGGAATGTTCATATCATCATCTCTTGTTACTGATGCAGTTTATATCATTTTACTTCGCCAATAATCAGGAATAGCCTGATGGATATCCCGTACCGGCCCGCCCCCTTTCGAGGAAACCGCATGCCATCCGCCGCCTGCCCCGGCTTCGCCGCCGCTCACCACCGGCCCGAGGCGCCCTCGTGCGCACGCTGATTGCCGCGCTGGTGCGGCGCGGCCCGACGGTGCTCGCGGGCGGCGTCGGCCTCGGGCTGCTGGTGCCGCCGCTCGCGGACCTCGCGCGGCCGCTGATGCCCGTCACCGTGTTCCTGTTCGTGCTCGGCACGCTGCTGCGCGTCGAGCCGAGCGCCGTGCGCGCGGTCGCGCGGCGGCCGGCCGTGTCGCTGCTGCTGCCCGCCGCGACGATGATCGCGTGCCCGGTCGCACTCGGCATCGCCGCGCGGCTCGCCGGCATGCCGTACGACTGGGTCGTCGCACTCGTGATCGCGTACTGCGCGCCGCCGTCGAGCGGCACGTCGACGATCGCGCGGATGCTGTCGCTCGACGCCAGCGTCGCGCTCGTCGCGACGCTCGCATCGATGGTGTTCGTCCCGCTCACCGCGCCGCTGCTGACGGCCTGGTTCAGCCACGACGCGGCCGTGTCGATCTCGCCGTTGAATCTCGCATTGCGGCTCGCGCTGCTGATCGGCAGCGCCGAGGGCGTTGCGCTGCTCGTGCGGCGGTTCGCGGGTTCCCGGCTCGACCGCTATGCGACGCCGATCGATGCGACCGTCGTTGCCGCGCTGCTGGTGTTCGCGCTCGGCACGATGGCCGGCCGTCAACGCGGGCTTCCAGATCATCGCGTACGGGCTCACGCCCGGCGACGTCCGCACACGGCTCAATGTCGCGCTGATCGTCGCCAATCGCAACGTCGGTCTGATGTGGGCCGCGCTCGGGCTCGCCGCGACGCCCACCATGGCGCTCGTGTTCACGTGCGCACAGTTGCCGATCTACACGCTCCCGCGCGTCGTCCAGCATCTGCTGCCGCGCCTCGAGGCACAGCGCCTGCGCCGGCGTGCACGTTAGCCGGCGCGCGACGCCCCCCTTCTTCTCCGATCAAGGATCCAGCATGAAGCGACTCATCGTGATCGGCGCACGCGCCACCGGCAGCAGCCTCGCGCTCGTGCGCGGCGCGCTCGCCCGCCAGGTGGCCGTGACCGTCATCACCGCGCCCGGTCACAGTCTGGACGGCGTCTTTCCGGACGGCGTCGAGACGATCCATCTCGAACCCGATGCCGCGCTGCTCGCCGGCTGGCTGCGCGCGCGCTATCCGGACGAGATCGACACGCTGCGCGTGACGACCGCGCACGACACCTATGCGCGCACCGCCGCGTGGGTCGCCGACGCGCTCGGCCTGCCCGGCCCCGATGCGCGCCACGTCGCGCACGCGGTGTCGAAGTCGAACCAGAAGGCACTGCTCGCCGCGCACGGCATCCCGGCTGCGCAATTCGTCACGGGCACGCTGGCCGCGCGGGCGGCACTCGCCGCCGCGGCCGCTCCGCTGCGTTTCCCGGTCGTCGTCAAGCCGTCGGAAGGCTCGGCGAGCGACGGCGTGCGGCGCTGCGAGGACATCGCCGACGTGCGCGCTCAACTCGACGCACTCGCCGCCGCTCGAGCCGCCGTTCGAGCCGATGCACAGGCGCTTGCGACCGAGCGCATCGTGATCGAGGAATTCCTGGGCGGCAGCGAATACTGCGTCGAGTATTTCGACGGGCGCTATGTCGGCGCGATGCGCAAGCTGAAGCGGCATGGCGCCGGCTTTCTCGAACGCGGCTATACGTCCGAACTCGATCTCGACACGCCGACGCTGCGCGCGCTGATCGACGTCGGTACGCGCGCAACGGCGGCCGCCGGGCTGACGTGGGGGCCGGTGCACCTGGACTGCATCGTGCACGACGGCGTGCCGCATGTGATCGAACTGAATCCGCGAATCGCCGGCAGCTTCATCTGCGACATCGTGCGCGACGGCTACGGCTTCGACGTGGCCGAAGCGTTGCTCGACAAACTCGACGGGCGCCCGGTCGCGATTCCCGAGCGGTTCGAACCGCTCGCGTATGCACGCGCCGAATTCCTGCTCGACAGCGACCCCGGCGCATGGCGTTTCGCGCAGGCGGGCGAGCTCCGCGACGGCACGGTCACGATCAGCTACGGACCGCAGGTGTTGCCCGATCGCGAGCGGCGGGCGTTTGTTTATGTGCGGGTTGCGCTGCCGGTTGCGCATGGTGTGAACGAGACGCCCGCGCATCCCGGCTCGTCGGCCCACTTGGCGTCTGTCGCACCACCGGCCGTTTCCGGCTGACGGAACGGTTGGCACAAGCGCCCGACTCGACAGGCGCCGTGCCGGCCTGCCCGGCCAACCGGCACGCGCGTTCAAACCGTCATCACACTGGAAGCCGCGGGGAGGCGGCAAAGCGGAATCGGCCACCCGTCCACATCACGCCGCGCGGAAACGGGCGAATACCACGTGGCGGATTCGGCAAAGCTACACTGCCGACCGCTACCGCAGCCTTTTCACGGGCGGCGCATCGAGCGTCGGCTGATGCGCCGCATGCGAAGCGGCTGACCTGCACCGTCACAGATTGCGCCCCAACAACTGTCCCGGCCACCCGTCCACATCGAAGGTCGACAGCCGCTCATACCCGCAGGACTCGTAGAAGCGCACCAGTGCGCCGGTCCCGCCCCCATAACAATCCACCCGCAAGCGGGCCACGCCGGCAGCCCGGGCGCGCTCATCCGCAAAGGCCATGAGCCGCCGGCCGACACCACGCGCCCGCGCATCGCGCGACGCGACCAGCACCCTCACGTAGATTTCCGGCTCGGTCGCGGGCGGCACATAGGGCATCGATTCGCCCAGGATCAATGCGCCCAGGATGCGGCCGTCAGGCGATTCCGCCACCCACGCGTCGGGCAGCGCACACGCTTCCGTCACGAGCGCAATCCGCTTCGGTTGCGTCGACCAGGGCTCGCGGCCCCATTGCCCGTCGTTGCCGATGTCGACGAACCACGCAATCACTTCATCGAAGATCTCCAGGACGCCCGGCGCATCCAGCGCGCTGGCACGTCGGATCACCCGCTCGTCCGTTCCTGTCACCGTCACGTTCAACACTCCTTCGCCGGAGTCGACGACCGGCGCATGGTTGGATGTCACACACCAGGCGACTCAAGGAGGCGCGATGGGAGCCTGGCGATCAAGCCTGCTACGGTACTGAAATTCCACCCTGTTGATCAAGGCGTGAAGGCCCACGATCCGACGTGACGGATTGGCTTCGTCGAACGCCCCGGGAGGTCGGCGTCAGGCGAGGGGTCGAACGACGATGACGCGCGTGGAGGTTGCCGACGGACTGCGACACGTCGCGGCGTTGCAGACGGATCGGGACGATAAAAGCGGTTCGATTCCGTGGCGAGGTACCGAACGATCATGCTGCAGCGCATTACACCTGGCCATCACTTGATGACGGCAGGCCGACGCGCCGCCTGCTACGCACCGCGCCGCATCGAAACGAAAGGAAACGAAACGATTCCCGCGCGAATGTCACCCTTCGCGGCAAAATATACAATCGTCGTGACGCATCGAAGGCACGAAGCGCCGGCCGCCCACTCTCGCTCGCCACCATGAACGCACCCGCTGACCCCACTCCCTCCGCCGCGTCGGTACTCGGCGTCTATCGGCAACTGGCGGACCCGTCCGCCGGCCAATGGACCGTCAGCCGCTCCGAACGCGCGCACATGTACCGCATCCAGCATCATCGTCCCGACGGCAGCACGTCGGTCGATACGGTCGTCGACGCGGACAACCTCGATGCGAAGCTGCACAAGTGGATCCAGGAAGGTTTCGTCCGGCGCGAAACGGGCGACCATGCGGCCCCCGCGCATCGCGACCGGTTCATGCAGGACCTCCGGCACGCGCACGCATCGCGGCCGGCGGCCACCGGCGATGCGGCGCACGTCGTGCAGGTGGGCGGCGTGCCGATGCCGCGCGGCCCGGGCGGGCCGCTCGTGCCGCCACGGAACCCCGCCTACCTGTTCACCGCGCGCGCGACGGACGTGCTGGAAGACATCGTCGAGAACCGGCGCATCCTGTTGATCGGCCACACCGGCACCGGCAAGACGAGCCTGATCGAGCAGGCCGCCGCGCTGGCCGGCCACGGCGTGCTGCGCTCGAACATGAACGGGCAGACGACGGTCGGCGACTTCGTCGGGTTCTGGACCGTCAAGGGCGGCGAGACCCGCTGGGTCGACGGCGTGCTGCCGACCGCGATGCGCGAAGGGCTGTGGCTCATCGTCGACGAGATCGACTTCGCGGAACCGGCCATCCTCGCGGTGCTCACCGCCGTGCTCGAACCGGCCGGACGCCTGTTGCTCAAGGAGAAAGGCAACGAGATCGTCGTCCCGCATCCGTCGTTCCGGCTGTTCGCGACCGCCAATGCGGCGGGCGCGATGGGGCAGTTCCGCCATCTTTACCAGGGCGCCAACGTGATGAACGAGGCGTTTCTCGATCGCTGGCGCGTGTACCGCCTCGACTACCTGCCGCCGTCCGACGAGGCGCGCGTGCTGCAGCGCACGTTCGGCGCGGCCATGACCGAGGCGATGGCCGGCACGCTCGCGGCGATCGCGGCGGACTGCCGCGCCGCGTTCGTCCGCGAGGATCTGGCCAGCGCGTTCTCGACGCGGCGCCTGATCGACTGGGCCGACCTGATGCTGCGCACCGGCGATCCCGAAGCGGCTGCCGGCCCGACGATCTACGCGAAGGTCGGCGCGGAAGACGCCGACCTGATCCGCAGCATCATTCGCCACTACATCGACGTCGGGGCCTGACGCGATGGACCGCGACGACGATGCGCGCTCGCTCCACCTGACCCGGCTGGCCCGCACGCTCGCGCAACGACACGGCATCGAGGTACGGTTCGCGCGCCACGGCCCGCTCGCGCAGCGCGACCTGCTGGTGCTGCCCGACACGCTGCTCGCGGGCGGCGTCGACGACGACACGATCGTCGGCCTCGTCGATCTCCATGCGGCGCGGGTCCGCTTCGGCGCGATCGATGACGTTGCCGCGCTGGCTTCGCCCGCGGTGCGCGCGATTGCGCAGGCGATCGACGACCGGCGCGCGGCCGCTTGCCTCGTTGCACACTATCCCGGCGCGAAGACGTTCCTGCTGCGGATGCGGGTGGCGTCGGCCGCCGACACGCTTCGAAAATGGCCGCAAATGGCGTGGCGCGACAGGCTCGTATCGCGCATCGAACGTGCGCTGTGGGACGAACCGCCATCCGCGGTCGAGCGCATCCCGTCGCTCGACGCGACGCTCGCCGCGTCGGACGATCTCGTCGACGAAGCACGCGCCGCGGCTTCGACGGCCGACAGCATCCGCGCCGCGCACCGGATCGTCGAGCGCGTCCGCGCGCTGGCGTCGGCCGGTGCGAACAACATGATGTTCACGGCCGATCCGGGCGGCACGATCGACAGCGACAGCATCGCCGCCGAATTCGACTCGGCCGGAACGGGTGCGCCGGACGATGCGCGTGCGCCGGTTTCGGCCGAGTCGGGCGCCGCCGCGATCGCCGACACGGAATCGTCAACGGCATCACCGACGCCGGGCGATGCGACACCCGGCACGATCCGCCTGTCCGCGGACCATCGGCCGCTGTTGTCGGTCCCGCTGACCACCGCATTCGACACGGTGACGGACTTCACCGGCAAGGGCGACGCGGCGCGCTGGCACCGCCTGCGAAGCGCGGCCCGCGCGCAGACCGAGCCGCTCAAGCTGCGACTCGAACGCGCGTTGAAAGTGGACGAGCAGACGCGCTGGAAGCGCGAACAGGAACGCGGCGAACTCGACCGGATGGCGCTCGCCCGCCTCGTCACGTCACCCGGCTACCGCACGCCGTTTCGTGTCCGGCGTGCCGCGCCCGGGCGCGACGCGGCCGTCGGCCTGCTGATCGATTGCAGCGGGTCGATGGCCGGCAGGAAGATCGAGCTCGCCCGCCTGTGCGCGGCGGCGCTGTGCGATGCGCTGATGCAGCTCGGCTTCGCGTGCGAAGCGCTCGGCTACAGCTCCGTCGAAGACGCCGCGATGCGCGCGCATTACCAGCGCTGGATCGACGCCGGCCGCGACACGTTCGGCTACAACCGCTTCGTCGAACGGCTCGACCTGCGCGTCTACAAGCGGTTCGATTCCGACAACCCGAGCGGCCTCGCGTGCATCGAATGCGGCCACGAGAATCCCGACGGCGAGGCCTTGAGCTGGGCCGCCGAACGGCTGCTGGCGCAGCGTGCGCGGCGGCGGATCCTGATGGTGCTGTCCGACGGTTATCCGGCCACCGGCGACGGCAACCCGGCGATCCTGCGCACCGACCTGCGCGCACGCGTCGACGCGCTGCGCGAGCGGCGCGTCGAACTGATCGGCGTCGGGATCCTCGACGATTCGGTCGAAGCGTTCTATCCGGTCAGCAGCGTGGTGGAGCATCTGCACGAGCTGCCGGCCGCGGCGTTCAGTGTCCTGAGCGATACGCTGCTGGACCGGCGCTAACCTCCGCCACGGCCGCGTTCTCGTTCGTGCGTTGGTTCACGCTTCCACCGGCCCGCCGGATCGGCAGCCGAACGCAGAACGTCGTGCCGCGCCCCGGCTCGCTCGTCACGTCGATGGTGCCGCGATGGCGCTCGACGATCCCGTGCGACACCGACAAGCCGAGCCCCGTCCCCTGCCCGACCGGCTTCGTCGTGAAGAACGGATCGAAGATCCGCCGGACGACGTCGGGCGTCATGCCCGTGCCGGTGTCGCTGATCGCGATCGACACCTGCTCGCCGTCGCTCGACGTGCGGATCGTGATCACGCCGCGCTCGGGAATCGCTTGCGCCGCGTTCACCAGCAGGTTCATGAAGACCTGGTTCAACTGCGACGGCAGGCATTCGACCAGCGGCACGTCGCCGTAGTCGCGCACGATCTCGGCCTTGTACTTGAGTTCGTTGTGGACGACGTTGAGCGTGCTTTCCAGGCCTGCGCGAAGATCGACCACGCTCCACTCGTCGCTGGCCGGACGCGAGAAATCGCGCAGGTCCTGCACGATGCGCCGCACGCGCAGCGCGCCGTCGATCGACTCGTCGATCAGCGTCGCGATCTCGCCGCGCACGTAGTCGAGGTCCGCCGCGCGGCCCAGTGCCGTCAGCGCATCGCGCGCGGCCGGGTCGAGCTGCGGCAGCGCGGCTTCATGCGCGGCGATCACGTCGAGCAGGCTGCGCACCCACGTCTTCAACGTATTGAGGTTCGCGCTGACGAACCCGATCGGATTGTTGATCTCGTGCGCGACACCGGCCGCGAGCTGACCGATCGACGCGAGCTTTTCCGACTGCAGCAGCTGCACGTGGGTTTCCTCGAGCGCATGCAACAGGCGCCGCTGCTCCTCCTTCTCCTGTTCGAGCCGTGCCTGCGCGGCCTTGCGTTCGTCGATCTCGGTCGCCATGTTCTCGCGGGTACGCTGCAGCATCGCCGTCGTCTGTTCGTAGCGGTGCAGCGCGCGCTCCAGTTCGGCGGTGCGCAAGCGCACGAGCCGCTCGAGCGTATCGGTCATCCCGCGCAGGAAGGTTGTGCGCGCATCGAATCGACTGAGCAACAGCGTGACGACCAGGGTTCCCGTCGTAAACAGCGCGACGGTCGTCGCGAGCCACGGCGTGTCGACTCCGTTCGCGGCCCCGCATCGCGCGTCCGGCGCGAAATGCGCGGCCGCCATCGCCGTGTAATGCATGCCGGTGATCGCGACGCCCATGACGACGGCCGCGCCGACGCGCCGGGCGGTCGCATGGCTCGCCTGCCGCGCGCGCAGCGCCTGCGCGATCCACAACGCGGCGGTCGACGCGATCACCGCGATGCCGATCGACGCGGCGAACAGCACGACATCGTAGCGAATCCCGGGCATCATGCGCATCGCGGCCATCCCCGCGTAATGCATGCCGGCGATTCCGCCGCCCATCAGCACGCCGCCCGCGAGCAGCCGCCGCCAGCCCAGCCGCGCGCGCGTGACGACATACAGCGCGAAGTACGACACGAGCACGGCGATCGCCAGCGACGCGCCCGTATCCGGCAACGCGTAGCCGAGCGGAATCGGCAGTGAAAACGCGAGCATGCCGACGAAATGCATCGACCAGATGCCCGTCCCCATCGCCGCCGCGCCGCCGCCCAGCCACATGCGCCTGAGCTTCGGGTTGTCGAGCAGCGAAATGAAGGCGGCGAGATCGAGTGTCGTATAGGAGGCCAGCGTCGCGATCGCGACCGACAGCAGGACGAGCGGAAGATTGTAGGTGCCGTGCATGATCGAGCGCCCGAATCGAGGTGAGTGCGTTGCCGCGGCGCGCATGCGCACCGCGGCCGTCAGGCCGCGCGTCCGGGCTCAGGCGGGCGCCGCGCCCGCATTCGGCACGCCCTGCGCCGGCTTCGCCGCCTGGCCGGCCAGCACGAGGATGTCGAACGCCGTCCCTTCGCGCGTCTCGAAGCGGCGCACGAGCTCGATCTGGTGTGCGGACATCACGCTGCCCTTGGTCATCAGCAGCACGCCGCGATGCGTGCGCAGATCGTCGGCGAGCTGCATCCCCTCGCGCAGCTGCGCGGACTTGATCTCCGCGACGGACGCCGCGATGCCGAGGCTCGCCGGGTCCCGCATCAGTTCGACCAGGTTTTCGACGATGCGCGGGTCGTAACGCACGCCGGCCTGCGAACGCATTGCGTCGAGCGCCTGCTCGACCGAATGCGGCGCACCGATGTCGCCATTGCGCAGCCCCTCGAAATCGCGCGCGATCGCGACGATCCGCGAGCCGGGCGGGATCGAGTCGCCGGCCAGCCCGTCCGGCGTGCCGCGCCCGTTGAAGCGCTCGTACTGGTGCAGCACGATCGACGCGACCTTGTGCAATTGCGCGACCGGCGTCAGCACCATCTGCGCGCGCAGCGGATGCTGCTGGAACAGGCCGTGCTCTTCCGCCGTCATCCGCGTGAGCGGCTTGTGCAGCAATTCGTCCGGCAGCGACAGCTTGCCGATGCCATGCAGCAGCCCCGCGAAGTAGACGTCCTGCGCATGCAGCTCGCTCATCCCGGAGGCCAGCGCGAGCCGTCGCGCAATCTCGCCGACCCGCATCGCGTGACCGCTGGCCGACCCGCAGCGCATCTCGATCATGCTCGCGCACACCTGGACCATCGCGGTGAAGCTGCTTTTCAGGTCGCGCTGCGCGGCTTCGAGGAACATCACGGTCTGGCCGAGTTCCTCGGTGCGCGCGCGAACCTGCGTTTCGAGTTCCGTGTTGAAGCGGCGCAGCGCTTCGTTCTGCGCTTCCGTCAGCGCGGCGAGCCGCGCCGCCTCGTGCCGCAAACGGCGCTGCTCCAGCGCCTGTTCGATGGTCAGCAGCAGGTCGTGATCGTCCCACGGCTTGTTCAGGTAACGATAGACGCCGCCTTCGTTGACGGCCTGCATGACCGACGCGATCTCCGCATAACCTGTCAGCAGGATGCGCATCGTGTCCGGGTAGAGCGCCCGGGCACGGGCCAGGAACTCCGCGCCGCTCATGCCGGGCATCCGCATGTCGGACACGATCAGGTCGACTTCGGTCGACGCCAGCACCTCGAGGGCGGCTTCGCCGCTTTCCGCGGTCAGGATCTCGTAGCCGGCGGGCCGGAACACGCGCCGGAGCGCCGACAGCACGCTCGGCTCGTCGTCGACCAGCAGGATCGACGGCACGCCATTCGCGTCGTCGGATGTCGCTGCCGCCCCGGTCGTTTCAGTCGATACCGCATTCGGTCCGTTTGTTGCAGATGTCGTCATGATTGGCCTCGGATCATGTAGTTATATTCTCTCTGCATCATCGGCATGCGCCGCGCATTCGATATCCGGGAAAACGCTGATGCGTTCACCCGGATCACAGCCCGCATGCGTCGTCACGACGCGCGGGCATGTGCGATCTACGCCGTCGCCGAACCCGGTTCGCGCACGTAGTAGATGTCCCACTCCGCTTCGTCGGCCTGCATGAAGCCGTGCCGCGCATAGAACCGGTTCGAATCGCTGCCGCGCAGCGCGCCGACACGCACGGGCACGCGCTGCGCGTCCGCCTCGGCAAAGATCCGCTGCAGCACGGCCGCGCCGATGCCCTTTCCCTGGTGCGCGGGCACGATGTACAGATGGTCGAGCAACCAGTGGTCTTCCTGCGGCCGAACCACGAAAAAACCCGCGTTCACGCCATCGGCTTCGATGAAGCGGCATAGCGCCGGGTCGAACGACGCGAGAAAACGCGCGCGCGCACGCTGCGGATCGAAGCGGCCGATACGCTCGAGGCTGTCGCGCATCGCGGCGATGCGAATCGCGACCAGCGTTTCGGCATCGGACCGGGTGGCGAGGGGAAAGGTCAGGTTCATGGGCAAGTCGTGCGCACGTGGAGAAAACGCCCGGCATCGCATCGCATCGCGACGCGGCGCGGCCGCCAAAGCCTGCTCGCGATGCCGGCCGCCAGCCGGCACGCACGGCGCGCGTCAGGGCGTCTCGATGCCTTCCGCACGCGTGGCAAGGAATCGCAAGTACCTGGCATCCTCGTCCTCGAACAGCTCCGGCCCGCCCGCCATGTATGCGCGCATCAGTTCGTCGGCCGCGCGGTCGAGATTGCCCAGTTCGAACTGGCACTGGCCGAGCCGCAGGTGCAGGAACGGGTTGCCGATCGCGTTGGGGAAGTGCATCGCCTGGCTGAGATTCTCGCACCCGGCCGCGTAGTCCTCTTGAAGGAAATTAGCGTCGCCGATCGCGGCCATCAACCACGTGCCGGCCTCCCAGTTCGTTTTCGGCTCGGGAAGCAGGTCGAATCCCGCCCGGAATTTCTCCAGCGCGCCTTCATAGTCGCCGTCTTCCATCAACGCATCGCCCGCGTCGCTCAGCGCGCCGATCCGCTCATACAGCTCGTTGTCCAGTTCCGCCATGTCGAATCCCTGTTCCTGAGTTGAAATCGGCCCGGTGCGGCCGGTGGTTGCGATGCGATCGCGTGTGGTGTGGCGTGCCGTGTTGCGGTCCTGCCTGCTCATCCGCCCGGCATTCGTCCAGCATACCCGAGCCGTATGACGCGCGTGTCTCGACTTGCCGCGCACCTGTCCGGCATCTGCCGAACGGTCCGCGGCGGCGTCGTGCGCGTGAATCCCGATGCCACGCCGACGGAGGCCTCGTGCCACCGTGCCTCCTCCGTTTGCGCGGCCGACACGGCGATTCGCGGCGTCGGTGTGTCATGCGGCACGGCGATCTCGCGCGTGCCGCCCCGGCCGCCAAAGGCACAGGTAGTTGTGCCGCGACGACCACCGTGGCAGGATGCCGGGTTCATTTGCTCGGTGAAAGGGAGCTGGAAGCGATGTTGTCTTGCCGACTGAGGTGGTACGCACTCGCGACGTCAAACCTGCTGCGCAGGCATTGGCAGGCGCTGCTCCTGCTGGCCATGCTGTTGCTGCCGGCGATGCCGGTGTTTTCGCAGACGCGAATTCTGGGTGCGCCGGTACTCGCGGCACTGGCACCGTCGCATGCCATCGAATGGCGGTTCGCGTGGGTGCACCTGCTCGAAGCCGTGGGCATCCTGTGGGTGCTGGCGCAGCGTCGTGCGATCACTGGGGGGCCGTTCGCCACCTTCCTCGCGTCCTTGCCCGTCTCCAACGGCCGCCGTCGCGCCATCGACACGATCGTCGTGATCGTCGCGAGTACGCCGCTGCTGCTGCCCGTGCTTGCCGCCACCATCGCGCTCGCCTTCCTGCCGCAAAAGGCGATCAACTACCTGTTCGTTCTCGACCTGTTCCTGATCACGCTCGGATGGCAATTGACCGCGCTGTCGCGCAACCTGCGCAATGCAATCGCGTTGATCGTTGCCAACGTCTTCCTGATCGGCGGCTTTCACGCCGAGGGGGCGTTACGTCCCGCGTGGCTGACCGTGGCATTGTTGCTCGCCGCTTTCACGATTGTGCATACGGCCCCTGCGCGGGCCGCCCGTTCGGAAATGCCGGGGGCGTTCTCGCGTCGTATCGCGGATGCGATCCGCGTCCGTGTCCGGAGCGGGCTGCCGCCCATCGCGAGGCTGCAGATCGGCATCCTGCGGGACCGCGCCGCGAGCACCGCCGGGCACTGCCTGACGATGGGTGCGGTCACCGCTTCGACATGCTTGCTGCTTGCGCTATGGGGGTTCGACCAGCGCGCCGTTCCGCTGACGCTGATCGCGCAGGCCGTCACCATGCTGATCGCGGCGACGACCTATCGCGATTTGCGAGCGGCGCACCTGCATGCGTCGCACTTCATGCAATCGTTGCCGCTGTCGACCTTTGCGAAGCGCCGGGCCGACTGGCTGACCGTTGCCGCGCTGGCGCTGCCGTTCGCCGCCGTCGCGCCGCTGTTGCTGGTGACGCACGGCGTGCTGTCATCGTGGATGGCGGCGGCGCTCGTGTGTTCGGGCGCACCGCTCGTCGCATTACACTATCTGCCGCAACGCTACGCGTCCCGACAATCCGTGTTGCTGGGCATCGCGCTGACCGTGGTCTGGGTCACGCTGGCCTGGCAAGTTTTCGTTTGATTACCCGATCCATGCTCCGCTTCGACAATCTCGGCAAGCGCTTCGACAAGCGCGTCATCTTCCAAGGGCTCAACTTCGCATCCGGCGCCGGGTGCGTGGCGCTGTGCGACGAAAACGGCAGCGGCAAGTCGACGTTGCTCGCCATTCTCGCCGGCACGATCGACGCGGACGAAGGCGAGGTCTGGCTCGGCGGCCATTCGCTGCGCACCGCGCCGCTCGCGGCGAAATCCGCGCTGGCGTACGTACCCGACGATTGCCTGACGTATCCGTTCCAGACCGGTCGCGCGTTTCTCGATCTCGTGGCGGCCGCCAAGAAAACCGTCGTCGACACCCGCACGCTCGAGCTGGCCGATCGATTCGGGCTCGCCCCGCATATGGACAAGCGCTTCGAGCAGATGTCGCTCGGCACGCGCAAGAAACTGTTCCTGACGGCGACGACACTCGGCGCGCCCACCGTCGTGATCGCCGACGAACCGGGCAACGGGCTCGACGCCGCGTCGCGTGCGGTGCTCGTCGACCTGTTCAGGACGTTGGCTGCGGACCGTGCCGTCTTTTTCTCGAGTCACGACCTGGCGCTGGCGCGCGCATGCGACGCGAGGATCACCAGTTTCGCGGAACTGGGAGCGGCTGGGTAGGCGACATCGTCACGCGCGGTCGTGTGAAAAAACCGGAGCGGCTGCGTGACATGAGGAACGACGAGGAGAGGCGCCGGTAGCGTTCGCGGCAAGCTGCGGTATCGGCGGCTGGCAAGGATCTGGTGCCTGATTCATGCGGTTACGCGCGATAGCACCTTCACACGGGACTGCGGTCGACCAGCACCATTCCGGAGGCCGGCCACGTGCTGGCAATCGTCATGCCGATGATGGAGACGCCGCCCGCTCCAACGGCATCATTGGCGTGGTTCTTCGATCCGCGCACCGACGATCGATCGCGCTTTTTTCCCGGAAGTGCGAAACACCCGATTCCGTCTCGCACTTCCGTGACCTTCCCGATACGCATGGCGGGCGTGCCGGGCCCCGATCAACCCGCCGTTCGATACCACGGCCGCTGACCGTTCGACCCGCGCACCCATACGCCCGTGCGCCCGTGCGCCCCGATCGTCAGGCCTTCAACGCCCCGAAGACTTCGTCCAGCATCTTCTTGGCATCGCCGAACAGCATCCGGTTGTTGTCCTTGTAGAACAGCGGATTGTCGACGCCCGCATAACCTGACGCCATGCTGCGCTTCATCACGATCGAGGTCTTCGCCTTCCACACCTCGAGCACCGGCATGCCGGCGATCGGGCTGGCCGGATCTTCCTGCGCGGCCGGGTTCACGATGTCGTTCGCGCCGATCACCATCGACACGTCGGCTTCCGGGAAATCGCCGTTGATCTCGTCCATCTCCATCACGATGTCGTAAGGCACCTTCGCCTCGGCGAGCAGCACGTTCATGTGCCCCGGCATGCGGCCGGCCACCGGATGGATTGCAAAGCGCACGTCGACGCCCTTCTCGCGCAGCACCTTCGTGAGTTCATGCACCGTGTGCTGGGCCTGCGCCACCGCCATCCCGTAGCCGGGCACGATGATCACGCTCTTGGCATCGCGCAGCAGCTCGGCCGTCTCCAGCGCGCTCACCGCCACCACTTCGCCGGCCGGCTGCGCGCCGGCGCCCGCCGCCGCGGGCGCACCGCTGCCGGTGCCGAAGCCGCCCGCGATCACGCTGATGAAGTTGCGGTTCATCGCGCGGCACATGATGTAAGACAGGATCGCACCCGACGAGCCCACCAGCGCGCCGATCACGATCAGCAGGTCGTTGCCGAGCATGAAGCCGGTGGCCGCCGCCGCCCAGCCCGAGTAGCTGTTGAGCATCGACACCACGACGGGCATGTCCGCGCCGCCGATCGCCATCACCATGTGCACGCCGAACAGCAGCGACACCACCGTCATCACGATGAGCGGCGTCATGCCGTCCTGGATCGTCTCCGCATGCAGGAACGCACGACCGTAATAGATCACGATCAGCAGCGCGGCGAGATTGAGCCAGTGCCGTGCCGGCAGCAGCAGCGGCTTGCCGCCGATCTTGCCGGAAAGCTTGCCGAACGCGATGACCGAGCCCGCGAAGGTCACCGCGCCGATCAGGATGCCTACGTAGATTTCCACTTCGTGGATCGCGTGCTCGGCACCCGTGAACTGAACCGACGTATCGATGTAGCTCGCGAAACCCACCAGGCACGCCGCCAGACCGACCAGGCTGTGCATCAGCGCAACCAGTTCGGGCATCTGCGTCATCTGCACCTTCTTCGCGGCGACGAGGCCGACGGCGCCGCCGACGACCAGTGCAGCCACGATATAAGGAATGCCCTCGGCCGACACGCGCGGGCCGAGCACGGTGGCGAGCACGGCGATCAGCATGCCGATCATGCCGAGCAGGTTGCCGCGGCGCGCGGTCTCGGGGTTCGCCAGCCCGCCGAGGCTCAGGATGAAAAGGATGGCCGCGCCGATATAGGAGACGGTAGTCAGGTTGGAAGTCATTGTTGTCGTCTCCTTACTTGCGGAACATCGCCAGCATGCGGCGCGTCACCGCGAAGCCGCCGAACATGTTGACGGCCGTGAGCGTCAGCGCACCCACCGCCAGGCCGAGGATCAGTCCCGAAGGACGGCCCTCCGCCGCGGCCTCGCCCAGCGGCGGCGCGACCTGCACCAGCGCGCCGATCGCGATGATCGACGAGATCGCGTTGGTGACGCTCATCAGCGGCGTATGCAGCGACGGCGTGACGTTCCAGATCACCATGTAGCCGACGAAGCAGGCGAGCACGAACACCGTGAAGTGCGACAGGAACGTGGCCGGCGCGAACTGGCCGACCAGCAGGAACACCAGTGCGCCGACGGCGAACGTGATGGCGAGCGACTTCGCCGACATCGGCGCGCCGCTGCCGTGCCCGTGCCCCTTGGACGCGGCTGCCGCGACCGGCGGCGTGGCGGGTTTCGGTGCCGCGGCCGGCTGCTGGATCGGCGGCGGCGGCCAGGTCACGTTGCCCTCCTTGATGACCGTGAGGCCGCGAATTGCGTCGTCGTTGAAGTCGACGTTGATCGTGCCGTCCTTCGCCTTGCACAGCTCCTCGATCACGCGCAGCAGGTTGGTCGCGTACAGCGTCGACGACTGTCGCGCCAGGCGCGACGCGAGATCCGTGTAGCCGACGATCGTCACGCCATGGCGCACCACTGCCTCGCCCGGCACCGTCAGCTCGCAGTTGCCGCCCTGCTCGCCGGCCATGTCGACGATCACGCTACCCGGCTTCATCGACTGCACCATCTCGGCCGTGATGAGCTTCGGTGCCGGCTTGCCCGGAATCAGCGCGGTGGTGATGATGATGTCCGCATCCTTGGCCTGCTGCGCGTACATCGCGCGCTGCGCCTGCTGGAAGCCTTCGCTCATCACCTTCGCATAACCGCCGCCGCCCGAGCCTTCTTCCTCGTAGTCGACCTTGACGAATTCGCCGCCGAGCGACTTGACCTGGTCGGCCACTTCCGCGCGCGTGTCGTTGGCGCGCACGATCGCGCCGAGGCCGGCGGCCGTGCCGATGGCCGCGAGGCCGGCCACGCCCGCGCCGGCGACGAACACCTTGGCCGGCGGCACCTTGCCCGCGGCCGTGATCTGCCCGTTGAAGTAACGGCCGAACGCATGGGCCGCCTCGATGACGGCGCGGTAGCCGCTCACGCCGGCCATCGACGTGAGCGCATCCATCTTCTGCGCGCGCGACAGCGTGCGCGGCAGGGAATCGATCGCCAGCACCGTGGCCCGCTTCGCGGCCAGCTGCTGCATCAGTTCGGGGTTCTGCGCCGGCCAGACGAAACCGACCAGCGTGCTGCCGTCACGCATCAGCGCGACTTCCTCGCTGCTCGGCGGACGCACCTTGAGGACGATATCGCTGCGGCCCCACAGATCGGCGGCCGTCGCCACGACTTCGGCCCCGGCCTTGCGGTAGTCGTCGTCGCTGAAGTTCGCGCCGGTGCCTGCACCGCTTTGCACGGCCACCGAGAACCCGAGCTTGATCAGCTTTTCGACCACGTCGGGAACCGTCGCTACGCGCCGTTCCTCGTTGGCCGTCTCCAGAGGGACCCCAATCAGTAATGTCATATCCTGAACTGTCAGTAGTGGCCGTCGCTAGGAGTTACGGCCTGCGTTTCAAGTCACCCAACTCAATCCGTGTACGACGCTGTTCCGCGGGCAGCTTCGCACTGCCGCGCCGAATTCACAAACTGTTCATCCTCTAAACAATCGGCTTGTCAGATCCGGGCGGTTCATGTTCATGCTCCTGCCTGATTTTTCCGACGAATAGCCGACGCATGATCCATTCGGATAAGAACTGCGAAGCATATCCCGTGCCAAAGTCTTTCCGAAATTTATATTTTGAATCGGCGCGCATTCAATCCATGAATCCCCTGTCTGGACACGGCGGGCCCATAACCTGGCGTTTACCCGCTGGAACCGCTCCACATGGCCTGTCGGCGCGTAAATCCGCTTGAAATTCGCTTTCAATCCGTTCGAAACATGAAAAACCGGTTATCGGCACAAACGCTTCGGAATCGGTTTCATCGCGAATGTCCCGTTTCTCCGCACAATGCGATTTGTCGCGTGCGAACGACATCATCCGCGTGGCCGATGACATTCGTTGCCGGCGAGTTTAAGGGAGAACGCGGCCTGTCACGATCGAGCGCGACGACGATCACTCGCGCTGCGCGTCGACGTGGGCACGGATGCGGCGCGCGCCTTCTTCCGGCGTGCATGTCGACGTGTCGATGCGCAGCGCGTAAGGCCGCGAATAAGCCGGATGCCCGAACTGGGAGCGGGCCATGCCCTCGCCGCGATCGGGCCTCGCGCGTTCGCGCTGTTCGAGGATGTCCAGCGGGCACGTCACGCCGATGACGAAGGTCTGACGCGGCGACAGCGCGGCAACGCATGCGTCGAGCGCGGCCGGATCCCGGAGCACGAGATCCAGCACGATCTCGAAATGGCTGGCCGCGATCCGTGCGAGCGTCGACTGCAGGTTGAGCTGATGGAGTCTCAGCGCCTGATTCAGCTCCTCGTCCGATCGCATGTCACGTCGGCGCGACATCTCGACGAACGCGTCGAGCGAGACGTGAAACGTCGGCACGTCCGACCCTTGCTGGAGCGCCCTGGCCAGGCTGCTCTTCCCTGCACTGGTCGGGCCGTGCAATACGACGGCAACGGGTTTCATGGCGATGGTCGATGGGCGAGGTGCCCGGTTGCCGCGATGAATCAGGATGCTAGCCCAATTTTCGCCGCCCATCGACACGCCCGGTCGGCGCTTCGGCGAGCCCGCGCAACGCCGCCGCGTTCCCGGCGCCGTCCGCGATCTCGTCCAGAGCCCGGTTGTTGGTACGCGGCCCGAACACGCCGATCGACACCATCACGATCAGCATGCTGCCGCCGATCAGCACGAACACGGCCGGCACCCCCGCGCGTTCGAGCAGCAGCGCGACGATGAAACTGCTCGCGATCCCCGTCAGGCGGCCGATCGAATGCACGAAGCCGAGCGCGCGCCCGCGGATCTCGGTCGGAAACACTTCCGACTGGTACGCGGTGCCGTTGCTCGCGAGCACCGTGTTGGACAGCGTGACGAGCAGGCCGAACGCGATCACGAACGGCGCCTGCGCCGACATCGCGAACGCGGTGCCGAACAGCGCAACGCCGAACGCCGACGCGACGATCAGCCATTTGCGCTCGACCCGGTCGGCGAGCAGGCCGGCGACGAACGGCGACACCGGATACGCGAACGCGATCACGAACGCATACCAGAGGCTCTTCGTGACGCTCGCGCCCTGCGCGGCGAGCAGCGTCGGCAGCCACTGGCTGAAGCCGAAGAAACCGATGCTCAGGAAGGCATTGAACGCGATCAGCATCGTCGTGCGGCCCCGATGCCGCGCATCCCACATCGACGGCGCGCGCTGTGCGGCAGTGGCAGTGGCCGTGGCCGCCGCGACCGGCGTCGGGACTGCGGGCAGCGGCCGGCCGGATTCCCGCTCGACGGCCCGCTCGAGCCGCTGCAGCACGGCTTCGGCCTCGGCCTCGCGGCCCGTGTGGGCAAGCCAGCGCGGCGACTCCGGCAACCGCGACTGCAGCCACCAGACGAAAACCGCGCCGCTGCCGCCGAGCAGCACGACCCAGCGCCATCCGGACATGCCGAGCGGATCGTGCGGCACCCATAACCACGACACCAGCGCCAGCACGGGCATCGCGAGATAGCCGACCGCGAAGCACAACGCGAACGCGCGGCCGCGCACCGCCTTCGGCACCAGCTCGGTCAGGAACGCGCCGATCGTGATCAGCTCCGCGCCGATGCCGCAGCCCGCGATGAAACGGCACACGAGGATGCCGAGCGCATGCGTCTGCACGCACATCGCCAGGCTCGCCGCCGTGTAGAGCAGCAACGCGCCGGTGAACAGCGCGCGCCGCCCGAAGCGGTCCGCGAGGCGCGACACGAACATCTCGCCGACGAACAGCCCGGCGAACGTCGCCGCGCCGAGCGCGCCCTGGTCCGACATGCCGAGCACGCCGTGCGAGCCCGCGTGAAAGATGCCGTCGCGGATCAGCCCGGGCGGCAGATAGGTCATCTGGAACAGGTCGTAAACCTCGAAAAACCCGCCGACGCTCAGAAACAGCACGAGCGTCCAGATGGTGGCCGTCGCGGGCAGGCGGTCGATGCGGGCGGCGATCGACGCCGCATGGGAATGAGACATGGCGATTCCTCGATGATCCGCCCGCGCGGCCTGCGCGAAGCGGCGAAGCGGCACACCCGGCGCCGGCGCGGCATGCGCGCGGCGCCGGCGTTCATACGGTGGCGACCGGATTGACCGGCGACCCGACGAGCCCGCGCAGGTGCAGCGGCGGCGCGGTCAGCAGGAAGCGGTTGCGCCGGTGCGCGTACAGCCAGTCGGCGAGCGGCGTCAGGTGCCATAGCTCGCCGAGGTGAATGCCGAGCTTGAACAGGCACAGCTCGTGCAGCGGCATCAGCGCGCCGGGCCGCTCGCGCGCCCGCGCATCGCGCGGCCGCTCCTCGACCGCGTGGTTGTCCGCCGCGAGCGCGGCGAGCCCCGACGCGTCGATCCATTCGAGCAGGCGCGGGTCGTTGCCGTCGAGCACGCAGCACATGTCCGGCGCGGTGGATTCGCCGCGCGCGTCGGCGTCGAGCAGGCGATCGGCGAAGCCCGTATGCACGCACACGATGTCGCCGCGCTCGACGATCACGTCGTCCGCGCGCAGCACCGCCATCCACTCCGCGTAGCCGATCTTGCGCCGCTCGTCGCCGAAGTGGCGCCGCAGGTCGACGAGCACGCCGCGCCCCTGCACGCCCGTCTGCGCCATCACCTCGATGCCGAGCGCACGCGCGCCGCCGCGCGGCGCACCCGCTTCAGGCACCTGGATGTGCTCGTCCATCCGGTAGCCGTTGTAGAACACGCGGGCCCGCTCGCCGTCGCCCGCCGGATCGAACAGCGAGCCGACGTGCGACAGCGCATCCCACTGCGTCGAGAACTGCGAATGCATGCAGAACGAATCGTCGCAGACGACATCGGTTGCGTTCGCAACCTGTTCATCCGCCCGATAGCCGAAATACGGCTTGTCGCCGAGCAGCGCCGGCATGATCGCCGGCGGCCGGCGCCGCGCGTTCAACCCGCCGCCGCGCGGCACGTCGAGCGGCAGGCTCAGCGAAAACACGCGGCCTTCGCGCACCTCCGCGACGCCGCGCAGCACCGCGTCGGCGGTCAGCCAGTTCAGGCGCCCTTTCTGATCGTCCGGGCCGAAATCTCCCCAGTTCGAGCCGGGCGGCCGATGGGTCCAGCGTGGTTCCATGGTGTCTCCTCCATGCAATGTCCAGGGTGCGGCGGCCGTCCTTCGCGGCCGCATCGCACGTCGCACGTCGCGCCTACCGCGTGCGGATCACGCCCAGCCCCGCGAGCCGCTCGTATTCGCGTTCGCCGAGCAGCGGCAGCAGGATCTCGCGATTGTTCTCGCCGAGCGCGGGCGCGGGCCGGCGAAACGTGCCGGGCGTGGCCGACAGGCGCGGCGTGATGTTGTGCATCGGCAGGCTGCCGACGTCGTCGTCCGGCAGCTCGACGAGCGCCTCACGCTCGATCACGTAGCGATCCTGAACGATCTGCGCGATATCCTGGATCGGCCCGACCGTCACGCCCGCTTCTTCGAAGAACGCGAGATTGTCAGTGAGATCGCGTGCGGCGATGAATTCGCCGACGATCGCATCGAGTGCTTCCGCGTGCTGCACGCGCTGCACGTTGGTCGCGTAGCGCGGATCGTCGATCAGCTCCGCTCGGCCGATCGCGCGGAACAGCCGCTCGGCCATCGCCTGCGTCGAGCTCGACAGGCACAGCCATTTGCCGTCGCGGGCCCGATACGCGTTGCGCGGCGCGGTGTTCGACGAGCGGCTGCCAGTGCGTTCCTTGATCTTGCCGGTCATCACGTAGTTCGCGGCGGCCGGACCGAGGATCGACAGCAGCGGCTCGAACAGCGACACGTCGATCACCTGCCCCGCCGCGCCGTGCGCGTCGCGCGCATGCAGCGCGACCAGCACGGCGATCGCGCCGGACAGCCCGGCCGTCATGTCGCCGAGGAACATCGGCGGCAGCACCGGCTCGCGATCGGCGAAGCCGTTGATCGCCGCGAACCCCGCATAGCCTTCCGCGAGCGTGCCGAAGCCCGGCTTGTGGCGGTACGGCCCGGTCTGCCCCCAGCCGGAGATCCGCGCGATCACCAGCTCGGGACGGATCGCGAGCAGGTCGTCCGGGCCGAGCCCCATCTTCTCGGCGACGCCGGGCTTGAAGCTTTCGACGAACACGTCCGCGTCGCGCACCAGCCGGCGGACGATGTCGATGCCCTCGGGCGCGCGCAGGTCGACGCACACGCTGCGCTTGTTGCGCCCGTATACCTTCCAGTTCGTGCTGATCCCGCCCGCCCCGACCGCGCGCAGCGTATCGCCGCGCTCGCTCTCGACCTTCACGACGTCCGCGCCGAAATCGGCGAGCTGCACGCTCAGCATGTTGCCGGCCATCAGGCGCGACAGGTCGACGACGCGCACGCCCGCGAGCGGCCCCTGCGCGCCGGCGTCGAACGGTTTCGGATGAATCGGGCCGGTGGACGCGCGACGGTGCGCGCCGGCCGCGTGAGCGGCCTGCGGGTCGGTAACGAACATGCTTGTCTCCTGGTTGGTGTATGCGTCGTGCGAGGCGGACTTCGAGGCGGACTTCGAGGCGGCCTTCGAGGCGCGCTCAGCCGCGCGCGGCGCTACTCGAGCAGCGCGCCGAGCTGGTCGGCCGCGCGAAATGCCGCGCCGGCAGCGGGCAGATCGCCGCCGAGCGCATGCGTCAGCTCGGCGGCGGCCGCCTGCACGCGCGGCAGGTAGTCGGCCAGCACCTTCTTGTTGAAGCGGTAACGCGGCACGCCGAGCGAGATCGCGCCGCTGAGCACGCGGCCGACGCCGAATGCCGGGCACGCGATCGCCGCGCTTTCCGGATCGCGCTCGGCGATCGACACCGCGTAGCCCTGCTCGGCCGTCTTCTCGTAGTCGCCGCCGCGCGTGCCGCTGAACGCAAGCAGCACACGCCCGGCCGCGCCGACGTCGAGCGGGAAGCGGTCGCCCTCGCGCAGGTGCGTGCGCACCGAGCGCTGCGCCTGAATGCGGAACAGGCACACGCGCTGGTCGCCTTCACGCACGTAGAACGCGGCCGTTTCGCCGGTTTCCGCCGACAGCCTCGACAGGATCGGCATCACGTACTCGCGCAGCTGGAACGACTCGCGATACATCATCCCGAGCTGGAACACGGCGGGCCCCAGCACATAGCGCCCGTCCGGCAGGCGCTTGATAAAGCGGAACTGCTCGAGCGACTCGAACATCCGCAACAGCGTGCTCATGTTGAGCCCCGTCTCCTCGCTCACCTGCGCGAGCATCAGCCCGCCGGGTGCGTTGCCGAACGCCAGCAGCGCGGTCAGCGCGCGGTTGACCGCGGCCACGCCGCCCTCTGCCGGACTGCTTGTCTCCACCTTGTTCATGTCCACCTCGTGCGATGCCGGACCGTTCGTGTCAGGTCGGTGCCACGTTACGGCGGCCGGCACCAGAAAAATGAAAGTCGCTTTCATTATACGCAGATCGTCGATGACATCAACATGAATCCGCACAGCTTCGTTCGGTCATCATCCTGCAATGTTCCTTGATACTAGGCGTTAACGATAATCTTGACGAATGCGGTCATCCACCACAAAAATGAAAGTGACTTTCATTTTATGAGACCGTAGATGAATTCATCGTCACCACCCGTCTGGCGCTCGCTGCTGTACGTCCCCGCGCACGTCCCCCGTTTCGTCGCATCGGCCGCCGCGAGCGACGCCGATGCGCTGATCCTCGATCTCGAGGACAGCGTCCCGCCCGCATGCAAGGCAGCCGCCCGCGACGGGCTGGCCGACGCGGTGCCGGCGCTGCGCGCGCCGGGCCGCGACCTGCTGGTACGCGCCAACGGCCCGCTCGACCAGCTCGTGCCCGACCTGCGCGCGGCCGTCCGGGCCGGCGTGGACGGCGTCGTGCTGCCGAAGGTGCGCGGCGGCTCGCACATCGAGGCGATCGACGAACTGCTGGCCGCGCTCGAAGAAGAAGCCGGCGCGCTGCCCGGCCGCACGCGGATCGTCGCGATCGTCGAAACGCCGCGCGCGTTCCAGGCAATGGACCGGATCGCGCAGGCGTCGCCGCGCGTCGTCGCGATGATGCTGGGCGGCGGCGACTTCGCGCTGAACTGCGAAAGCGGCGCGAGCGCCGATGTGCTGCGCGTGCCGAAACAGTTGCTGATCATCGCCGCGCGCGCCGCCGGCATCCTGCCGCTCGGCCTCATCGGCGGCCTCGACGAACTGCGCGATCTCGACGCGTTCGAGCGCATCGCGCGCGCGTCCGCGGAGCTCGGTTATGCGGGCGCGACCTGCATCCACCCGCTGCAGGTCGGCGCGCTCAACCGTGCGTTCCGGCCCGACGACGCGGCGGTGCGCGACGCACACGCGGTGCTGGCCGCCTACGACGACGCACGCGCGAACGGGCGCGGCGCGCTGCGCGTCGACGGCCGGATGGTCGACGCGCCCGGCGTCGCCCGCGCGAAGCGCGTGCTCGCGCGTCACGCGGCGGTACAGGCGCGCGCCGACGGCGTGCCCCGGTAATGCGGGCGCCGTCCTTCATCGCCGCGCGTCCATGCGCGCGTCGCGCGGTGCGCGCACGCGTCCCGTCACGATGCCGTCCGTTCGCCACCCGGCCCGGATAGCGTCGCCCCGCAGTACCGCCGCACCGCTCGACCGGCGCGGCGCCGAACTCAAACAAAGAACAAACCCTGGAAGGAGACAAACCATGGGCAAGCGGATGTCCGCACTGTGCGGACTGGGCCTCGTATCGGCCGGCGCCTGCGCGCAAAGCACGATCACGCTGTATGGCGTGGCCGACATCTATACGGAATTCCTCACCCATCAGGCCGCGCCCGGCGACAAGTCGTCGGCATCGCTCGTGCGAATGGCGTCGGGCGGCAAGAGCGGCTCGCGCTGGGGCCTGAAGGGTGTCGAGGACCTCGGCGGCGGCTGGCAGGCCGCGTTCCGGCTCGAAAGCGGCATCAACCTGAACAACGGTACCGGCACCGGCGCGGGCGGCTTCGACCGCTCCGCATGGGTCGGGCTGCAGCACGAGCGCTGGGGTGCGCTGCGGCTCGGCCACCAGTACACGACGCTGTTCGACGTGATGGAGCGCTATTCGCCGACGGGCGCGTACTCGACGCTGTACGAGCCGGCCGGCGCGATCGTCGGCGTCAACTTCCGCGAGAACAACGTCGCCAAGTACCTGGCGAAGATCGGCCCGCTGACGCTCGAAACGCACTATTCGTTCGGCGGCACGCCCGGCGCGTTCCAGTCGAACGCCGCTTATGGCGCCGGCTTCGACTATGCCGGCGGCGCATTCTCGTTCGCCGCCGCGTTCGACAACGTCAACACCCCGCAGCCGGGCGGCTTCGCGCATTTCCGCCGCTATGCCGCCGCCGCGATCGCGTCCGTCGGACGTGCGCAGCTGCTGGCCGGCGTCACGTACGGCCAGAGCGGCGTCGCCGCGCCGTCGGTCGTGACGCGCTACACGTTCTGGTGGGCCGGCGTGCGCTACGCGATCACCCCTTACCTGCAGGCGGTCGGCGCGTTTTATTACGAGGACATCCGTGCGCAGAATGCGCCGAACGCGCAGACACCCACGCCGCACCCGGCCAACCCGCAGCAGGTCACGCTGCAGCTGAACTACTTCCTGTCGAAAGCCGTCACGCTGTACCTGGCGGGCGGCTACGCGCGCCGCGCCGCGCTCGATTTCGACAACTACAACTACAACTTCCTCCACTACACGCTGGCCGGCGACCGCGCCAGCAGCGCGGGCCTGGCACTCGGCCTGCGCAAGCTGTTCTGACCTCGCCTCTCCCCAGTTTCAGGAACCTTCGGAGTCTTCGCACAATGAACCGCCGCCACTTCCTTTCCACGCTGACCGGCGCGGCGCTCGCGCTGCCGTTCGCCCACGCCCGCGCGGGCGCGCTGCCGGTTGCCGCCGCGCCCGGCCGCCCCGATCTCGCGCAGCAGCTCGCCGACTACGCGGCCGGGCTGCAGTATCGCGACCTCGACGCCGCGACGATCGAGACGATCAAGGCGCACCTGATCGACGCGCTCGGCTGCGCGATCGCCGCGCACGACGAACGTCCGGTACGCATCGCGCGCGACGCGGCGCTCGCGTCGCCGGGCGGCGTGTCGACGATCGTCGGCACGAACCAGCGCACGAGCCCCGATCTCGCCGCGTTCGCGACCGGCACCGCACTGCGCTACTACGATTTCAACGACGCGTACGCCGGCAAGGAGACCGGCCATCCGAGCGACAACATGTCCGCGTGCCTCGCGGTCGCCGAAGCGCAGCATGCGAACGGCCGCGACCTGATCCTGTCGATCGCGATCGCCTACGAGATCGCGTGCCGGCTGATGGACGCCGCCGCGATCAGCCCGCGCGGCTGGGATCATACGTGCTACAGCCTGCCCGCCGTCGCGCTCGCCGCGGGCAAGCTGATGCGCATGCCCGCGCCGCAGCTGGTGCAGGCGGTGAACCTGTCGATCAACAGCCATCTCGCGCTGAACCAGACGCGCGTCCAGGAATTGTCGAACTGGAAGGCGCTCGCCGATGCGGACGCGGCGCGCAACGCGGTGTTCGCGACGCAGCTCGCGCGCGCCGGGCTGACCGGCCCCGCGCCGATCTTCGAAGGCATGGCGGGATTCTTTCCGCAGGTGTCCGGGCCGTTCGCCGTCGACACGCGCGAATTCGGCGGGCGCGGCGGCGCGTTCCGGATCGGCAAGTGCTTCGTGAAGTTCTATCCCGCGCAAGGGCTCACGCAAACCGCGATTCCTGCCGCGCTCGACGTCGCCGCGCAGGTCGGCGACCTGCGCCGCATCCGGCGCATCGAGATCGACACGACCGAAGTCGGTTATGTGACGGCCGGCCGCGACCGCGAAAAATGGGCGCCGTCGACGCACGAGACCGCCGATCACAGCCTGCCGTACATCGTCGCGCGCGCGATGCTCGACGGCGACATCACGACCGAGAGCTACCGGCCCGACGCGCTGCACGATCCGGCGCTGCGCGCGTTGATCGAGCGGATCACGGTGCGCGAGGACCCGGCGCTGACCGCCCGCTATCCCGCGCACGCGCCGAACCGGGTGACGGCCGTGTGCGAAGACGGGTCGACCTGCACGAAGCAGGTGGACGACCTGCCCGGCTCGCCGACGCGGCCGATGCGGCGCGACGACTACGATGCGAAGTTCACGAAGAACTGCCGGCGGCACTGGGGCCCGGCGCAGATCCGCGCGGCGCTCGATTACCTGTGGCGGCTCGACGAGCAGCCCGATATCGCGACGCTGCCGCCGCTGCTCGTCGTCGGCTGACCGACGTGAACGAACCCTAAGCTTCCGCCGCGACGCCGTGCCGTTCGAGCGCTTCCGCGACCTCGACGATGCGGCTGCGCAACCACGCGTGCGCGTTGCTGCCGTCGTAGCGCCGGTGCCAGTACAGCGACCACGCGACGGGCTCCATCGCGAGCGGCAGGTCGCGGATCACGAGCCGCGCGTCGTCGAGGCTCAGCGCATGCCGCTCCGACATGATCACCGCGTACGGCAGCGCATCCAGCATGTTCGGCACGACGAGCCAGTGCGGCACGTTGAGCGCGATGCGCCGCGTGCAGTTCATGTTCGCAAGCAGGTTGTCGACCAGGCTGTGGTCGACCGGATTGATCGTCACGTTGAGGAAGTCGAGCGCGAGGAACCGTTCGAGCGTCAGCGGCATGCCCGCTTCCGGATGGCTGCGGCTCATCACGCAGACCATCCGGTCATGAAACACGATTTGCGACGACAGCGCGCCCGAATGTTCGAGGCCGGCACTGATCGCCAGGTCGAGCAGCCCGGATTCGAGTGCGTCGGCGGTCTTGGCGGCACTCATGTGCACGACGTCCATGCCGATATTCGGGCTGGTCAAGCGCATGCAGCGCAGCAGAGCCGGCAGCAAAAGCAATTCGGTGAGATCCGACATGCGCAACGTGAAATGGCGCTCGGACGTAAAAGGATTGAATTGATAATCCGATTCAAATAATTCCTCGATTTGTTGCATGATCTGTCGAATCGGCATCGCCAGCGCCTGTGCGCGCGGCGTCAACTCCATGCCGACCGCGGTGCGCGCCAGGATCTCGTCCTTGAACAGGAACCGCAGCCGCGCCAGCGCGTTGCTGACGGCCGGCTGCGTGAGGCCGACCTTCTGGCCGGCCCGGGTGACCTGTTTCTCCGTCAATAGCGCATCGAGTATGACCAGCAGGTTCAGATCGATCGAACGTAGATTCATGTTTGCGACCATCCACTAAACAGGTTAAACACCGCCTCCGATTGCGATTGAAAAATTCCGCAATCGGAGCAATCCCCTGATATTTAGTGCAATGCACAAGAATAGTCCAATCTTGACGTATCTATATTTTTAGGTATCGAGCGGTATTGGTTAATTTTTTAAATTAGTTGGTCCGTTTCGCGTCGATTCTTCCGGATACCGTACCAATCGGTCATTTGATTCGCGATTTTTGAAAAAAGGTCGCATTGCAAAAAAATGCGGGCGAACGCCGCCCCGGCGGCCGCCCGCAAGCTCAAACGGTCGCGACCGGATTCGCCGGTGCGCCGACCAGGCCGCGGATATGCAGCGGCGGCGCGGTCAGCAGAAACCGGTTCCGACCGTGTGCATGCAGCCAGTTCGCGAGCGGCGTCAGGTGCCACAGCTCGCCGAGGTGAATGCCGAGCTTGAACAGGCACAGTTCGTGAAGCGGCATCAGCGCGCCCGGTTGCGCGAGCGGCTGCGCATGTTGCGGACGTTCCTCGATCGCATGGTTGTCGGCCACGAGCGCGGCCAGCCCCGATTCGTCGATCCATTGCAGCAGCCGCGCATCGCCGCTGTCCAGCACGCACGCGCTCGCGACCGTCGCCGGCGATCCGCCGTCGTCATGCAGCAGCAGATCCGCAAAGCCGGTGTGAATGCAGACGATGTCGCCGCGCTCGACCTGCACGCGGTCCGCCTCCATCACCTGCATCAGTTGCGCGAAGCCGACCTTCGTGCGCGCGTCGCCGAAATGACGCCGCAGGTCGATCAGCACGCCGCGCCCCTGCACGCCCGTTTGCGCCATCACCTCGATGCCGAGCGCGTGCGCGCCGCCCGTCGCGTCGCCCTCTTGCGGCACCCGCAGATGTTCGCCCATCCGGAAACCGTTGTAGAACACGATTTCAGGCACGCCGTCGTCGTCCGCGTCGAACACGCCGCCCACGTGCGACAGGCCGTCCCATTGCGTCGAGAACTGCGAGTGCATGCAGAACGAATCGTCGCAGACCACATCGGTTGCGTTCGCAACCTGTTCGTCCGCGCGATAACCGAAATACGGCTTGTCGCCGAGCAGCGCCGGCATGATCGCGGGTGGCCGCCGCCGCGCGTTCAGCCCGCCGCCGCGCGGCACGTCGAGCGGCAGGCTCAGCGAGAACGACAGCCCCTCCCGCACTTCGGCCGCGCCCTGCCGCACCTTGTCCGGCGTCAGCCAGTTCAGCCGCCCCTTCTGATCGTCGGGACCGAAGTCGCCCCAGTTCGAGCCGGGCGGCCGCTTTTTCCAGCGGGGTGCATTCAAGATCGGTGTCCTCCTTCAATGCCCGACGTCAGCGCCGCGAGCGCATCGAGCGGCGCATCGTCGGCGAGCGACCGTACCGCGTCGCGCAGCGCGAGCGCGCGCTCCATGCCGAGCGCCGAACTCGCTGCCAGCACGAATTTCGCGGTGAGTTCCTGCTCGGTCAGCGGCCGCGAATTCGTGCCCTTGCTCGACTCGATCCACGCCTCGCGCACTTGCCCGTCGCGCAGCTCGACGCGCAGCACGGCCGGCAGGAAATGCGGAAAGCGCGCATCGCACCATGGATCGGCCACGCAACGCACCTTCGCGGCCAGGGCGCGCCGTGCGGGGTCCCGCGCGAGCGCATCGTCGAAATCGTCGAACCAGACGCCGAGCCCGCCGCCGCCGAGCAGCGCCGCCGCGACCGTGTACGGCCCCGAGAACGCCGCCGCATAACCGTTCGGCGGATTCGCCTTCAACTCGGCCGGCTCGCCGATCGTACGCAGCGTCGACGTCGCGACCCGCAGCTCGGCCGACACCACGTCGTCCGCCGTCACGCCTTGCGCCTTCAGTTGCAGCGCCGCGTCGATGCCCGGATGCGTGAAGTGGTTGCACGGATACGGCTTGAAGATGATCCGGCTCGTCTCCCATTCGTCGCCCAGGTCGCGCAGTACCGCGTCGACGTCGGCGAGGTCGCCGCACCATGCGTGGAAGAAGCCGAAGCGGCCTTCGAGCGCGGTCGGCGGCGCGGTGACGCCCGCGCCCGCCAGTTCCGCCGCGCTCACGCCCGCATGCGCCGCCCAGCCGCAGTGGATCCGCTTCACCGAGCCGCCGGTGCGGTTCGCTTCGAGCAGGCCCGCGCCCATGCTCGCGGCAATACCGAGCGCCGCCGCGATCTGCGCGGCGTCGAGCCCGAGCAGCATCGCCGCGGCCGCCGCCGCGCCGACCGTGCCGCAGATCGACGTCGCGTGCTGGCCGCGCTCGAAAAACACCGAATTGCCGAGCCGCTCGTTGTAGGCGGCGACGCCCAGCCGGATGCACACCTCGGTGCCGACCGTGATCGCATCGAGCAGCGCCGCGCCCGACGCGCCGCTCGCCTGCGCGGCGGCGAGCGCGGCCGGAATCACCGACGCACTCGGATGCAGCACCGACAGCATGTGCGAATCGTCGAAGTCCATCGCATGCGCGAGCGTGCCGTTGACGAGCGCGGCACTCGCGGCCGGCAGCCGGTCGGGCGCGCCGATCACGCTCGCCGGGCCGGTGCCCGCCCAGCGCCGTGCGACCTGCAGCACCGACTGCACGACCGGTTCGTCGTGCGCGATCAGGCTGTTGCCGACCACGTCGAGCACGCGCGCGGCGGCCTCGACGCGCAGCCGGTATTCCAGCCCTCCGGCGCGCACCTCCGCCGCGAAGCGGCCGAGCGCGCCGACGATGCCGTCGGGCGGCGCGGGCCGGGCCGGTGCAACTGGATCGGCGGCCGCCGCCGGAGCGGAAAGCGTCTCGGGTGTGCTCATGCCAGTGCTCCACTGAGTCGAAGATTGTTCGCGAGCGCGAGCGTCACGCGCGCGTTGGCGATCAGCGGCGGCGCGACCACGCGGCCGTCCGGCAGCACGAAGACCGACGACGCCGAGGCCTTGCCCGCTGCCGCATCGACTGCCTCGAGCACCCGCTCGGCCGCGCGGATCTCGTCTTCCGACGGCGTGAACACCTCGTTGATCACCGCGAGCTGCGACGGATGAATCGCGAAGCGGCCGAGGAACCCCATCGACTTGGCGCGCAACGTCGATTCCCTCAGCCCGTCGAGATCGGGCAGCGTGTGATAGACGGTCTGGATCGGCCCGGCGAGCCCCGCCGCGCGAGACACCACGACGCAGCGCGCGCGGCACACCTCGAGCGTGAAGTTGTCGACGCCGATCTGCAGGTCCGCGCGCAGGTCGCTCTCGCCGAGCCCGATCCGTTCGAGCCGCGGCGACGCGGTCGCGAGTTGGTAAGCCGTCTCGACACCGTAAGCCGACTCGATCAGGATCTGGATGCCCGCCTCGCTGCCGAGCGCGTCGAGCCAGCCCGCCACTTCCTGGATATGCTGCGGCAGGTCGCATTTCGGCAGCCGCAGCGCCTGCAGCGCCGGCTGCGCGATCGCGTCGACGTCGTCGCGACACCACGGGCTGCCGATCGGGTTGATCCGCACGTAGGTCGGCTTCGGCGGGCCTTCCGCGAGAATCGCGGCGGCCGCCTCGCGTGCTTCGGCCTTGTGGCTGGCCGGCACGGCATCCTCGAGGTCGAGCACGATGGCATCGGCTTCGCTTGCATACGCCTTGTCCACCACCTGCGCCTTGTGCGCGGGCACGTAAAGGTAACTGCGGTAGGTTGCGCTGGTTTTCATACAATGCCCCGTTCGGTCAAATCGGCGATCTCGTGCCGCTCCAGCCCCAATGCGCCGAATACTTCGTCGTTGTGCGTGCCGCGCGCCGGCCCGCCCCAGCGGATCGCGCCGGGCGTGTCGGACAGCCGGAACGGCACGTTGTGCGTGCGGAACGCGCCGAGCTCCGCATCGGGCACCGACACGACCGAGCCGAGCGCCGCGTACTGCGGATCGCGGAGCACGTCGGCGACGTCGTAGATCGGCGCGACCGCCGCCTGCGCGCGCTCGAACTCGGCGATTACGTCGTCGCGCGAGCGCTGCGCGATCCAGCCGCCGACCGCCGCATCCAGTTCGTCCGCATGCTTCGCGCGCTCGGCGCCGTTCGCGAACCAGGGTTCGTCGATCAGGTCCGCACGGCCGACGAGGCGCATCACGCGCTCCGCGATGCTGTGCGCCGACGTCGACAGCGCGACCCACTTGCCGTCCGACGTGCGGTACACCCCGCGCGGCGAATTGTTCGGCGAACGATTGCCGGTGCGCTCGGGCACCCGGCCCGTCTGGTCGTAGCTCGCGACCTGCGCGCCCATCGCGGCGAGCATCGTCTCGATGATCGCGAGATCGACGACCTGGCCGCGCCCGGTGTGCTCGCGCGCCTTCAGCGCCGTCATGATCGCGAACGCGGCGTTCAGCCCCGCGACGGTGTCCGCGAGCGGGAACGACGGCAGCAGCGGCGGCCCGTCGGCCTCGCCGGTGACCGACGCGAGCCCGCTCATCGCCTCGGCCAGCGTCCCGAAGCCGGGGCGGCTCGCATACGGGCCGAACTGCCCGAAGCCCGTCACCCGCACGAGCACGAGCCGCGGGTTGATCGCGGACAGCACGTCGTAACCGAGCCCCCAGCGTTCGAGCGTGCCGGGCCGGAAATTCTCGACGACCACGTCCGCCTGCGCCGCCATTTCACGGAAGATCCGCTGGCCGTCGGCCGTGCCGAGATTCAGCGTGACGGCCCGCTTGTTGCGCGCGAGCACCTTCCACCACAACGGCACGTCGTCGCGACGCGCGCCGTACTTGCGCGCCGGATCGCCGTCCGGATGCTCGACCTTGATCACGTCGGCGCCGTAGTCCGCCAGCATCGTCGCCGCGAGCGGCCCCGCGAACAACGTCGCGGCGTCGATCACGCGAATGCCGTCGAGCGGCGCCGGTTTGGACGCGTCCGACGCCGCACCGGTGTCGACGCCCCCCATTTCCACAGTGGCCATGCCGTTCTCCAGTCAGATGGATTGCACGGCGCGCCGCACACCGACATCATCTGCATGACTAATCGTCTTGCAGCGATGCGGGCGCGGCGCGCGACCTGCCGCTCAGACGGCGTTGATCCGGTAGATCGGGAAATACGTCTGGATCTTCCCGTTCAGGTAGTCGGACGCGAGCTTCGGCACCTCGTCGAAATCGAAGATCTCGGTCGGCTCCTCGCCGATCCAGCCGCTCGTTTCCTGGAAATCGCGGATCGTGATGCTGTCGTCGTAGCGCCACGCGTGCGTGTGGATGTGCAGGCGGCGGTTGATGCACTCCGTCGCGCGCAGGTTCCACAGGCGCATCCCGGTCTTCCAGCCGACCGTCGTGACGATACCGGTGCGGCCGACCACGCGCATCGTCGCGCGATACAGTGCGCCGCCGAGGTTGTCGAGGAAGATCGCGACGCCGCGGCCGCCGCTCAGCTCCGCGATCGTCTCCGCGAACACGCGCTCCGACTCGCGATAGCTCGCCTGGTACTCCGGGTCGGTCTTGTAGCGTTCGTCGTCATACGCGAGGTTCGGGAACTTGCGGCGATCGACCGGCGTGATGCCGAGCTTCGCGAGCTCCTCGAGGCGCCGGTCGTTGCTCGCCGTCATCGCGACGCGAAAACCCTCGCGCTTCGCGAGCTGCAGTTCGGCGAGCGTCGTGCCGCCGCCCCAGCCGAACACCAGGTAGTCGGCCGGATCGACGTCCGGCAGCTGCGAGCGCCAGCACGTCGACGCCACCTTCCAGTTGTCCCACGCGGTGAAGTAGCGGCCGTACGTCGCCCATTGCAGCAGCGAATGCCGGCTGTCCGTCGGCACCGCCACGAGGTTGTCGGCGCGCATCTTGGTCCGCTGCGCCATCACGCCGATCGTGCCCGGCGCGTCGTATGCGTAGACGAGCTCGGCGAACCCGTATTCGTCGCGCTTGCCGAACGGCATCACCATGCAGATCTCGCCTTCCTTCAGCGTCTTCACGCCGCTGCCGCGCTCGACGATGCGCACCAGCGCACCGTTGCCGAGCACGATCTTGTCCTCGCGGCGCTGCCGGCAGATGTCGACCGGATTGCGCGACAGCGCGTGGTCGAGGTTCGCCTCCCACGATCCGTACAGCGGCTCGACCAGCACCTCGTCGGCTTCCAGATCGGAGAATTCGAAGGTCTCGCGACGCAGTTCGCCCGCCACGGGCGCCTGCTTCCTGCTCGGTTCCGGTCCTGCGTAGAGAACCCATGCATCGGTCTTGATCATCGTCATGCCTCGGTAAATGACTCTGTTTGAATGGTGCACGCCGAACACGCCGCTTCGTTCAGCGCGAATACGCCTGCTTCAGTGCCGCCTCCACGTCGGCCGTCGCGGCGACCTGCCCGAGCTTCGGGAAGATCTGCGTCAGCGCGAAGGTCTGCGCGTCGGTGGACGACGTGCTGACCGCGTCGCTGACGACGACGACGTTGTAGTTGTTCTCGTATGCCTGGCGCGCCGTCGATTCGACGCCGATGTTGGTTGCGATCCCGGTCAGCACGATGTCCGTGATGCCGCGACGACGCAGCTGCACGTCGAGGTCGGTGCCGGTGAACGCGCCCCACTGGTGCTTCGTCACGACGATGTCGGACGGCCCGACGCCGAGCGCCGGCGTGAACGCGCTCCATTCGGGGTCGAGATTCGGCGGCGCCGACGGCGCATCCGTCCTGACCTTCAGCGCGACGCCGCCGTCCGGCTGGTAGCTCGTGTGCACGTAGATCACGGGGAGCTTCAACGCGCGGAACGCGGTCGCGAGCTCGACCGTCTTCGCCACGACCTGCGCGCCGGTGTAGGGCACGACCGGCAGCGACACGATGCCGTTCTGCAGATCGATGGCGACCAGGGCGACCGCGCGATTGAGCGTCGGAGTGGACATGTCAAAACCTCACTTCTGTTGGGGGATGGAAGAAGCGGCGGTATCCAGGTGCCGGCTCGACGCTGCGTTGAGCAGCAGCAGCACGCTGATGACCGCCAGGACGATGGCCAGCTCGCGCAGGCCGCGATCGCTCGCCGGATGGCCGAGCGCCAGCCCGACGAGCGCAAACGACAGGCTGCCGCCGACATACTGCGCAGTGCGGTACAGCCCCGAGGCCGTGCCGATCCGGTCGTGCGGCGCACTCTGGTAGAGCGCGGCCTGGTTTCCGAGATTGTTGAAGCCGTTCGGCACGCCGAACACGATCGATAGCAGTACGATCGACCAGACCGGCATCGCGCTGGTGAGCAGGCTCATCACGACGCTGCCGACGCACAGCATCGCGGAACCGATGATCAGCACCGGCCGCGAGCCGTGACCGTGTGCGAGGCGGGTCGCGAGCATCGTCGCCACGGTGCCGATCCCCGCGACCGGCAGCATCACGAGGCCGGCGTCGGCGGCAGACAGGCGCTTGGCCTCCTGCAGCCACATCGGCAGCGCATAGAAGATCGCGTAGAACACCGCGTAGGTGCCGACGCAACGCAGGTACGTACTCGTGAGCGCACGGTTGTCGCCGAGCATGCGGATGTCGATCAGCGGCGTCGCCGCCCGCCGCTCGTGCCCGACCAGCACCGGGCACAGCACCAGCGTCGCGACGAGCAGCAGCCAGTCGGGATCGTGCGTGACCGATTGCAGGAACAGCAGCAGGCTCGCGAGCGTCAGGACGAACAGCACGACGCCCGGCAGGTCCAGTTCCTTCAGCGTGCCACGCAGCGTGCGGCGTTGCTGCGCGCCGCGCGGGGCGACGTCGGCCGGAATCCACAGCCACGCCAGCACGAACGCGAGCAGCACGATCGGCACGTTGATCCAGAAGATCGCGCGCCAGCCGGCGAACTGCACGAGCGCGCCGCCGAGCGGCGGCCCGAACGCGACGGCCACCTGTGCCGCCACCGAGATCGCGCCGAGCCCGCCCGTCGGCGTCGCGCCGTTCGCGTGCCGCTGCGACCACGTGCGGATCATCGCCATGCCGGCCGGATACGCGGCCGACGTGCCGATGCCGAGCGCGACGCGCGACGCGATCAGCCACCCGAGCGACGGTGCGAACGGCGCGAGCGCGGACGCGATCAACACGATCGCGAGGCCGATGCAGAAGATCCGCTTCGCGCCGAACCGGTCGGCCAGTCGCCCCATCGTCGGCTGGCCGACGGCCGTCGCGAGATAAAGGCCCGACACGAGCCACAGGGTGTCGATGCGTTCATGCCCGTGCGGATTGAACGCCTGCTGGATGCTGACGAGCGCGACCGCGATCATCGACGAGTTCAGCGCGTTGAGCAGCGTGCCGAGCACGATCGGGCCCACCAGCCTGGCCGGCAGGCGCGGGCCCGCCGTACGCGCATTGCCGCCTGCCGGCGTGACACCGGAAGTCGGGGCTGACACTTTGGCAGGTCGATCGCGGTTCGTTGTCATGGCATCGTCACAGGGTGGTTTCGGATCGCTCGATCAAATTCGAACGTGCGTTCACCTTACCGTTACGATTGCCGTGAATGAAATGGATTGTTGCGATGCACACATTCGTCGCTTGAATGCGGATCGCGAACCGCGATGATCGAGCGCGTCTCCGGCGAGCCAGGAATGAAATCGTCAAACGCCCTGCATTCCTTGCTGGACGGTCATACTCTCGGGTCGAGACGGATTTTTCAGTTGGAGTACGAAGCGATTTTCCCCGTGCACTTCCAACGACTGACGATCGTTTTATGCGGCAGTGCAACGGGAATTCAGAGCAGTGGCTCTAGACCGGCCCCACACTCTCGAGTGCGGGGTAATCGACGTCGTTGCGCCCTGCGCCAGCAGAATGAGATCCTGACGCGTTCGAGGCTGACAGGGCCGCATGGCCGATTGCCTTTACAACATCGCGCCGACGCCTCCGGAACGGTTCCGCGATGATGCGCGTTTCGACCGCGCTGAAGCACGGATAGGCCACGCCCTGGTGACCGTTATCGACAACGCGCTGAAGAAACCACTCGATGCACGACGATCCGCCCGATCACGGCAGGCGCGACGCCGGACATGCCGGCGTCGCGCGATGCCGCGCTTGCTCCCTGTCATCGATTACACGCCTTGATTCTTCAACCGGTTCGCGTGCGTGCGGATTACCGCAACCGGATCCTCCACATTCGCGCCGAGCACGCCGAGGATCTGGTTGATCGCATCGGTGTGATTCCAGTGATATGTGCCGAGCACCTGGCCAAACCTCGCGCTGCATTGCGACACGACGCCGTCGTTCGGACCTGCGCTGCGATTGATCATCACCGTGCCGCTGCCGAGGAGTGCCAGCGTTGACGGATCGAGCGCGTTCGCCGGATCGGTGACCCCGCTCACGCTCGTATCGACGGCCCCCGTCACGCCGGCCACCGTCGCTGTCGGCTGGATCGCCGTGCCGCCCCACGAATAAAGCAGATGCGTATTGCCGCCGACAGTCTCCGTTGGCGCGCCGGTTTGACACGAGCCCGGCGCACCGAGACCGGCGCTCGGGAATTTCTGGTTGTATGCGGCGGCCTTTGCCGTCGTCAGCACCGACAACGCCTGAATCGCATTCTGGTTCGTATTGAAGTTGCTGCTCGTCAACGTGCCGAGCGCATTCGCGAATGCGCCGAGCACGGTCGACGACAGGCCGGTCGGGTCCGTCTGCAACAGTTGCTGGACGAAGTCCGCGAATTGCGAGCCCCAGTGCGGCGTACTGATCGTCGTCACCGACGCGACCAGTTCCGGCGCAACGGACGCAACATAACGCGATGTCAGGCCGCCCTGGCTATGGCCGATCAGATTCACCTTCTGCGCGCCCGTTGCCGCAAGCACCTGCTTCACGAACGCAAGCAATTGCTCGCCACGCCCGTTCGGGCCATCGTCGCTCTGGAAGCCGGACAGGTTGGCAACGTATACCGCCGCACCGTGCGCCCGCAGGTCCTCCGGAATGCGATACCAGTACTCGACGACGCCACCGTACTTGTCGGTGCCGGTCAGCCCGTGCACGAGAATGATCGGGTACCGGGTCGCCGCGTAGTCGTCAACGGCGGTCGTCGCGGCGGAAGCGGCCTGTGCGCCGGCCAGCGACAGAACGGTTCCAACACTCGCGGCCGGGGCCGCGTTCATGGCGATCGCCACCACGGTCGCCACTGCCTTCGCTCGTATCGATCTGCTCATCTTGCTCTCCATTTTTTACGTACATGTCAGTTGCTCGAGGATGAGGATGCGGAAATCGCTGATGCAGCGACGCTTTCGGCATTGAAGCGTCGCCCGCGCGCGGGATGTCGGCTGTACCCCACTCGACGGCTCGGCGCGACGGGACTCCGATACCGGAAAACGAATAAAAACGAACACAAACGAACGTTTTCGCACCAGCACGCGAAGTGAATCACGTTCAACAACGCTGTGCAGGTTGTTAGACAGGGCCCTCCAGTCAGTTGACAACGGGTGCATCAACCACTAGATCCATCGATCTTCCTCGACGTCTTGTGATCCCGGCCGTTGCGGCTTTGCACCGACAAGCACCACGCGGATCACACGTTTCCGGCCACAGGAGACCGCAACGCCGGATGCCACAACCGCACCGGCACCTCGACCCGCCGGACGTGCCTTATCGCGTTGCCGTCATGGAGCAATGGTCATCAAGGATGCGAAGGAGACCAAACGATCATGTGGAAGAACCCGCATTGCGCGGGTGGAACCGGTTTTCAGTGCCGGCAGCACTGTTGGTCCTGGAGCTTTGCAGGCCCGTCGGTTGGGCGCATACGCGCGGCTGACAGGAGCATTCGGCAGGCGGTGTCTCGCCGAGCGCGGCGTACCTGATCGCGGCCTGCGTGCGGCGAATCAACGTGGAGAGGAAGCACCGCGCTGACGTCTGCCTCGCGGCGTGCGTCGGGCGCTACCGTGCGGTGCCAGGCCCGGCGCGTCATTCAGCATCCACGTCGCGAAAGCCTGCAACGGCCCCTGGGCCAGTTCGATCGGTTCGGGCAGGACGAGGCAGAAGTTTTTCGTGACGGACTTGCCCGCCGGCCAGGGTGCGACCAGCCGCCCCTGCTCGAGCTCCGCGTCGACGTAAAGACGCGGCACTAGCGCGACACCCAGGCCCGCGAGCGCCGCTTCGATCAGCATCGAATGGAGATCGTAGCGCGCGCCAATCGCCGAGTTGCCCAGCACGATGCCGGACTCCTGCGCATAGGCCTGCCACGCGTCCGGGTTCTGCCGCCGGTGAAGGCGTGGCAATGCGTCCAGCGACGGGTTCGCCCCGGCGTCCGCCAGCAACGCCGGACTGCACACGGGCACCAGCACTTCCTCCAGCAGCGGATGCAGATGCATTCCAGCCCACGCCGGATGCTCGAAATGGATGGCGGCGTCGAAACCGCTCCCGGCCAGCAGGAACGGTTCCATGCGCTCGGCGATATGGACCGTGACGTTCGGATGCCGATCCTGAAAGTGTTTCAGCCGGGGGATCAGCCAGCGCGTGGCGAAGGTCGGAATGGCGGCGATATCGATGCTCGCGCCTTCGACGGGCTGCCCCATCAGGTACAGGCTGTCCCGTTCCAGCCGATCCAGGATCTCGCGAACCTGCACCGCATACCGCGCACCGTTCGGTGCCAGCCGTACCCGGTTGCCGATCCGCTCGAACAGCGTGACACCCAGGAACGCCTCCAGCCGGCCGATCTGACGGCTGACGGCGCCCTCGGTTCGGGCGAGTTCATCGGCGGCTCGGGCAAAGCTGCCGTGTCGGGCCGCGGCTTCGAACGCCTGCAGCGCGGAATTGCTCGGGATCTTGCGGGGCATGCGTGGCTCGCCGGTCAGGGTGGGTTCGACGTCAGCTTGAGCAAATATCACTGAAGGCTGACTTTATTTCGTTTTATGGGGTGCAAATGCGAGCTTAGCATTACGTTACCGCACTGACCATCAAGCGCCCGCCGTGGGACGTGCATCTTGCTCAAAGGACGATCCGATGATCTACACCGTGGAATGCAGCTTCGCCGACGTCGACAGCGAAGCCGAATGGAACGACTTCTACAGCCTTGAAAAGCTGCCTGCCCTGATCTCGGTGACGGGATTTCACACGTCGCAGCGGTTCAAGGCGATCGGCAGCGGTTGCCCCGTCTATCTGGCGATTCACACAATCGACGGTCTCGATGTGCTGACCGGCGACGAATATCGCCGGAAAGGCGGCGGCAATTTTGCGAAATGGCAGCAACACATCACCGACTGGCATCGCAATCTCTATTCCGATATCGGATTGGCCCCGGCGGTGGCGGAAGGCGAACGCCTCGCGCTGTGCGCCGGCGGCCCTGATCCGCTGATCCGGTTGGGCCTCCGCCCGCTGGCCATGCAAGCCGTCGCGCTGGAGCAGTTACCGGCACGACGCTGGCTCGCCGTCGTGCCGCGCAACAGCGTGCCGCTTGTCGAGGAGCGCACGGAAGGCATTCACCTTTATGCGCCGATGACGGAGCAACTGACGAGCGCACGTGCCCCTTCGACTGCCCGGGAGTGAGCCCACGATGCCGAACGTCACTTTCTCGATCGATGCACAGCGGATGCCCGCTGACGAAAATCTTGCCGAGCTGTCGCGCGACTGCGTCGAGCTCTGTACGCATGTGCTCGGCGCCGAGCTCAGGAACGTCCACGTCATTTTTCAGGCGGTTCTGCACGGGCACGGACATCCTGTCTACGCGGACATTCGGTATCGTGCCGGGGCACCCCGCACGTCGGCGGTCATGGACCGGTTCATGGAAGCGCTGGATCGTGCGATCGTCCGGCGCACCGGCCTCACCGCGCGCATTCGGTGTTTTGCTTACACCGCGTCGAACATTCACGCCCGCAACTAACCCACCATTCGCCGATTCGGAGAAGCACGATGGCCACGCTTAACTTTCCCGGCCAGCAAGTCGGGGATTTCACGATTACCGCCATCAGCGATGGCTACCTCACCGCGAGTCTCGACTTTCTGTCGAATATCGACCCTGCAGACGCGTCGAACATGCAACGCGATGCCGGGCAGAAGGCGCCAGAAGCCGTGCACATCAATTGCTACGTCGTACGCGGCGCGGGACGCACCGTGCTCATCGATGCCGGGGCGGGCGGGTTCAGGCAATGGGGCGGCCAACTCGGGACGAACCTCGCGCTTGCCGGCATCGAGCCCGCCGCGATCGACACCATCCTGCTGACCCACGCGCATCCCGACCATGTCGGGGGGCTCGTGAACGGTGCAGGAGAGATCGCGTTCCCGAATGCGGAACTGGTCGTGCATCGACGCGAGGTCGGGTTCTGGCAGGACGACGGGAATCTGAGTCGCGCCAGCGAACGCGCACGCGGAAATTTCGCAGTGGCGCGTCGGGTGTTCGATGCTTATGGCGACCGGCTTCGTCTTTTCGACGACGGGCAAGTACTCCCCGGCATCGACGCACTGCCGATACCCGGGCACACCGACGGGCACACCGGATATCTGCTTGAATCAAGCGATCAGGGGCTTCTTGTGTGGGGAGACGTGGTGCATTTCCCGCATATCCAGATTCAGCGACCGGAGGTGTCGATTGCCTTCGATCACGATGCGTCGTTGGCCGCTGCTACGCGGTCACGGCTTCTGGACCAGGTCAGTTCGGAAGGGCTGTTGATCGCCGGCATGCATCTGGGGGAACGCGGGTTCGCACGCATCGAGCGAACGAATGGGGGATACCGTTTGCGCTATGAGCGCGAGGAATGAAGCAGACGGCCTCCAGATACCGGCCGCTCGCCGCGGTCGCTCGGACATCCGCATCGCGACCACTGCGCGTCCGACCTTCGCGCACGCCTGCGCCACACGCCACTCGCCGCCAGCGAGACCCCACATGAAGCGTGCGAACGGGCAATGCCCCCCGCCAAACGCCGAGCCGCGTTGTTCACTCGCTTGAACCGAGTGGCGCTTTTTGAGGGTTATACGACCTTTGCGCCATACGCCTCGCGTTCCATACTGCACGTGGAAGATCGAGCCGGAAAAGGCACACAGACGCAATTGCGTTTGAAGCCTTCGGCCTGATCAGTCACGACGTAAAAATGGAGCAGAAGATGAGGCTTAAAGACAAGTCAGTGTTGATCACCGGCGGTACCAGCGGCATCGGCCTCGCAACCGCGAAGCTGTTCATTGCGGAAGGTGCCCGCGTAGCGGTGACGGGCCGCGATGACACGGTGTTCGAGCGCGTGAAGGCCGAGCTTGGCGAGCATGCGCTCGTTCTCAAGGGCGACGTCCGTTCGCTCGACGACATGCGGGCGATTGCCGCCGAGGTCAAGGAGACGTTCGGCGGTCTGGACGTCGTGTTCGCGAACGCGGGCTGGGCGTTCCCGTCCGCGGTCAACGACATAGACGAAGCGCTCTATGGCGAGATCATGGACATCAACGTCAAGGGCGTGGTGTTCACGCTTCAGGCGGTGCTGCCGGACCTGCGGCCAGGCGCCTCGTTCATTCTCAATACATCCTTCGTCGCGCAGACCGGCAAGCATGGCATCTCGTTGACCGCGGCAGCGAAAGCCGCCGTACGATCGCTCGCCCGCAGCTGGTCCTACGAGTTTCTCGACCGCAAGATCCGCTTCAACGCGATCGCGCCCGGTGTGATCGACACTCCGCTGCTCACCAAATGGGGCATGCCCGACGAATGGGTTCGCGAGCGCAAGGCCGAATTCGCCGAAACCATTCCGGTGGGCCGCATGGGCCACGCGATGGACATCGCGTACGCGGCGCTCTATCTCGCCAGCGACGAATCGTCGTATGTCGTCGGCACCGAACTGGTCGTCGATGGCGGCGCTTCGCAGCTTTAAGCCTGCGGCGCGCGATGCTTGAGCCCTGCAAATCATCCGGGCTCATCCCCATCCCGATCTCACGTCCGCCACGCCGTTCGTCGCGGCGGCCATTCAATCCGGCCCAATCTGGTTGCGCTCGCAGAGGGGCCGAAGTGCAAGGAGAAACGATCTTGACCGACCGTAGCGAAGACAATGCTTCCGGAACACCGCTCACGAGAGCGGGCCGTTCGCGCCGCGATGCCCTCAAGCTGGGGGGCGCCGCCACCCTCGGCGCCATCCTGGGCGGCAGCGCGTTGCTCGCGCACACCACCCCTGCTCTTGCGCAGGCCGGCAGCAAGGGCGAACTTGCGCCGAATGAACCGCTCAACATCCTGATCGTCAACTACGACGGCGGGACGCTGCTCGACTTCGCCGGCCCCAGCGAGATCTTCCATCGGCTGCCGAATACGAACGTCCGCTACGCGAGCCTCGATGGCGGCAACGTGACGCTCGAATTCGGCGTCGTGTACGGCAAGACCGAGCGGCTGGCCGACATCGACAAGACGGACGTGCTCCTGGTCCCCGGCGGGTCTAATTTGACGGCGCCGATGCAACCCGCGTATCAGGCGCAGATCCGGCGCCTGGCGGAAAGCGCCAGGCACGTCACGTCGGTCTGCAACGGATCGCTCGTGCTCGCCGCAACGGGCGTGCTCAAGGGCAAGCGGAGCGCGTGCCATTGGGCCTTCGTCAACAAGCTGGCCGAATATGGCGCGATTCCCGTTCCCGACCGCTTCGTGGAAGACGACAACGGCCGGTTCATGAGCGGCGGCGGCGTGACGGCGGGCATCGACTTCGCGCTTCGCGTGGCGGAGAAGCTGCGCGGCCGACAGGCGGCCGAATTCACGCAACTCGTGATCGAATACGATCCCGCGCCGCCGTTCCACTCCGGCCATCCAAGGGACGCGCGGCCGGAAGTCGTCGCGATGGTCGACAAGGAACTGCCCGGCGCCTCCAGGGGGCTCGCGCGCATTCCAGGCGTTCGGTGAAACATGGGCCGGCAATGCGCGCGGGCCGTCTGCAGGCCTAGATAATCACCGGCTCCGACATTGCCCGCCCGCCCTTTAAATTTTCGTAGTCCTCTCAATTCGATCTATAACCGGAAATCACCCGATGCAACAGAATCGTACTTTCGCTACCGCACTTGCAGCAGCCTGCGTCACCTTTTTCGCGTTTGCAACGCCGGCATCTGCCGGTGGTTCGCAACATCCGCCCGAAGCGGCCATCAAAGCCGAGAATGCACGATGGGCGGATGCCTTCGCGCGAGGCGACTACGAAGCAATCGGTCGCCTCTATACCCGCGACGGCACTCTCTTGCCGCCCGGCGGCGACAAGGTAACGGGGAGCCGCGCGATCACCGAATACCTCACCAAAGGGTATGCCGGATCGAAGCCTGTCACCGTATCGTTCAGCAACTACGAGTTCTACGGCAACGACCGGGTCGTGACCGAGGTTTCGGATACGGAGATCCATGACCACGACGGAAAGCTCAAGTACCGCGGCAAGCAGACGCTCGTCTTTCTGAAGCAGGGCGGCGCGTGGAAACTGCATCGCGACATGTGGAACGATTACGGTCCGCTGCCGACGAACGACCAATGAGCATCCGGCGAAACGGATCATGACCTGCACGAAGCACGACTGATCCGTCAGACGGGCATTCATAGGCAGTGCGCTGATCGGCCGGCAGCCGATCAGCGCACGCCGTTCGATCGGCTCTCGCGTCGAATCGCTTGCGGCGGGTGCCCATGCAGTTTGATGAAGGCCCTGCGCATCCGTTCCGGATCGGTGAACCCTACCGCCAGCGCAATCTGCTCGATCGGTTCGCTACCGCTCTGCAGGCGCAGCCGCGCCGCTTCGACTCGCAGGCGCTCGACCGCCTTGGCAGGTGTTTCACCGGTTTCCCGGCGAAATGCGCGTCCGAACTGCCGCACACTCAATCGTGCGGCATCGGCGAGCCGTTCGACGGGCAACGCTTCGGCGAGGTGCTCCCGGGCAAAATTCAGCGCGATGCGGATCCGGTCCGATTCCGGCTCCATCTGCGACATTGCCGAGAACTGGGACTGGCCGCCCGGTCGACGATACGGAACGACCAGATACCGGGAGACGGCACGCGCAATCTCCGCACCCATATCCCGTTCAATCATGCCGAGCGCCAGGTCGATTCCGGAGGCGATGCCCGCCGACGTCCAGATGCGGCCCTCCTCGATATAGATACTGTCGCCTTCGACCCGCGTGCGCGGGAAGCGCGACTGCAACTGGGCCGCGTACAGCCAGTGCGTCGTGGCTCTCACGCCGTCCAGCAAGCCGGTTTCGGCCAGCAGAAACGCCCCCGTACACACGCTTGCCACCCGCGAGGCGCGGGCGCCGAGTTTCCTGGCAGCGGCGATGTTTTCCGGAGCCCGCATCGGCTCGATCTCCCCGCCCACGAAAATGACGGTGTCGAACGTACGCCGTCCGATCGGCCGCGTTTCGATCGAAACGCCTGTATTGCCGGGAACCGGGCCGCCGGACTGCGAGATGACCTGGAGATCATAGGGCGTGTGGCCCGCCGCGGTGGCCACCTGATTGAAGGCCGACAGCGGCCCACCCAGATCGAGCACATCGTAGCCACGGCAAACGAAGAATCCGATTCGATGCATGACGAAGTCGTTAACTGAAAACCCGGAAAGTCGCATTTTATCCGGACCCCTCAAATAACGACATGCCGCCCGAAACGAGGGAAAAACGTCCTTTACGCGCCTATCGCTTGTCCGTACGTCCAATCGCCGACGTCGACCCGGCCGGGACGGGCCGGGACAGCAGTGAGGCCCACGTCACGCCGTATTCACGCTCTGCCACTGCATCGGCGACCCACGACGCACACCAGCCAAATATTGCTTTGATATACTTCGCCGCCCCATTCTTCACGTTCCCGCGGACTTATGACCGCCGCACAGTCGGACAACGCATCATCTGATTTCATGCCGGCCGACCTCAGGCAAAGCGTCGTCACGCAGACGTTGCCGCACGCACAGGTCAGCATCAGTCGGCTCAAGACATCTCGCAGGGATATTGGCCGAACCGCGCCATACGAACTGGAAGACGCCGATCTCGTCGTGCTGCAATTACGCGCGTTCGGCGAACAGGAATTGTGGCTCGACGGACGTGTCGCTCGTTTCGTCCCCTATCAAGCAGGAACCGTCACGATCCATGACCTCGATCGCAGATGGGTTTCCGACCTGAAGGGAACGTTCGACTGCATCCATTTTCACCTCCCCCGCCTGACGCTGGAGGAGACAGTCGATGAAATCGGCGGCAGGCAGCGGCCACAGCTTTACCTGCCACCGCATTTGAGCAAGGTGGACCCGATCATTCATCGCCTGGGCCAGGCCCTGCTCCCCGCTCTGGCGCAGCCCGGGCATGCGTCCCGGCTCTTCGTCGACCACGTCGCACTCGCCTTTCAGGCACATGTCGCGCGCCAGTACGGCGGCGTCAGCGAGCGGCGGGAGAAGTCGACGGGCAAGCTCACGGCGTGGCAGGAACGAATGGCGAAAGGGTTTCTTCTCGAGCACCTGACCGGGAACGTCACGATTGCCGATGTCGCCAAAGCGTGCGGCCTGTCTCGCGGCTACTTTGTCAAAGCCTTTCATCAGACGACCGGGTTGCCGCCCCATCGCTGGCTGATCAATCAGCGCATCGAGCGCGCAATCATGTACATGCGCACGTCATCCATGCCGCTGCACATGATCTCGGATATCTGCGGCTTCGCGGATCAGAGCCACTTCACCAGGACATTTACGCGCGTCACCGGTGTGTCACCGCGTCGTTGGCGCGCGGACAACATCTGAGGCCCCCGCGATACTCATCGCATCCCGGCCCGGGCATCCTGCCCGGCACGCACGCTGCCTGTTCGGGCAAAATCGGAAACCTTCAGCGAAACCGTATCGGCTTTCGCATTCGAGCGCGTCTTCCGGGCGACTGCCAGGATCGGGGCCAGATGCTCGTAAAAGCATTCGAGCTGCCGCGCGTCGGATGCCAGTCGCTCGAGGTCGCATGCCTTCTCGAGAATCAACCGGGAAACATGAAAGCGCTGAAGCCCGCGGCCGACCCGAGCCTGAAACACGACGCCATCGCTGTTATGCGGTACCCCCGCCCACACAAGCGAACTGCGGTCCATGAAGCCTCCGAACATTCTTAATCGTCACATCAATATGCCAGCCATCGACGACGCTGCATATTTGTATTTCAAAATTGTGGCGCGCCGCACATCGGCATGTTCGCGTCATCCGGATATTGCGCTGCAGCAAAAGTGCTCGTAGACTGGGTTCGCGCATCCGATGTCGTTGCCCAGCAGTCGCCCCATGACGGGAGAGCACGCCATGACGACTTTTTCATCAGCACTGAATCAGGCACCCCCTGCCCTTCACGTGTTCCAGCAGGACGGTGGCTGGCACTGGGGTATCACCGTCCCTCGTTCCACGGGGTCCGGCTTCAAACTGATCGCATTCAGTCACCACATCTTTTCCACTGAAGACACGGCCCAGCACGACGGCGCTCGAGCGTTGGCGTCCATCGTCGCAAATGACGTGCATTGAACCTCGCGGATCGGGCCCCGATCACGCTTCCCGATTCGGTGGTATCCGACATCCGCAAGCAAGGGAAAACGGAAATCACGGCTGCCGCCGGCAACGCGATTGCGAACCGAGGGCGCCGGAGAAACCGCCATCGCGAACACCGCATGATGCGATGAACGCAGTGCGATTTTTTATCGCATTACGGCAGATAAGGCGTGATGTTCGTCAGCGCACGGGAAACGTACTCATCCTTCTCCCCGACCGGCGCAACGTAATGAAGCGCGCTGCGCGCGGCTTCCTCGCCCTCGAGGCGCGCGATGATCCACGCGGCCAGGTATTGCGAAGCAAAACAGCCGCCAGCCGTTGCGACGTTATCTCGCGCGAAGAACGGCTGATTGAGGACTTCGACGCCCGCCTCGACTACCCACGGTTTGGTCGTGAGGTCCGTACAGGCCGGGACGTTGTCGAGGAAGCCGAGCCTGGCCAGAACCAGCGTGCCCGAACACTGGGCACCGATCAGTTGCCGGGCGGGATCGAGTTTCAACTGCTCCATCAGCGTCGCGTCGTTGACGACTTCCCGGGTTCGAATGCCGCTCCCGACGATGACGGCATCCGCCGTGCAGGCGTCGGCCAATGTCGACTGCGCCTGCACGGTCACCCCGTTCATCGATGTGACGAAATGCTCCGGGCATGAAAGCGTGACCCGCCAGTCGGGCTTCTTGATGCGATTGAGCACGCCCAGTGCGATGAGGGAATCGAGTTCGTTGAAGCCCTGAAAGGTCAGAATCGCGATGTGCATGGGGTGCCCGTGTCTGAAGTCCGTCGGTGCATATTGCCAGATCGCCGACGCGAACGGCCTGGCGTTACGCCGGATTCACCCCGTCGATGCGACCGCCTTGACGCTGCCGGCGGGCCCCGAACCGCCCGCCAGGTTCAATGACCGGCGTGACTCGTCCCGACACGTCAAGGCTGCCGCTTGCCACGGCCGCCGGCGGGTTTGCCGGCGGGTTTGCCGGAGGGTTTGCGCGATCCCGCAGCCGGCTTGCCGGCCGGTTTGCCGCGCGGTTTCTGCACGCTGAACGGGCTGCCGATGGTGTAATCCGGTTCGTTGCCGGCCGGCTTTGCGTGCGCCGCCGCAGGCTTGTGCCTGCTTTCCCCACCTTGCGCTTGCGGGCGCGGCTTTTTACCGGCCACCGGCCTGGCGACGGGCGCCGCGTGCTGCACTTTGGGCTTCTTCGGCTTTTTGGGTTTCTTGATGATCTGACCCGTCGCGCTGGTTTCCGGCACGCGGTGTTCGGCCTCGAATCCCGGCTCTTCTTCACGGCGCAGCGTTTGCCGGATCAGCGCTTCGATCGCGGCCAGTTGCGGCGCTTCGTCGGCACATACCAGGGACACCGCGACGCCGCTGGCGCCCGCGCGCCCGGTACGGCCGATCCGGTGCACGTAGTCTTGCGCGACGATCGGCAGATCGACGTTGATCACCAGCGGCAGATCGTCGATATCGAGCCCGCGCGCCGCCACGTCGGTGGCGACCAGCATCTGGACTTCGCCCGTCTTGAAGCGCTCCAGCGCGCGCAAGCGCGCGGGTTGCGGCTTGTCGCCGTGGATGGTGTCGACCGCATAACCCGCTTCGTCCAGCATGGCCGCCAGGTAATCCACTCCGTTGCGCGTCTTGACGAACACCAGCGCATGCTCCCACTTGTTCTCGGCCACGAGGTGCATGAAGAGGTCGGGCTTGTTGCGCTTGTCCACCGGCACCACCCACTGCTTGATCTTGCTGGCCGTGGCGTTGGGCGGGCTGACGCTGATGTTGACCGGGCCGCGCAGAATGCTCGCCGCCATCGCGCGGATCTCGTCGCTGAACGTGGCCGAAAACAGCAACGTCTGGCGCTGGGCGGGCAACGCGGCAAAAACGGCGTTCAGTTCGCGCGCGAAGCCGAGATCCAGCATGCGGTCGGCTTCGTCCAGCACCAGCGTTTGCACCTGATCGAACTGCACCGCGTTCTGGCGGTTGAGATCCAGCAACCGGCCCGGCGTGGCCACGAGCACATCCACGCCCTTGCGCAACTTCATCATCTGCGGGTTGATGCTCACGCCGCCGTACGCGGCCAGGAATCGCAGGTCGAGGCCCTTGCCGTACGCGATGAAGCTTTGCAGCACCTGTTCGGCGAGTTCCCGCGTGGGCACCAGCACCAGGACGCGCGCGCGGTTGCTGGACACCGCCGGGCCGTGCTGCACCAGCCGCTGCAACAGCGGCAGCGCGAAACCCGCCGTCTTGCCGGTGCCCGTCTGGGCCCCGGCCATCACGTCCTTGCCGCCGAGCACGGCAGGAATCGCCTTGGCCTGCACCGGCGTAGGAGCCTGGTAATTGAGGTCCTGCAGGTTACGCAGCAAGGGATCGATCAGGCCGAGCGAGGCAAAAGACATGGACGTATTCCGGGCTAAAACCGCAATTCTAGCGGTTGCCGGACGGATCAAGGCCCGCCGCGCCCGGCCGGAAGCCCGCGACGCGGCACGACACGGCAAACCGGAAGCCGCCACGGGCGCAAAGCAAAAAGCGATTCCAGCCTTGACCTGCGGCGGGATTCTGTAGCCAATCAGGCAGTGAGTCGCGCGTCGATATTGTCGGAATCCAGCCAGACTCGACGGACCGTGGCCGGAGGTTGGTAGCGATGAGCGCTGTGGGGCCGGCGTTCGGAAAAGTAAAGCGTGCTTTCGATCCTCCAGGAACAGGTAAAGCAACGGGGAATTACGCAGCAAGAAATCCTCAGCGCGTTGGGCTGCATCGGCAGCCAGAAGAAAACGCACAGGGCGCCGGCAAAGTATTGCGACCCGAAGCCGGGCAAATCGTGGTCCGGCCACGGCCCCAAGCCGAAGTGGATCGAAGGCAACGGTCTCGACGCGCTGCTGGTCGATCGTGGACAACCGCAGCCCTGGTGGCCGGAACGCGAGTCGCCATCCTGAGAGATTGTCCGAGCTGGCCAGCGTACCCCGTCGAGATCCCGTTTCCCTGTTCTAGACGTCGATGTACGACGTCGATTGCGACGCCACGAGTTTCGGCGGCGTCGGGCATGCGCACACGCATAGATCGTCGCTTAACGCTGCCTGCCGACCATCCGGTCCGGTCGTGGAAATCCGCGGGCCATCGGTTGAAATCTTTCCGACCGTCTTGCAGACGGGACACCAGACCGGATCATGCTCGTAGGCTTGTTCTCGGCCGCCGATCATATCCGTATGGTCCCCGCCCTGGACGATGCCGCCCACCGTCGTCGTGTCGCCTTTCACGATGTCGAAGCGTCGCATGGCGGCCCCGTTTAGACCGCGCCCGGCCGCAGGTGCAGGCTGTTCAACAACGTCTCCCAGGTTTGCAGCGCGCCTGCCTCGTCGACCGGCGACGTCGCCTCTTCAGGCGACAAGTTCGGGCTGCTCGCGCCGAGCAGCAATTGAATGGCCGTATGCGGCTTCGCCAAGGTGCTCGGATCGCCCGGCGCAAGCAGGTAGAACCGATAAGATGTAACTTCGCCTTCCTTCAACGCGAACAGCACTTCCTCGGCGTCCATACCGGCCACTGTCCGCTTTCCTTGTCGCAAGATCCGGTAGCTCCCGCTCGATATCTGGTCCATCTTCGCGCGCAATGCAGGCAGTGTTTTGGTCAACGACTCTTTCTGGTCGACGTCGACGGCATCCCGCATCTCGATCACCAGCAACGCCGGCCGTCCCGGCATCAGCGCAAACGACTGGCTGACTTCCTCCGTATACTTCGACGACCCTGAAACGAAGCCACCGTCGAAGCAGAATCCCGATTCCGTCGGCACCGACCAGTTATCGCGCGCTTTGATGCGACGGAAAAGATCGGTATAAACAGGCTCAAATTTGTCCAAACCACCGGAACCAATTGACCCCGTCGCATGAAACAAGGAGTTGTTTTCGTATAGATATCCATCTACACCAAAAGGCAATTTTGCAGCTTTTGCGATACCTTCTTGATAAGCAAAAACTCTTGAATTTTTTGTTGGCGATATCTCTCTCTCGAGCCAAACGGGACCTGATTGACTTTTTGGATTTGAAGGATCGAACCGTCTTTCCGTACGATATTTCTTTTCCGCTACATCAACTTTGACACGGTATTCAGCAGGAGAAACGCTGTACTGCGTCTCAATCTTATTCCCCCAATACGCATATCGCTGATTTGTAATTTCACTCGCCACTGGCCGATCAAATACAAAACGCCCGATGCACCACGGGCGCGGCTTGAGAAGTAATGGATTCGTCATGCTCAGCTCGTTCGCAAATGTCAATGCGCAGGTCGACAGGCCTGCAATCAAAAGTACAATACGGAGAATTCGTTTCAAGTTTTCGGCTCCGGTGTGTCTTGTGCAATCTGGACGATACTATAAAGTAGCGCCCATCGTGCCCATGGATGGTTGTAGCTCTCCTGGTGCACATAGCCCCCTTGGTCGAATATCATTTGTATCCCTTCCGCTGCGCCGCCACTTGCGCTATGTGCTGGCGCTTCAGCAGACCAAACCGGAACAGTTCCGTCGCCCGGGACAATGCCGTTCTTTTCCGGATCCGGCTCTTTGCTTCCGTTCGGCAGCACCGGCTTTTTTTGCACTTCGAACTCGACGGTAACATTGCGTGTGTCCAGATGCACCCGTACCGTTCCACGGTGCGAGTCGCTCAGGAAACGGGCGGATTTCAACTCATCCTCCGTCACGCCAGGCGGCACATCACCTTTCCAGATGACCGTTCCCCATGCCAATAGGTCGTCCAGATTCTTTCCTTTCTCGATCTTGTTCTTATTGCTATCGTCGCTCTGAACTCCAGAATCCTTGGACGTCAGCGCACCGTCCCCATATGATATGTATGTTTTACCATGATATTTATCTATTATTTTTCCTTGATTTCGCACAACAGAGAGCATCGTTTTCGAAAAATTCTCGAACACGGTTGTTTTGATAGGCTGGCTGTCGAGCCGCTTTTGGATGATCCCGGCCGGGTCGAGCAACGAAGTTGATTGCTCCGGAACCAAGCCATACCACTTCGAATTTGTAAAGATGTCGTTATAGGCGTCACCATTCTTGGGCAACGTCATTACCGGGGTACCGTTCAGCTGCGAGAATATCCACCACGCCTTTCCGTTGTGGTAGTCCGGCATCGGCAGCAGTTCCAGCGGGCCAGGCGCATTCGCCGCCACTGCAACAAATTCGTCCGCGTTGCTGCCGAGCAGCGCACCGTTGATGAACCCGTTCAGCAACCCCTCATTGCCGCCACCCGTGCGAAATCGTTTTGCCGCGATCGGTGCGCCGGTCGCCGGCAGCACGTTGTGGAATACGCCGTGCATCAGGCCCTCGGCACCGTGCATCGCGACAGCCATACGGGCGACCAGGCCGCCCATCGAGTGGGTGAGAATGATCGCCTTGCCGCTGTCGTTCTCGGCGATGATCTCGTTGATCCCCATCAGCCGCGCTTTCTTGCCGCTCTTCTTGTCCGTGAACGTCAATCCCTCGATCACGTCCTTCGCCGACTGTTCATTCGACTGCAGCCAGTTGTAGCCGATCGCATACACCCGGTAGCGGTACTTCAGGAATCGTTTGAAGACTTCCGAGTCTTCGGTGATCGCCTGCCCCCGGCCTTGCTCACCCACGCCCGTCGCACCATAGTCGGCGGGCTCGGTGCCCAACAAGGGCTTGAGCGTCCAGTCCTTGCCGTCAGGATCGGTCTCGATCCACGCGCCTTTGTTCTTCCCCATGCATCGGGGCTCGTTGAGCTGCTCCTCGAGCCAAGCCAGCATCGGCTGGTAGCTCGACCGGTAGACCGAGCCCCAGCCACGTCGGAGTGCCTCGGCTTCGTCGACATACTGGTCTTCGCTATCGTCCTTCTGGACCTTGCCCGCACGAACAGGTCCGAGCGGTGTCACGACTGCCTTGGTCGGGTCGTATCGCGTCTCTCGCGTGGATGCGCCCTTGAACCACATGCCGAGCAGCGCCGGCAGCGCCCCAAAGTCACCCAACATGCCGTCCGTGTTCGGTGGGAAAAAGATCGGGTCCCCGGTCTCCTTGTTGACCAATGGGGAGCCCATCACGCCCGGCAGAAAGATCACCGGCATGATCGGACGGACGTCGCACAGCAACTCCTTTTGCCGCGTATCGCTCGCCGGCGTCAACGTGAAGTGCCCGACCGACGCGCCGTCCTTGTCGGTGCGGCTGGTCACCCGCACGACATCCTGTTCTGCACTATCGCTGAACGGCGAACCGCCGGCGGAATCGTTCGTGTTGTCAGTCATCGTCGTTGTTCTATTTCGCGTGTCGGTTGTCGAATTCACTCAGCAGGACCGCTCGGCCGGCGCCGTAATGCGCGTACCGCCAGCTTCTCGATATCCTCGCTCTTCTGCTCGGTGATCTGCCCCAGCTCGTCCGTCGTCCCGGACAACTTTGTCCCGTCGCCACGAATCAGCTCGTACGGATGGTTTTTCAGCACCTCGCCGGTGATGCGATCACGCAGTACGTACGGGTCGTTGAACCTGGCCGTCGGCATACTGTTCATTCGCTGGGCCACCGAGCTCGGCCCCTGCCGACTGAAGGACGCCGACTTGATCGTGCGGCCGGCCTGCGTGCCGTCCTCGATCCCGGACGCCGACCACTGCGTGTACGATCCGCCGGCCTTGATCCAGATCTCGTCGGCATCGAGCACGATGCGCTTGGCTTTCACGTTCACTTCTTTCCCGGCGTTCACGCGCACGTCGTCGGTGTGGGCCGAGATCTCGACCTTCCCTTTCGCAGCAAACAGCTTCATGCCGGCCTTGTGAACGAACAGGCTGATCTTTTCTGCGGCCGCAACGATCAGTGACTTCCCGCTTCCCAGATGCGTGTTCTCGCCACTGATCACGTTGACTTCCTTGTCGGCCACCACGTGGGCCGAATGATCGGCGATAGCGGCAAAGTCCGCGGGTGTCGCGATGACGATCACCGGTTTCGCGAATCCGTTGGCGTTGCCGGTACCGCCGCCGGCAGTAACCCCGCCCGAATTTCGGCCCGACACCGCGTGCTCCGCGTCCTTGGCCAGCGCGTTGAGCGCGTCCTGACCGGCTTGCAACGATTCGGCTTGTGCTGTCGTGCTGGCGCTCGACAGCGATTCCGCCAGCATCCCGGCTTTCTGCAATTGCGTACGGGCTTCTCCGACACTCATCTGTTCGTCGTCGTAGGCTTTCCGATGCGTGCTGATCGACAGCCCCTTGCTCGCACGGACCGCTCCGTATTCGTCGGCGTGCAGCACGAACCCCTGCCCCAGATAGCGGCCACGCGTATTGCCGTCCTGCTGGATCAGGTAACCCTGGGTCAGCGCTGCATAGCTCTGCCCCGTGTAGCTGATCAGTCGCGTGCCGCCCTGGTTCGTGGCGTCGTCGTGGATGAATGCGTTATACGCTCCGGTTTTGCCGAAGCCCTGCGACTGAAACCCCGACAGCAGCACATTGGTGTGCCAGGGCGCGGGTGTCGTGCCACCGCTGGCGCGGCCCAAGATGAAGGGTTTGTCACAGTCGTTTCCCCAGTAGCCGACGAGCACCCATTCGCCCGCGCGGGGAACATGCACCCCACCGTAGCCGTTCCCGGTATCCGCCTGCATCGACGAAAGCAGGGGCGAGGCATTGAACGCACCCGGCGGATTCTTCCTGTCCCATGCGAAATGGACACGGACCTGATTGCGTTCGTTCGACCACGCTTCGAATCCTTCCTGCGTGACCACCAGAGCATGCTCGATCGGCATCGCGGGCTTCGGATGCTCGAAGGGGCTGCGATACTCCAGGCGCGCGTCCTGCGCTTCGACCTCAATCACGTAAAAGCCGGTTGTTCCGTCCTCGCCATGACCCGGAGTCGAGAAGCGTGCGCCGTGGGCTGCCTGTTGTTCATCCAGTGTCGCGCGCAGACTCAGCGGAAATTCCGCCAGCGGCTGGCCGATCGGCACATTGTTCTCGATGAACCAGCGCGCTTCGACCACCAGGAAGGTCCGCGCATCGCTGTCGTGTTCCGGATGGCGTGGATGGTCGTTCAGGACGAAGCGCGATCCCGCATCGAGCCAACGCAACCCTCCAACCCCGAAGTATCGGCGCGCTCGCGCATCCCAGCCCTGTACACGCCTGCGTGCACGCGCTTCGCCACTGGTCTCATCGGGATAACCGTAAGCGGTCGGCTCATAGACCGTCATCGGTGCAGCCGGTATCGATTGTTGCTCCGCCTGATGGCGACCGTCGTCGGCCGCGTAGCCGACCGACTGGAGCGCACTGGCCACTTCAAAGCGAGCGGTCGGGCGCTTGTAGTCGAACGAGCTCGATTCGTATCGCAAGCTCTGCATCGTCTGCATGGCCGCCCAATGCGCAAACCCGCTCACTACTTCACCGTCCCCGGCATCGCGAACAAAATCGGCTGCCTTCGGATCCTGCAGCGCGGCAGCCCGGTCGACGATCACCAGTGTGGTCTTGGGCGTCTCGCCGTTACGGACCGGATCGTGGACCCAGTAGCAATACCAGCCCTCGTCTTCGAGCAGCCGATGGAAAAAGTGCAGATCCGTCTCACTCTGGCGGCACCACGAGCGCACTGCCGGTTCGCGATTCAGGTCGAAGCGGAAGTTGCCATGCAGTTGCGGATAGCGATTCAGGATCTCGGAAACGATTTCCTGCGCACTTTGTTCGGTCCAGCCTTCGTCGTTGCGGGTGCCGCCCAGGAATACCAGCGCCGAGGAAAACCCGAGCTGGTATGTCGACAGCCCACCGTCCCCGCCGAGGTAGCCGACTTTGTGTACAAAGCCGTGGATCGGCCGATAGACCGCGTCGGCGAAAGGGGCACCGGGCTGTTGCAACCAAAGCGTCACTGACTGATGCATCAGCGAGAGCAGCGCCGTATCGTCGCGCAGGGACGCGACATCGATCGTCCAATGGTAGTCGCGGCCAATCCGCGCCGAACCACGCGCGCGCAGCGGGATCAGCGCGTTTTGGCCGAGCGGCGTGTCCAGTCGCAACAGCCGGTTGTTCTGCAATAAGCCCCGATGGATCGCGTTATAAAGCTCGCGATATTTAAACTCCCCCGGCGCGGATGGTCTAAGTACCATTGTTCTCTCAGGTTCGTTTTAGAATTTTTCTTCGAAAGTGCGACAACGCTTGCTCGCGCGTGTCTAGTCGCGGCGCATCATCATCGCTCCATTCTCACGACCGGATAGTGAATTTTTCGTGTCTCGATGTGGCGCGTCGTAATGATCACCCGTACGACGATTGGTCGCACCGCACTCACATACAGCTGCATAAACAAACGTCTGGGAATTGCAGCGCCATAACCCTAACGCTTCACCGTCATAATCGCCAACGATCGCACCATTGTGATTTGAAGATTTTTCACATTGCAATTCATTATCGATACCCTTTGCTTTGCAGGTTGATAATATTAATCTCGTCGACAAAGTTAATTTCACAAATCAGCTAACAAAGTCACGGTTCCGATTTGATCTTGTTCCTTCCTGTTTGCCCCACTTAGTATCGTGACGTCAGCTATTGCCAAGGGTCATCGCTGAGGTTCGGCGAGTCGTTGTCTACCCCCGGCCCGTGACTCGATTCAGCCATCGACTCCTTGCGCCGACGGTTCTTTCTCTCAAGCTTGCAAACACCATGGTGCTTCGACCATCACAGGGATGCAACGCCGTGCCCCCGGAACACTGTTCGTCAAACCAGGTGAATCGATGCACGATCACCTCGACCTCGGTCCGCACGCGCTTCTCGATGTCATTGGACGCAAATTTCAGGACGGACGGTTTACGATCGGACAATGTGCCGCTCACCTGCCTCATCCAGCAGGGGTTGAATCGCATGCACGCGGGGATCCAGATGGCCGTTCGATTAGGTTTGATCGTCCGGGATGGCACACGCGAGGGCCACGGCTTCCGGCACGCGCCACACGCATGGGAGCCGGTGCGTCGCCGGCTTGAAGAATGTTGAGAATCGTTATCGTGACTTTCGTTTTCCCGACGAAGGGATAAGACGCGTGTGACGCGCTTCTTTGCGTTTGTTTGGCTCCCTGAACCGGATAGCTCACTTGCGGCAGCAATAGCAAATGATTCTCGATCGCCCGTCCTGCCCGGCCCCGGCCGATGCGTCCCGACGCCCACCGCCGTCGTCGATTGGCCCCGCTGGCACAACCGCTGGATGGCCTTCCGGCCGTTTGCCGCGAGGCATACTTTCTGTGTCGCGTGCGCGGGTTCCGCATCGAACAGGCGGCACGCTCGCTCGGGCTCGAGCCGGCCGTCGTGCGCACCTATCTCGTACGGACGCAACGCGCCTGCCACGCCGCACTGTCCTGAACTGTGAGCCGCTGCGAAGAAAAGAATCGCAGGCCATGCCAAGAGCCCTCGAAAAAAACCGGAGAAAACGATGTCGCTTGCAGAGATTGATCGGGACGGGTGGGAACTGGATGATGCCGAGCCGATCGCTTTGGCGCACCCCGCCACCTTCTGGTTACCCGAGCGTCAGCGACGCGAGTCCCTCGTTCCGGGCGACATCGTGAAGTTCATCTTTCGTATTCGGACAGCGGATCGGGAGAGAAACGAAAAGAACGCATGCCGGTAACTACAGAAGGAATCGTGGGAGGGGTGTATGTTGGTCGGTTCGATAACGACCCATTGTGTACTCGCGACATGGTTACCGACTTTGAAGTCAAGTTCGAGACTCGTCACGTGATCGATACGCCTGAAGATATTCCAACAGACAGGCGGGCAACCGAGTTTCAGGAATGCTTCGTGAATGTCAGCCCGTCGCTCGAAGCAAGTGCGTAGGCGACGAAAACCGTGGGGCCAGGAGTGAGTGCGTTCGACCATCCAACGATACTTGCCGAGTCCGCTGCCGTGTCCGGCCCGGCGCTTCGCGATCACCGGCCGGATACCGCGATTGCGCAGGACTCGCCGATGCCGCTCGGAATCGTGGCCGCGATCGGCGTAGACCACGCGAGGCCGTTGAATCGCTCGATGCTGCCCCGTCACGAAAGCCGGGTGATAAGCTCGATGCCGGCGCGCTGTCGTGCTTCGACTCGCATCGACACGCCCGGAACCCTGCCCCTACGACCGCAACGAGCCACCCATGCCTCTCGCCCCATCCGTCCTCTCCGCGTTCACGCCTACCGGCAAGCTGCGCGCGTCGATCAATCTCGGCAACCCGATCCTCGCGAACCGCGACCCGGAAACCGGCGAACCGTTCGGCGTGTCGATCGACCTCGCACGCGCGTTCGCCGAACGCCTGTCGGCCGAGCTGGAACTCGTGGTGTTCGACACCGCGGCCCAATCGGTGCAGGCGCTGACCGACGAGCGTGCCGATTTCGGTTTCTTCGCGGTCGATCCGCTGCGCGGCGAAACGGTCGCGTTCACGGCGCCGTACGTGCTGATCGAGGGGTTCTATCTCGTGCGCGACGCGTCGCCGATCCGCACGAACGCGGACGTCGACCAGCCTCACAACCGCGTGACCGTCGGCAAGGGCAGCGCGTACGACCTGTTCCTCACACGCGAGCTGAAGGCCGCGCAGATCGTGCGTGCACCGACGTCGCAAGCCGTCGTGCAGACCTTCGTCGACCAGCAGCTGGAAGTCGCGGCGGGCGTGAAGCAGCAACTCGAAGCCGATGCGGCGAAAACGCCCGGCCTGCGCCTGCTCGACGAACGGTTCATGGTGATCCGGCAGGCAATGGGCGTGCCGAAGCGTCGCGGCGAAGCCGCCGCGGCGGCACTGAACGCGTTCGTCGAGGAGATGAAGGCGTCGGGCTTCGTCGCGGATGCGCTGCGACGGCATGGCATCACCGGCGCATCCGTCGCGCCGCCGGGCTGATCGAAAGCGGCTCGGCAGCATGACCGGTGGCGGCAAGCCGCCGCGCGGCGCGTGAGCGTCGGCGCGCTGCCGTTCAAAGGCAAACGCAACGACCCTCAGAACCGGTACGTCGCCCCCAACTGCGCAAATCGCCCGACGTACGTATAGAGCGACGAATCGTAGCCGGTCGGCCCCGCCATCCATACCGGATCGAACGGCGGCTTGCGATTGAAGAGGTTGTCGATCCCCGCGTACAGCGTCCAGTGCTTGAATCCCGTATAGCCGATCATCAGGTTGAACTGGCTGTACGACGCAACGCCATCCGCCATGCCCGGGTACGTGCCCGGCGCGAGAATGGCCTGCGCGTAAGGGCCGACATAGAGCCAGCTCAGGGTCGCGTTCCACTGGTGATGGTTCCAGCTCAGGTCGGTGTTCCCTTTCCAGCGCGGCGAGCTGCCGCCGAACGGCTGGTGAAGTGCGCCGTTGTTGCCCGCGTAATCCCTTTCCACGCCGCCAACCGGCATCTTGAAGTGCCACATGTACGCCCAATCGCCGGACAACGTGAAGGTACCGATTTTCGTCGCGACCGTCTGGCGGAACGTTGCCTCGAAGCCGTCGGTGTCCAGCGACGACAGATTGCGATACGGCAGCGTGACATAGGCGATGCTGCCGTTGGCATTGCGAACCACCTGTGAAGGATCGTTCTGATTGACCACGACCTGCACGTCATCCGTGCCGATCACGTTGTCGATATGAATCTTGTACCAGTCGAAACCGATATCGGTGGTACGCGTCGGCGAAAACTGGAAGCCGACGTTATAGTTCTTCGTGCGCTCGGGCTGCAGGCCGCGATTGCCCGCACGAATTTCCTCGACGATGTTGTACGAACCCGGATTGTTCGGATCTCGCGCATCCACCACGCCTTGCGAGCCGAACGTCCGCGACGACGTGTTCTCGATCAGCGTCGGCGCACGGAAGCCGCGATTGTACGAACCGTACAACGTGAGTTCCCGCACTGGCTGAAAACGCAGCGCGAACCGCGGCGAAAACGCGCCGCCGAAATCGCTGTAGTGATCGTAGCGGCCCGACTGGCTGAACGTCAGCGTCTTCAGCAGCGGGATGTCGAGCTGATAGTAGACGGCCGCGACGTTGCGCTCGCCGTCGACGGACTGGATCGACGGCGACGTCAGCTGGCCGCTCGCCCAGCCCGCTCCCGTGCCGATGTACTGGCTCTGGTGCATGAACTGCGCGCCGAGCCCGAGGCCCACGTTGCCCGTCGGCAGCCTGAACAGGTTCGGGCTCGACAGCGTCGCATCCAGCACGTCGAGCTTCGTGATCGCCTGGTTCGACGTGCTCTGGTAAAGGCCGTTCAGTCCGTTCGGCGTCGCGGACGGGTTGGAGAAATCGAACGTGCCGTTCCGGATGATGTTCGTCAGCGCGCTGGCGCTCATCTGGTTCGAATAGTTCTGCGAGACCGTGTCCTGCGAATGCGCATACGACGCGCTCCAGTCCCAGTCGCCCGCGGACGGCACCGCGAACGTTCCCTTCACGCCCGTCGCGGCGCGCCAGTAGTTCGAACTGACATGCACCGACTGCGACGCCGGAAACGCATAGCGCAACTGCGTCGGCACGCCGAACGGATTGTAGGGATTACCGGCCGGCACGACGTTCGATACCAGCGCTACGCTGCCCGTCGCCGGATCGTAGGTCTGCGTGCTGGTCGTCAGGCGGCCGACGCCCCGGTTCGCGACCGTCGTGTTGTTGCTCTCCCACAGATCGGCGAACGCCTGCATCGCGTCGTCGATCCTGAACTCGCCGTGCAGCTTCGCGCTCAGGCGCTCGGTCCACGGCGAAAGCGACGACGCGCCTGCCGTGTTGCGCTGGCAGATCGTGCCGCCGGCGCCGAACGATTGGGAATTCGCGTTGCCGGGTGCGACCTTGCCGCCATACGCACAGGGGTCGAGCGGCACGTTGCCGTTCGCCCTCGCCCAGTACGACGTCGACTGGTTGGACAGGCCGCCGGGATAGTTCGAGAAATTCTGGTTCTCGGTCATGTTCCGGTCGGAAGCGAGCACGCCGTTGTTCTTGTAGTAGCTGAGCGCCGCCGTCACGTTGAAGCGATCCGCGTTGATGTCGCCGAAGCCGCCCAGCAAGCCGAACCGGGTCGTGCCCGCGCCGCCGCCGCCGTTCGTCGCGCCGCCGTAGCTGCCGGTCAGCTCCAGGCCCCGATAGTTCTTCTTCGTGATGATGTTCACGACACCGGCGACGGCATCGGAGCCGTACTGCGACACCGCGCCCGTCTTGACGATCTCGATCCGGTCGATGATGTTGAGCGGCAGCGTGTTCAGGTCGAAGAACTGATCGGTGCCGTTGGCCGCGTACGCATACGGGGCGGCGCGCTGGCCATCGATGAGTACCAGCGTGTATTTTTCGCTCAGCCCGCGCAACGCGATCCCCGATCCGCCGACCGCGAAGTTGGCCGTCGCGGTCGAGCCGTCCCCCCAGCTGCTCGATGAATTGGCCGTCACGCTGCGCAGATAGTCCGCGACCGTCGTATGGCCGCTGTTCACGATGTCCTTCGCCGTGATCGTCTGGACCTGGTTGAAGCCGACCTTGTCCGCGCTGCGGATCAACGACCCCGTCACTTCGAAACGCTTGACCGTCAGCGCGTCGTGCGCGCTCGATGCCGGCAACGCCGGCGCCGCGGGCACGGCCACTGCCGACGCCGGCGCGTCGGGTGCCGGCTGCGACTGCGCCCATGCGGACGCTCCCGGTACCGCCGTGGACGCGCAGAACCACGCTGCGGCAATCCCCCTCACCACGCTTTGCTTCATCTATTTTCCCGCCCACAATCGCCGGCCTGGCCGCGCGTATTCATTAAACGGTATCTATTTAGATATCCGAATTCATTTTCGAAATGCAGATCGTTCCGGCTCGACGAGGTACCTGCCACGTTTCGGGCACCGTGCCCGATTTCACGTCAACCCGGGTCGCATGGACGCCGCACGGGAATCGCCCGCGGCGTCAGGTCGACGTTGTCTCGAAAGGACGCATGCGCGAGCCGCGCCCCGTGCGAGCCAGGCCGCGCGCCTGTCGGGCAAGACGACGGATGCCCGGCAACCGCCCGGACATCCGCCTGCTATTGATGGGAACCCGTTCGCGCGACGATCCGCGAGCGATGCGACTCCGGCGGCCGGTCAGTCGATGGCCACCGCCACCGACTCGCGCGACAGCACGTGGTACAGCGCGCCGGCGGCGAGGATGATGGCCGCGAGCGCCAGCATCAGCGTCTGGTAGCCATGCCGGAAATCGTCGACCTGCCGCATCAGGAAGATGGCGAACGCAATGCCGCTCGCGCCGCCCACGTTGTGCACGGTCCACGACGTGCCCATCGCCACGGCCGCCTTTTCGCGCGGCAACGCACCCAGCGCCACCAGCGTCGACGGCCCGAGTATCGCGCCCCAGCCGATGCCGAACAGCAGCAGCGGCACGACGAACCAGGCGGCGTCAGGCTGCCCCGCGACGATCGACAGCAGAACCGACGCGACGACGAACAGCGACAGGCCGGTCACGATCACCCGCGACGGGCCGAGCCGTTCGCTGCGGCCGCCGATCCAGGACGACGCGATGGAGAACGTGATGGTCGCCGGCAGCAGATACAGCCCGATGGTGATGTCGCTCTTGTGAAGCTGGGTCGAAAAGAAGATCGGCAGGGTGAGCAGCACGATGCAGTAGAAGAACGCGAGAAAGAACGTCGCGAGCAGCGCGGACAGGAACCTCGGTTCGCGGAAGAAATGAAACTCGACGATCGGGTCGCGCGTGCGCAACTCATGCCAGACGAACAGCGCCAGCGCGACGAGCGACACCGGCAGCAACCAGAGATTGAGCCCGCCGCCGTCGACGGACAGATAGCTGACGAGCGTGGTCAGGCCGACGACCAGCAGCAGGCACCCCGTCACGTCGATGCGCTTGTGCGCCTGCGCCTTGAACTCCGGTATCGCCCAGGCGCAGAGCACCAGGCTGATCGCGATGAACGGAATGTTGATCAGGAACGCGTCGTGCCAGTCGAGCGCGCCGGCGAACAGGCCGCCGATGATCGGGCCGAGCGCCAGCCCGACGCCGTTGGCGCCGAACAGGATCCCCAGCGCCTTGCCCTGTTCGTTCTCGTCGAACGTATAGCTGACGATCGCGCCCGATACCGTGTACAGGATCGCGCAGCCGATGCCCTGCAGGAAGCGGAACCCGACCAGCAGCCAGAACTGATGCGCGATACCGGCCAGCAACGAAGCCGCGCCGAAGATCACGAGGCCGACGATCAGCAGCTTCTTGCGGCCCAGGTTGTCGGCCAGCGTCGCAACCGGCACCATGAACGCGGACAGCGCGACCATGAAGATGGACGTGATCCACTGCGTCGTCTGGATCGGGATCGAAAAGTCGCGGCCGATCGCCGGAAGAATCGTGTTGACGACCGTGAGATCGATACATCCCAGGAAGCTCGCGATACAGATGCCGGTCAGCCCGACGTATTTCCGAACCTTGCTCGATGAATTAGTCATGCGCCAGTGCCTCGGTTTCCTCGTCTGCGTGCGACTGCGATTTTTTCTTGAACTTGACCGCCAGCCAGTTGGCGCGGGCATCGCTCCCGTTCTGCACGAAAATCTCGCGGGTCTTGCTCATCGCGGCGGTCATCTGCTTCGGGTAGATGATGAAATCGATGCCGTCCCGCGCCCACATCGGCATGATGATCGGGCATTCCTCGAGAATGTAGAAGAGCGAGCGATAGAACGCGTCCTCGTGTTCTCGGGTGCCCTGCACGAGCCCGTTCCGCTCCGCGAACACGCCGATGGTGTCGTTGATCGCGTAACGGTATTCTGGATTCGAGTAGTACTCGTTCGTGATCAGATGGTAGTACTGCGAATAGTCGTCGCGGCGCAGCAGGTCATCCCATCGCAGGATCTCGCGCCGCATCGACAGTTTCGCGAGGGTTCCCTCGTGGTCCCGCAGCCACGCGTCGCCGCGGTCGCGGCTTTTCTGATAGTTGCTGCGCGCGGAGCCGGTCGCATAGTTGTGGCGCTGCAGCGTATCGGCCACGCCGATCACGCATTGCCCGAACCCCGCCACGTTGATCTTGTCGACGGTCGCCGCCAGCTTTTCGCCTTCGTGATATTCCTTGCCGACGCTGATCAGCAGCAGTGCCGTCTTGCCGACGTACTCGTGTGCCTGAAATTTTCCTTGTGCCTGCAATGAAACCTTGTACATGGTCAGCTCCAGTAAACTAAGGGTTCGGTAACGGATTTGATGCCGACGAAGGCACTCAACGTGACCCGGTCGGTGCCCCGGACGGGGCGAACCGCGTGGATGAAACGCGGATTCAGGAAGATCAGGTCGCCCACCTCCGGCTTGATCACCAGGTCGGGCGCGCCCACCTGCTCGCGGCTGATCCCGTAGTGGCGATCGCCCTTGAGCGCTTCGTATTCGCGCGCATCGGGTGCGACGCGCCAGAGTTCCAGCTCGCCGCCGTGCGGCGGCACCTGCAGATAGATGTTGGCCGACAGCTGATACTGCAGCGCCCATCCGGTGCCCGCCGGCAGCGTCCATTCCAGGTTGTCGATGTGCGGCTCGAGATCCACGCCGGGCGTCAGGTAGCGGCACACGCCGACGAAGCACTTGCTCCCGTCCACACTCAGCAGCCGTGCCCCTTCGGGCCACGCGTCGTCGAGCAGCGTGCGGAACCGGTCGACCGGCGACGCCAGCTCGCCGAACAACGTCCGAACGCGCTCGATGTTGGCGCGCGCATGCCGGTGATACGCCTGCCGCACCTCTTCGGATCGCACCTCCGCGTACGCGATGCCGAGCCGCGTAAATTCGGCTGCGTGACCCAGCGCGCCCCGGTCGGGATGGGCGAACAGCTGCTCCTCCGCTCGCCGGACGACCGCCGGCGGCGTGAACGCACGAATGCGTATCGCGAGCGCATTGCCTCTGCACAAATCGAGAATGTGATCGGCGCACAGCGACGTTTCGTCGACGTCGATCACTGCATGGTCAACCTCTGCCGGTCGGTTCATGGCGTGATGGAATGAAGGAGTGAAGGAAGTAAGGGAGCCGCGCGCATCAGAGCAGGTAGCGGGCGCGCAGGTAATAGAAGCCGCCGTTGATGCCGATCGGCGACGACACGATGTCGTACTGCGTGCCCAGGAACTGGTTCTCGGACGGCAGCTTGCTCGGGTACACGTTGAACAGGTTGTTCGCGCCCACCGCGATTTCGAACTTGCGTGTCATCGCGTAGCGCAGCTCGACGTCGGTGACGTATCGTGCCGCGTTCGTGAAATGCGCGAAGCGCGTCGTCGAAAATGCATTCGGGCCGCTCCAGTAGCTCTCTTCGCCGGAGGTCGTGCCGTAACGCGTTTCATGCAGGCTGAGCGCCCATTTGTCACGGTGCCAGGTGCCGCCGACGATGATCTTGTTCTTCGGCGTCGACGACGTGATGTAGCCGACCTGCTGCGCGTTCAACAGCGTGTTGCCGTTGGTGTCGCGGCCCACGCTCGTCACGCTCGTCGTGTTGAAGTTGATGCCGAGATCCCAGTCGACGCTCCCCCACCTCGCGAAGTTGCTGTGATACGTGGCCAGGATGTCGAGGCCGCGCGTGCGCGTATTCACGCCGTTCGTGAAATAGTTCGCCGTCACCGACGGCAAGCCCGCCGGCAACGTGATGCCGGCCTGCGTCAGCGCATCGATCGCGGCCTGTCCGCTATAGGTGCCGCCCTGCACGATCCGGTCGCGGATGTTGATCTGGTACGCGTCGATCGTCACGTTCAGGTTCGGCAGCGGGTTGAGCACGAGCCCGATATCGAAGTTGGTCGACTTCTCGGGCTTGAGCGGCGTCGCGCCGAGGTTGCGTGCGGCCTGCGAGTTCGGGGCCAGTTGCCCGTAGGCGGAAAGCGGCGAGATGTTCAGGTTCGTGAAGTACTGCTGCGCGAGCGACGGCGCGCGAAAGCCGGTGCCGACGCTTCCGCGGACCGCGATGCGCGGCGTGATGTCGTAACGCGTCGAGACCTTGCCGTTGGTCGTGCTGCCCACGTCGTTGTAATGCTCGAAGCGCCCCGCGAGATCCACCTGCCAGTTCGGCGCGAGCCGGGTGGCGAGATCGATGTAGGTGCCGAGTACCTCGCGCGATTTCGACAGCGCACTGAGCGGCGACAGGCCCGGCAACGCCTGGCTGCCCGCACCGTAGGTCGACGCGGGATCGCCGGCGCCGACCGTGTAGCTTTCGTGGCGATGCTCGGCGCCGACCGACACGTTGAGCGGGGCGGGCAGCAGCGGCAGGTGGAATGCACGCGACAGGTCCAGGTTGTTGGTCCACTGCGTGTTCGTGAAGGTCGACAGGCGGAAGCCGGTCGGCGTCGATCCGGTTGCGGCGAACAGGCTCGTGTTCGCCGAATTGACCATGCCGATGCCGATGTTGTCACGGCCGTAGGTCGAACTGATGTCCCATGCCCAGCCGAGCAGCCGGTCGCCTTTCACGCCCGCGGTCAGCGAAAAGTCGTTTTCGTTGATCGTTTCCTGCGGCGTGAAGCCGTTCGGATAGAGCGCGGGCAGGACCGACGGCAACCGGTAATTCTGGTAGCTGCCGCCGCTCCGGTGGGCATACGTACCGAAGCCGTACAGCTTCGCGCCGCCTTCGAGCAGGTAACCCGCGTTGAAGGCGACCGATTCCCGCGTGCTGGCAGGCGACCCGAGAATCAGGTTGTCGTTCCGGCCGGTTCGCGGATCGGCGCCGGTTCGCACCGTATGATTCTGCCGGTTGTATTCGGCGCTCAGGTCGACATAACCGGCATCGCCGAGCCTCAGCCCGATGGTGGCCGCATTGTTTTGCGCGAGGCCGTCGCCCTGATAGGTCTGGCCGGTCGTGTTCGACACCTCGCCACCCTGGTAATTCGACTTGAGGATGACGTTGATCACGCCGGCAATCGCATCCGAGCCGTATTGCGCGGATGCGCCGTCACGGAGAATCTCGACATGATCGATCGCCGTGACCGGGATCAGGTCGACGTCGACACCGGTCGATCCTTGCTGCGGCCCGCGGTTCAGCGACACATTCGCGGTCGAATGGCGGCGCTTGCCGTTCACGAGCACCAGCACGTAATCGGGGCTCAGCCCGTGCAGCGTCAGCGCGCTGGTCAGGTTGCCCGCATCGCCGCGCATCGCCTGGCGCGCGATCGACGGCGAGAGCTGGACGAGTGCGTCGCGCAGGTTGCCCTGCCCGGTGCGCCGCAATGCGTCGCCGCTGATCACTTCCACCGGGGCGGCGGCATCGCGCACTTTGCGCGCGCTTTCACGCGTGCCGGTCGTGACGACGACGTCCTGAACGGTGACGACGACGTCCCGGGTATCGCCGGCAGGCGCCGGTTCCGGCTTCGTGCCTTGTGCCCACGCGGCGCTGCCGGCGGTAATCCAGCAGGCGGCCAGCGCCAGCGAGCGGCAACGGGGGATCCTCACGCGCGCAATGTCGTTTCTCTGATCAACCACTTCAAGGCCCTCATTTCAGCGAGCCGCGAAGTGTCGTTTCATTCTCGCGTCACGCTTCTCGTTTGTTTTGATATCAGTGCGTGACGAATCATCCTCCTGGTGTAATCGTTTGTTAAATAACAAATACGCATTTTCATTTATCAATTCATCCGACAATTAGCGGCCTTGCGCACGATTACGCAATCACGCAGAAAATGTTGCGATTGCGTGGCGAATGGAAATGGCGCCGGTTAAATCGGCAGATATTGACGATGCCCGATTTGAATAATTAAAGGGAATATGCGCACGTTTGTGAAATATCGATTTCGCTCGACAAGCTGCGCATTGCATGTTCGAACCGATGGGCCGGAAAGTATCGTGACGATGTCGACATCATTGCGATGGCGGAACGATCGCGGCCCGGCGGCCCTGCTCCGCTTCGAGCCGTCTCCGCTGATGGGGGTGGCCGGCTCAGGAGGAACGCGTCGGTTTCTCGATGCGAATGGATGGCCGGTCGCCCGGCGTATCCGTTTGAAGCTTGGCAGGTGATCTGCTCGTGCGGGAGCGCCGGGCCTGGGCAACACGTTTGCGTCACCCGGCCGGAAAATGCGATTCACGCGCGGTTGCGTGAATTTACGTGACAGTGCGGCGATTGCGCGGGCAGCGGCACCCGAGCGGATCGCGCGATCGCGTGCGACCCGGCGGGATACGACTCGATCCGCGCCGTCGTTCTTTCGAGCCGCTCACTCCATGTACTGCTCGTTGCCGATCAGGCCGATCTTCGTCGCGCCTTCGCGCTGGGCCGAGGCCAGCACTTCGGCCACCGCCTTGTACGGTGCGGACTTGTCCGGGCGCAGCCGGATCTCGTCCTGGTCGGCCTCGGCCGCCACCGCGCGGAACTTCGCATCCAGCGCGGCCCCGCCGCTCACTGCCGCGCCGTTCCAGTTGACTGCCCCGTCCGCACCGATGTCGATCTGCACCACCTGGGGCGGATGCGGTGGCGGCGGTGGGTTCCCCACTGGCAGGTTCATCTTCACCGAGTGCATCTGGATCGGGATCGTGATAATCAACATGATCAGCAGCACCAGCATCACGTCGATCAACGGCGTGGTGTTGATGTCCACCATCACGTCCGGCTCGTCCTTGCTCCCTCCGGAGCCTGCGTTCATACCCATCGTTCGAACTCCCTAGCCCCCGCGCGCGGGCGGCTGCGTGATGAAGGCGACCTTGACGACCCCGGCCCGCTCGCATGCCGCGACGACCCGGCCGATGTACTGATATGGCGTCGCCTGATCGCCGCGCACGTGCACGTCCGGCTGCGGCGCCTGCGTCGAAATCTCCTTCAGCCGCGACACCAGCGTCGAAAGGTTCACATGCTCGGTGCCCCAGAAAAGGTCGCCCTGCCGGTTCACTGCGATCTCGATGCTTTTCGGCTGGGTCTGCAGCGGCTGGACGCGCTCCGCCGGCAACTGCACCTGGATTGTGTGCGTCACCACCGGGATCGTGATCAGGAAGATGATCAGCAGCACCAGCATCACGTCCACGAGCGGCGTCGTGTTGATCGCCGAGATCACCTCGTCGTTGTCGTCACCGCCGACACTGATTGCCATGACGCGCCCCGCTTACGACTGAACCGCCAGCGCCTGCGGCGACTGTGCCGCCGGCGTCGCGATGCGGCCCGCCGCGCGCCTGCCGCCCGCGAGCAATACCGTGTGCAGTTGCGCGCCGAAATCGCGCACGCGTTCCATGACCGACTTGTTGCGACGCACGAGGAAGTTGTAGCCGAGCACGGCCGGCACGGCCACCGCGAGGCCGATCGCGGTCATGATCAGCGCCTCGCCCACCGGGCCGGCAACCTTGTCGATCGACGCCTGGCCCGCGATGCCGATGGCCGTCAGCGCGTGATAGATGCCCCACACGGTGCCGAACAGGCCGACGAACGGCGCGGTGGAGCCCACCGTGCCGAGAAACGCCAGGCCATCCTGCAGTCGGTTCGACACGCTGGTGATCGAGCGCTCGATGTTCAGCTCGATCCAGGTGTTGCGGTCGACCGAATCGAGCAATGCGGTGTCGTGGTGCTCCCCCGCCTCGATCGCATTCTCGGCGATGAAGCGAAACGGCGACGTATCGTCGAGCTGGGCGGCACCCTCGGCCAGCGTCGGCGCATTCCAGACCTGCTCGTCGGCCGACTTCGCGCGGCCGTTCGCGCGTGCCTGCTCGATGAACTTGGTGACCATGACGTACCAGCTGCCGAGCGACATGACCACGAGCAGCCCCAGTACGAAACGCGCGACGAAATCGCCGTTCGCCCACAGGGCGCCCAGGCCGTACGGGTTCTCGACGGTGGCCGACGTCGCGGGTTCGGGCGGCGGCACCGCACGATCGGCCGCACTTGAGGCAGCCGGTGCCGCCGAGGTCAGTGCCACGCCGGAGGTTGCCTGGCTCGCGGATGCCGCCGCTTGCTGTGCAAGCACGGCTTGCGGGGCGATCAGCGTGCCGCCGATGCCGGCCGATATCATCAGACTTGCCGCGACTGCGGCGCGAAAACGCTTGTTCATAAGGACTCCGTATGCGTCATGTGTCGATTCGAAAAACCGGCCCGGTCGAACGGCTTGCCGTGGCCTGCGTCAATTCAGGTTGAAGGAAAACGGTACGCGCACGCGCACGGATTGCCCCTGGGCAATACAGTTGAAGCGCTTGACCGCGTTGAGCGCCGCACGATTGAGCACCGGGTCGGCCGGCTGCGCGACCCGCAGGTTCGTGACGCGGCCGTCCGGATCGACGGTGAATTCGACGGTCACGTCGCCCGTGATGTTGTTGTCCTGTGCCTCCGCCGGGTAGACGATCGACGACCGCACCTCGTCCGAATTCGGGCAGACCACACCGATCTCGCGATTCACCGGCTTGGCAACCGGCACCGGCGCCGGCGCGGGCGGCGCCTCGTGCACCGGTGCGCTCGGCGCCGGCACGTCCTGATGCGTGATGGTGGCGGGCGGCGGGGCCTGCACGTGCACCTCCGGCGGCGGCACGAACGGCGGCGGCGGCGCCGTCGCCCTCGGCTTCGACACGACCTTTTCGACCGCCTTCGGTGGCGGCGGAGGCGGCGGCGGCTTCACCGGTGCGATGATGCGTGCCTCGATCGGTTGCTGGACGATCTGGACGACCCGGGTCGCGAGACCGTTCACGAGCGCCCAGATCAGGACGAGATGCAGCGCAATGGCGATCGCGATGCCGCCGAAGCGGCGAACCGGATGCGTCTGCCTGTTGCCGAAGCGGCGCGGGCGGCCGATTGCCGCGAGCCGGGATGGAGAAGCGGTGGTCATGTTCGGTCCAGTTGCAACGAGATCGAACGTGCGGCGTGCCCGGCGGCATCCGGTCCGTCGCCGACTTCGATCACGTGCGCCATTCGATGGAATGTCATGTCGATCGCATCAGGCCGCGGCGGGCTCGCGCCGGTCAACCGGCTGCCACCCGAGTGCCGGGGCGATACGCGTGATGAAATCGTCGAGGATCTGCCGGTAGTTCTCGAACGGCAGGTCGTAAGGCAATTCGAGGCGCAGCTCCCGCACCTGTCCGACCACCGGGTCGGCCAGCAGCCGCTCCACGATCTCGTCCGAGCTGCCGACGAGATCCGGCGCGAACAGCGTGCGCCGCTCGCCCTGCGGCGCCAGCGTGCGGGCGTGGCGGGCGTCGGCAAATGCGCGATAGCGTTCGCGCTCCTTCGCGCTCGCGCCGTCGGTCGGGACGATCACACGCCCCAGCGCGATCCGCGGTTCGTGAGCTTCATGCCAATGGTCGCGATACAGATCCAGTTGCCGCAACTGGGCGTCGATATGGCTATCGGTGCCCTCGCCCGTGGTTATATTGCCGATCAGCAGGTTGAACCCGTTCCTGGCGGCCCATTCGATCGAGCGCCTGGAACCGCCCCCGTACCAGAGTCGCCCCGTCAGGCCCGGCGCAAACGGGCTCACGCGCGGCCGTACCCGGCCCGCAGCCGATTCGACGAACGTGTCGTCGTCGCCGAGCCAGTCACCGGCGAGATTGCGGCGCAGGCGTGCCACACGCGCATGCGAGAAGTCGACGAGATCCGGATCGGTGTCGAACAGCCGCTCGCCCAGCAGCGCGCCGTGATTCGGCGCGCCCGCGCTGAGCCCGACATTGAGCCGCCCGCGCGAGAGCACGTCGACGGTGGCGAGATCCTCGGCCAGCCGGAACGGATTCTCGTATCCCATCTGGATGACCGCGGCGCCCAATCCGATCCGGGTCGTGCGCTGGCTCGCCGCCGCGAGAAACGTGGCGGCCGACGACACGGCGCGCTCGAGATGGCGTTGCCGCACCCACGCGCTGTCGTAACCGAGCGCCTCGCCCGCGCTGAACAGTTCGAGCGTCTGCTCGAATCCCGCCGCCGCGTCTTCACCGGCGTAATTGCCCGGTGTCAGGAAGGCAATGTGATCAATGCGGACGTTGCTCACTTTCGTATCCTTCGTCATTGGGTCTGTCTGGTGGTACACGCGCCGCGTGCGGTCGGCCCGGGATCTGCCCGATCCGCCTGTCGACAGGCATGACGCACGACCGGCACGGCACCATCGACCGGAACGCGCGCGTTCACCTCTTTGGCGATCGGTTTTTTATCGGGGATCGAAAAAAGGAAACGAGACATCGAACTCAACCTCGCAAATGGCCGGGCTGACCGGATTCAAACTTTCATGAAAAAGCGTCGAACAGGCAGGCAATCTCGGATGTCGATTATGGAGAACGTGCGACTGACCCGTTGCAGTCATTTCTTCTATGGATATGACGCGCGTATCAAAACAGATAGCGCGTGCACACATAATGAAAATCGAGATTGATTCAGGCGTGGCCGTACAAACCCGGGCAGTCGCACAAGGGGAACGTGCGATTCATGCGCCAGCGATAATGCGGCCCGGAAACCTGGACGATGAAGAAGAGAACCCGACCGTCACACCCGACGGGGTTAGATGCAAAGGTGCTGCACTTGCAACGCCCAAGGCAAGCGGACGCTGGCCGCTCTGGCGCAACGGTTTGACGCGCAGCCGAACCCGATCGCGGAATGGATGCGACAGCGCAGAAACGCGTGGGGGATATGTTTTTAGTGACGGGCACGCAATCGAGCGAGCGATCGACAGACCTGACGGCGCCGCATGCAGGAATGGCGCCGGTCGACACCAGAAAACGAAGCTCCGATAGCGCGAGGCATCGCGCATCGGAAGCGGAGTAACGGCGCCACACCGGAGCCATTACCCCACGGCTTGAAAGAACGGAACCGAGCCCGTTAGCCAGGAGGCAATCCCCCTGGCACCGGTGCCGTCAACACGAAGTGTCGCGCTCACCCGACCCGCGCTTCTCCCTCGCGCTCGGCTTCCCCTTCGCCCGTGCCCGTTCGCGCGAGCACCGGCTTGAGCGCCTGCCCCGTATGGCTCGCACGCACCTGCACGAGCGCTTCCGGCGGCGCCGCCGCGACGATCGTGCCGCCGCCCACGCCGCCTTCCGGCCCGAGATCGATGATCCAGTCGGCTTCCGCGATCACGTCGAGATCGTGCTCGATCACGACGACGCTGTGCCCCGCATCGACGAGCCGGTGCAGCACGCGAATCAGCTTCGCGACGTCCGCCATGTGCAGGCCGACCGTCGGCTCGTCGAGCACGTACAGCGTGTGCGGCGCCTTCTGGCCGCGCCGCGTGATGTCGTCGCGCACCTTCGTCAGCTCGGTGACGAGCTTGATGCGCTGCGCCTCGCCGCCCGACAACGTCGGCGACGGCTGGCCGAGCGTCAGGTAGCCGAGGCCGACATCCTTCATCAGCTGCAACGGATGCGCGATGTTCGAGATCGGCGCAAAAAACTCCACCGCCTCGTCGATCTCCATCGTCAGCACGTCGCCGATGTTCCGGCCGCGCCACGTGACGGCGAGCGTCTCCGGGTTGAAGCGCTGCCCGTGGCACACGTCGCACGGCACCTTCACGTCGGGCAGGAAGCTCATGCCGATCGTGCGCACGCCTTGCCCTTCGCATGCGGGGCAACGCCCGTCGCCGGTGTTGAACGAGAAACGCGACGCCGTGTAGCCGCGCGCACGCGCTTCCAGCGTATCGGCGAACAGCTTGCGGATCGTGTCCCACACGCCGATATAGGTGGCCGGACACGAGCGCGGCGTCTTGCCGATCGGCGTCTGGTCGACTTCGAGCACGCGGTCGATCTGCTCCCAGCCGCTCAGCGATTCGCAGCCCTGCCACGCATGCGTGACGTTCAGCGAAGGCCGCGGCGCACTGCGCGCGAGCACGCTCGAGCGACGGTTGGTAGCCGGCGCGTCCTGCTGCGCGGCCTTGCGCGCGCGGCGCGTGGCCGGCGACGACAGCACCGAGCGGCCGACCGCGTCGAGCAGGTTCGTCATCACCACGTCGCGCGCGAGCGTCGACTTGCCCGAGCCGCTCACGCCCGTGACCGCGACGAGCCGCGCGAGCGGAATGCCGACCGTGACGTCGCGCAGGTTGTGCAGCCGCGCGCCGTGCACGGTCAGCCAGGCTTCCGGCACGGCCGCGCCGCCCTTCCTGCCCGGCAGGCTCACGCTGCGGCGCGGCTGCAGCGGGTGCGTCATCGGCTGCGCGAGCAGGCGGCCCGTCACGGAATCCGGCTGCGCGGCCAGATCGGCGACCGCGCCCTCGGCGACCAGCGTGCCGCCGCGCTTGCCCGCGCCCGGGCCGACGTCGATGATGTGATCGGCGCGGCGGATCGTGTCCTCGTCATGTTCGACGACGACGAGCGTGTTGCCCTTGTCGCCGAGCTTGCGCAGCGCATCCAGCAGGATCTGGTTGTCGCGCGGATGCAGACCGATCGTCGGTTCGTCGAGCACGTAGCAGACACCCTGCAGGTTGCTGCCGAGCTGCGCCGCGAGCCGGATGCGCTGCGCTTCGCCGCCCGACAGGCTCGGCGCCGCGCGATCGAGGCTCAGGTAGCCGAGCCCGACTTCCTCGAGAAACGCGAGGCGGCTGCCGATCTCGCTGACGATGTCGCGCGCGATCTGCGCGTCGCGCCCCGTCAGCTCCAGCCCGTCGATCCAGCGGCGCGTGTCCGACACCGTCCATTGCGCGACCTCGACGATCGGATGCGCGTCGAACGTCACCGCCCGCGCGGACGGGTTCAGCCGCGTGCCGTTGCAATGCGGGCACGGCTCGTTGCCGACGCCTTCCGGTTCCTGTTCGTCCGACGGCAGCGTCTGCTCGCGGCCGCGATCGTCCCCGGCGAGCACCGTGTCGTCATACGCGGCGCGCTGTTCGCGCGTGAGCGTGACGCCGGTGCCGACGCAGGTCGTGCACCAGCCGTGCTTGCTGTTGTACGAGAACATCCGCGGGTCCAGCTCCGGGTAGCTCGTGCCGCACACCTGGCACGCGCGCTTGACCGACAGCACCTTGACCGTGCCGACCCGCGCGGTCGAATGATCGTTCTGCATCGCGTCGTGCAACCCGTCGAGCGGCGCGAGCAGATGCATCACGCCCTTGCCGAGTTCGAGCGTCTCGTCGAGCACGCGTCGCAGTTCGGCTTCGTTGTCGGGGGACACGACGATATCGGCGACCGGCAGCTCGATCGTATGCTCGCGGAAGCGGTCGAGCTTCGGCCACGGATCGACCGGAACGAACTCGCCGTCGACCCGCAGATGCGTGCTGCCGCGCGCCTTCGCCCACTTCGCGAGATCCGTATACACGCCCTTGCGGTTCACGACGAGCGGCGCGAGCAGCCCGACGTGTTCGCCGCGATGATCGCGCAGCAACTGCGCGGCGATCGATTCGACGGACTGCGACGTGACCGGCGTGCCGTCGTGGATGCAATGCTGCAGGCCGAGCTTCACGTACAGCAGCCGCAGGAAGTGCCACACCTCGGACGTGGTCGCGACCGTGCTCTTGCGCCCGCCGCGCGACAGCCGCTGCTCGATCGCGACGGTCGGCGGGATGCCGTACACCGCGTCGACCTCGGGGCGGCCGGCCGGCTGCACGATCGAGCGCGCATACGCGTTCAGCGATTCGAGGTAACGGCGCTGGCCTTCGTGGAACAGGATGTCGAACGCGAGCGTCGACTTGCCGGAACCCGACACGCCGGTGATCACGTTGAACTTGCCGTGCGGAATGTCGACGTCGAGCGCCTTCAGGTTGTGCTCGCGCGCGTTGACGATCCGCACGACGTCCTCGCCTTCGATCGCACGCCGCTCGCGCGCCGCGTTCAGCACGGCCTGCAGCGGCTTGCCTTCGTCGGCGAGCGCCATGTCGGCATCCATCGCGCGTTCGTACTGCAGCAGCGCCACGCCGGTATGCGATTCGGCGCAGGCTTTCACGTCGTCGGGCGTGCCCGCGCACAGCACGAGGCCGCCGCCGTCGCCGCCTTCCGGGCCGAGATCGATCAGCCAGTCGGCCGCGCGGATCACGTCGAGGTTGTGCTCGATCACGATCAGCGAATGGCCGGCCGCGAGCAGCTTGCCGAACGCCTGCATCAGCTTCGCGATGTCGTCGAAGTGCAGCCCGGTGGTCGGCTCGTCGAACATGAACAGCTTCGCCCGCGCGATGCGCGCCTCCTCCGTGACGACCCGGCGGCCGTTCACGGCCGCCGCCGATTCGGCGAGGAAGCCGGCCAGCTTCAGGCGCTGCGCTTCGCCGCCCGACAGCGTCGGCACCGGCTGGCCGAGCTTCACGTATTCGAGGCCGACGTCGACGATCGGCTGCAGCACGCGCAGCACCTCGGCGTCGGTCGCGAAGAACGCGGCCGCTTCGCTGACGGTGAGATCGAGCACGTCGGCGATGCTCAGCGCGCGGCCGTCGCGCTCGATGCGCACTTCGAGAATCTCCGCGCGGTAGCGGCTGCCGTCGCAGTCCGGGCAGCGCAGATAGACGTCGCTCAGGAACTGCATCTCGATGTGCTCGAAACCCGAGCCGCCGCAGGTCGGGCAACGGCCGTCGCCCGAGTTGAAGCTGAACGTGCCGGCGCCGTAGCCGCGTTGCAGCGCAAGCGGCGCCTTCGCGAACAGCTTGCGGATCTCGTCGAACGCGCCGACGTAGCTCGCCGGGTTCGAACGGGTGGTCTTGCCGATCGGCGACTGGTCGACGAACACGACGTCGCCCACCTGGTCGGCGCCCGTGAGGCTGCGGTACGCGCCCGGCGACTCGGTCGCCTTGCCGTGGTGCCGCGCCATCGCCGGATAGAGCACGTCCTGCAGCAGCGTGGACTTGCCGGACCCCGACACGCCCGTCACGCAGACGAGCCGCTGCAGCGGAATCTCGACCGTCACGTCGCGCAGGTTGTGTTCGCTCGCGCCTTCGAGCACGATGCGCGGCGTATTCGCGTCGACCACCCGGCGCGCCCAGTTCGACGCATGCGCGACCTGCTTGCGGCCGCCGAGATACTCGCCCGTCAGCGTGTGCGCGGAGCGGATGTCGGCCGGCGTGCCGTCATAGACGATCGTGCCGCCGCGTTCGCCCGGGCCGGGCCCCATGTCGATCAGGCGATCGGCCGCGAGCATCACCGACGGATCGTGTTCGACCACCACCAGCGTATTGCCCGCGTCGCGCAACCGCTGCATCGCCTCGACGATCCGCGTGAGATCGCGCGGATGCAGCCCGATGCTCGGTTCGTCGAGCACGAACAGGGTTTTCGTGAGCGACGTGCCGAGCGCCGTCGTCAGGTTGATCCGCTGCACCTCGCCGCCCGACAGCGTGCGGCTCTGCCGGTCGAGCGTCAGGTAGCCGAGCCCGACATCGCACAGGTATTTCAGGCGCGTGCGCACCTCGGCGAGCAGCAGCTTCAATGCATCGTCGAGCAGCGCGCTCGGCAGGCTGATGTCGTCGAAGAAGCGGCGGATGCGCTCGATCGGCAACAGCATCAGGTCGTGCACGGTCAGGCCCGGCAGCGCCTCGAGCTGCGCGCGGCTCCAGTCGACGCCGCGCGGCATGAAACGGCCGGCCGGCGCGAGCACGCCGTCGGCGTTCTCTTTCGAGCCGAGCCGCCACTGCAGCGATTCCGTCTTCAGGCGCGCGCCGCCGCACACGTCGCACGGCGTGTAGCTGCGGTATTTCGACAGCAGCACGCGGATATGCATCTTGTACGCTTTCGACTCGAGATAGCCGAAGAAGCGCTTCACGCCGTACCACTGGCTCTGCCATTTGCCGTTCCAGTCCGGCGAACCGTTGACGACCCAGTCCCGCTCGGCGTCCGACAGCTCGGCCCACGGCGTGTCGCGCGGGATGCCGGCTTTCGCCGCGTAGCGCATCAGGTCGTCCTGGCACTCCTTCCACGCGGGCGTCTGCATCGGCTTGATCGCGCCGCCGCGCAGCGTCTTGCGCGCGTCGGGGATCACGAGGCCGAGATCGACGCCGATCACGCGGCCGAAGCCGCGGCAGGTTTCGCACGCGCCGTACGCCGAATTGAACGAGAACAGCGCCGCCTGCGGCTCCGCGTAGCGCAGGTCGCTGTCGGGATCGTGAAGCCCGGTGGAGAAGCGCCACACCTGCGGCTCGGCGATCGCGTTTTCCGCTTCCGGCGCCAGCACGTACACGTTCACGCGCCCGCCGCCGCGCTTCAGCGACGCCTCGATCGCCTCGACCACGCGCACCTTGTCGGCCTGCTGCACGCGAAAGCGGTCGGCCACCACGTCGAGCACCTTGCGCGGCCCGGTGGGCGACGCGACCTCGCGTTGCGCCTGCACGCGCGTGTAACCGCTCGCGGACAGCCACTGCGCGACTTCTTCATCGGACGCCGTTTCGGGCAGCTCGACCGGGAACGTGACGACGACGCGCGGATCGTCCGCCTGCGTGCGCGCGACGAGCTCCGCGTAGATCGTCTCCGGCGTGTCGTGCCGCACCTGCCGCGCGGTCTTGCGGTCGAACAGCTCGGCCGCGCGCGCGTACAGCAGCTTCAGGTGATCGTTCAGCTCGGTCATCGTGCCGACGGTCGAGCGCGAACTGCGCACCGGGTTGGTCTGGTCGATCGCGATCGCGGGCGGCACGCCGTCGACCCGCTCGACCTGCGGGCGGTCCATCCGGTCGAGGAACTGCCGCGCGTACGCGCTGAACGTCTCGACGTAGCGCCGCTGGCCTTCCGCGTACAGCGTGTCGAACACGAGACTCGACTTGCCGGAGCCCGACGGGCCGGTGACGACCGTCATCTCGCCGGTGCGCAGGTCGAGATCGAGGTTCTTGAGGTTGTGCTGACGTGCTCCGCGAATGCGGATCAGATTGCTGGATGACAATTTGCCTGCCCGTCTGAATGAGTTAACCAGAGTGCCCGGTGCCGGAACGCTGCGGCGGATGCCCGCAGGCGCGGCGCACGCGCCGCAAGGGTTGCACCTGTGCGGCCCGATTTCGACGGACACTATACTGTACATTCATACAGTTTTCCATGACGACCCTGAGGGCGGCATGGGATGGCGGTTGGAGGCGCGGCCCATTCCGCGATAACGCGTTTATACTCCCCGGCCGGGCAATCCGCGTGATACGACAAGGAAAATGAAAGCAAGAACATGGCTCATCACTTCGCTGGGAGCGTGGGTGTTGACTCAGCCTTCACTCGCCTTCTCGCAAAACGTCAACGGAAAAAATCTCTTCATACAGAGATGCGCGATGTGCCATGGCGCAGATATCAAGGGCACCGGGCCATTGGCCGGGAAAAGCAATCCCCCCACGCCCGACCTCACGACTGCCGCGTTCAAAAAGCGGCTCCATGATTATCCAGGCGTCATCGTTTCATCGGTAATACTTCGCCCGAACGGGGACCTGATTCCGAGAACCTTGCGGGAGAACGGCGTCAAGCTGGCACCGCATGCCTGGACCGTTCAGGATTTTCGCGACCTGAATCAATACATGAGCGACGTGATTTCCAGCAGCCGATGATTCCGTGTCGACCGGCTGACCGCTCCGGGTCGTTTCGAGCCGGTAACATACCGCCGACGAGCTATCCGGCGGAGGCATCCCCCTTCCGAAAATGGTGCCGTTGCCCGGGTCGGACTTCGGCACACAAGCCGTGTGTCGCGCCATCCGGAACCAACGTACCTGCCCGGGTGCAGCCGTGCGATGATGCGCGCTGACCAACATGAGAGATGGAATGACGACTACCTTCGACGAGGCGACAACGGCGGCGATCGCCGCGTTTGCCCAACTGGATTTCTACACGGCCGTGCAAGCGATGCGCGCCGAAGCCGACTACGACCGCGAAATAGACCAGTGGATTTCGCGCTACATCGACGAGCACGGCGGCGGCGCGGACGATGCGGAATACGACGCGTTGCACGCGCAGGCCCAGGCAACCCCTGAATTCGCGCAGTTCGTCGATGGGGTTCGCCGGGAAATCCTGGAATACTTCGACGTGACCGACGATCAACTGGACTGGATGGTCCTGCTGCGCAATGACGACAGCGACGCGCTTTGGGCGGAAGTCAACCGGCAGCGGACCGCGCTGGGAACCGGTGAAGTGCGCGGCGACCTCTGACCCTTGCCTGCCATCCGGATTTCGCGTCGCGCCGGGTGCGTGGCTCGAGTCCGATCAGTCATGGGGGGCCGGGCATCACGTATCCCGGCCACCCGCTCGCCCCTGCCCTGCTACGCCTTTTTCGCGTAAGCGCCGCACCAGCCTTTCGCATTGACCTGCTTGCCGCCGAAAATGGCGCACGGCGCCATCGCCGCACCGGTCTTGCCCTGGAAGAACTGGCAATTCGCGCAAGCCTCGCCCGCGTGAAATTTCGGGAATTTCGCATGGTCGACCCAGCTTGCATCCGTCTTGTAGCCGAGGGCCTGGGCGTTTGCATCGGTTTCCTGCACGGCACCGGCCGCAGTATCTGCCGCGGCCGCGCGGCGCCCAACGGCCAGCGCGGATGCCAGAACGGTGGTGGCAGCAATAAAACGTCGGCGTGAAAACTTCATCTTGCCCTCCTCGATATTTGCGTGGCCGGATGACCGGCTCCTCCGATGCCGCGACGCCGCCCGGCGCACAACCGCGGCCCGTCACCGTGCCCGTCGCGCCGCGACACGTTCATCCCCTGCGAACCGCCTTGCGAAGGAATCAGCGAAAAAACAATTCCCGCATCCCGAACGTGTGATGCGCCTCGGCCGCCATCAGCACCATGAGCACCAGCAGGCACAGCGGCGGCACGAGAATCGCGTACACCAGCGCCAGCCGCTCCCACATCATGTGCATGAAGATCGACACGATCAGCCCGGCCTTGGCGATCATCAGCACGACGATCAATACCCAGCGCAACAGGCCCTGCACGTTGAAATAGTCGACCAGGTACGACAACGTGCTCAGCACGAACAGCAGGCCCCAGATCTTCAGGTAGAGGCCGATCGGATGCTGCTGGCCGTGCGCGGCGTCGGGTCGATCGGCGGGATCGGTATCGTCCATGGCCTGCCTCACCACAAGTAGAACAGCGCGAAGATGAACACCCACACCAGGTCGACGAAGTGCCAGTACAGGCCGGCGATCTCGACGATCTGGAAGTTGCCGTGTTCGGTGAACCCCGGCTGCAGGATCTTGCGTGCGATCAGCAGCAGGTAGATCACGCCGCAGGTCACGTGAAAGCCGTGGAACCCGGTGATCGTGAAGAAACACGCGCCGAACTGCGCCGCGCCCAGCGGATTGCCCCACGGGCGGATGCCTTCCCGGAAGATCAGGTTGCTCCATTCGAACGCCTGCAGCGACACGAAGGTGGCGCCCAGCAGCGCGGTCGCCAGCAGCAGCGCGGCGGCGGGCCTCGCGTTGCGCCGGTAGCCGAAGTTGACGGCCATCGCCATGGTGCCGCTGCTGCTGATCAGCGTGAACGTCATGATCGCAATCAGCAGCAACGGCACCTCCACGCCGCCCACGCTGAGCCCGAACACCTTCGCGGTATCGGGCCACGGCGCCGTGGTCGACATGCGCACCGTCATGTAGCCGATCAGGAAACTGCTGAAGACGAACGTGTCCGACAGCAGGAAGATCCACATCATCGCCTTGCCCCACGGCACCTTGAAGGCTTCGCGATCGGCCGACCAGTCCGTGACGATGCCGCGCCAGCCGTCGGGCCGGGTGTCGGCAGATGGCGCATCGGCAGGCGTGGCCGCGTGCGAACCGGCGGCGGATCCGGAGGGGGCCGTGGGCGCGGTCATGGCGCGGCTCCATACGGCGGCCCGCAGACGGCGGCGACGATCCCGGGGGTCAGCCACCACATCGCCGCCAGCAGCACGAGCCACACCGCGAGCAGGAAATGCCAGTAGAGCGCGCACAGATCGATGACCCGCCGGGCCCGGAACGGGTCCGCGCGCCGGAGCTGCGCGATCGTCACCGCCCATGCCGCCAGCCCGCCCAGCACATGCAATCCGTGCAGGCCGGTAAGCAGGTAGAGGAAGCTGTTCGATGGATTGACCGCGACAGTCTGCCCGCCAGCCGACAGCAGGTGCCAGGCGGTCAGTTGCCCGGCCACGAACGCGGCCGCCAGCACGCCGCCGCACACGAGCCACGCGGTGCGGTGCGAGGCCGGTTGCCGGGCTCGCTGCATGGCGACGCTGGCCAGCGCCAGCGCGCCGGTGTTCCACCACAGTAGCGCCGGATGCGGGATCGGCTGCCAGTCGGGCTCGCGCATGCGCATCGCATAGGCGAGCAGCAACAGCGAGAACAACGTCGCCGCGACCGCCATGAAGACGATCAGGCCGGTGCGGCCCGCATTCGGCGAGCCGGGTCGCGCGTCGTGAACGAAGAGGCGCGGCAGCGTGGTCATTCGTGGGCCTCGCCGGGGTGAAGCGCCGGGTGGGCCGGTTCAGGCACCGTCGCGGGCGGCTGGTTTTGCGGCACGAAATCTTCCTCTTGCCCCGGCGGACTGTATTCGTATGCCCAGCGGTAGACGACGGGAAGCGCCGCGCCCCAGTTGCCGTGCGCGGGCGGCGTTTGCGGCGTCTGCCATTCCAGCGTGGTGGCCCGCCACGGGTTGCCGTCGGCGCGCCGGCCGTGCACGAGGCTCCACGCCAGGTTGAACAGGAACAGCAACTGCGCGGCCGCGACGATCAGCGCGACGACGGTGATGAACGTGTTGAGCGTCTGCGCCGAATGCGGGATGAAGCTGTAGCCCTGGTACGCGTAATACCGCCGCGGCATGCCGAGGATGCCGAGATAGTGCATCGGGAAGTAGATCGCATAGGTGCCGACGAAGGTGATCCAGAAGTGCGCGCGCCCGAGCGTGTCGTCGAGCATGCGGCCCGTCACCTTCGGGTACCAGTGGTAGAGGCCGCCGAACACCACCAGGATCGGCGACACGGCCATCACCATATGGAAGTGCGCGACCACGAAATACGTGTTCGACAGCGGGATGTCCACACTCACGTTGCCGAGGTAGAGCCCGGTCAGCCCGCCCAGCACGAAGGTGCTGATGAAGCCGATGGCGAACAGCATCGGCACGGTCAGGTGGATATCGCCGCGCCACAGCGTCAGCACCCAGTTGTAGACCTTGAGGGCGGTCGGCACGGCGATGATGAGCGTGGTGGTGGCGAAGAAGAAACCGAAGTACGGATTCATGCCGGCGATGAACATGTGGTGCGCCCAGACCACGAAGCTCAGCGCGCCGATGACGACGATGGCCCACACCATCATCCGGTAGCCGAAGATGCTCTTGCGCGCGTGCGTGCTGATCAGGTCCGATGCGATGCCGAAGGCCGGCAGCGCGACGATGTAGACCTCCGGATGCCCGAAGAACCAGAACAGGTGCTGGAACAGCAGCGGGCTGCCGCCGGCATGCTTGAGCGTCTGCCCCATCGACACCACGGCCGGCACGAAGAAACTGGTGCCGAGCGTCCTGTCGAACAGCATCATCACCGCCGACACGAACAGCGCCGGAAACGCCAGCAGCGCCATGATGGTCGCGATGAAGATGCCCCACACCGTGAGCGGCATGCGCATCAGCGTCATGCCGCGCGTGCGTGCCTGCAGCGTGGTGGTCACGTAATTCAGGCCGCCCATGGTCGCCGCGACGATGAAGATCGCCAGCGACGCGAGCATCAGCACGATGCCCCATTCGACGCCCGGCGTGCCCGGCAGGATGGCCTGCGGCGGGTACAGCGTCCAGCCCGCGCCGGTCGGCCCGCCCGGCACGAAGAAGCTCGCCACCAACACCAGCACGGCCAGCAGGTAGACCCAGTAGCTCAGCATGTTGAGAAACGGGAACACCATGTCGCGCGCGCCGAGCATCAGCGGGATCAGGTAGTTGCCGAAGCCGCCCAGGAACAGCGCCGTCAGCAGGTAGATCACCATGATCATCCCGTGCATCGTGACGAACTGGTAGTAGTGGTTCGCGTCGATGAACGCGAACTTGCCCGGGAAGCCGAGCTGCAGCCGCATCAGGTCGGACAATACGAGGCCGACCAGCCCGATCGCGATGGCCGTCATCGCATACTGCACCGCGATGACCTTGTGGTCCTGGCTCCAGACATAGCGGGTCCAGAAGCTCTGCGGGGCGTGGTCGCTATGCGCGTAGGTCATGGTTTCTGCTCCGCTATTGCCTGGCCGCGGTACCGGCCGGAGGCGGCCCGCCTTGCGCCTCGATATATGCCACCAGTGCGGACAGTTCCTGGTCGCTCAGGTCGAAGTGCGGCATGATCGGCGAGAACCCCTTCACGACCCGCGCCGCCGGATTGCGGATGAACGCGCGCAGATAGGCTTCGTCCACCTTCGCGGTGCTGCCGTCGGCCATCGTTTCGGTCTTGCCGTACAGGCCCTTCCAGGTCGGGCCCACGAGCGGGCTGCCGTCCACCGTATGGCAGGCCACGCAGCCCTTGGCCGCCGCGAGCGTCTTGCCCAGTTCGGCGAGTGCGTGCGCGCTGCCGCCGGCAGCGGCGGGGGTTGCCTGCACGTGGGCGAGTTGCTGCTGCGCGAAGGTGGTCTGCTGCGCCAGCCAGCGCGAGAACGCGGCTTCGTCTTCCACGACCACCACGCCGCGCATGCCGGAGTGCCCGATCCCGCAGAGCTGCGCGCACAGGATGTCGTAGCGCCCTGCCCTGGTCGGCGTGAACCAGAAGGTGGTCACCATGCCCGGCACCATGTTCATCCGCGCCCGGAACGGCGGAACGTAGAAATCGTGCAGCACGTCGCGCGAGCGCGTCAGCACCTGGACCGGCCGGTTGAGCGGCAGGTGTACCTCGGGCGTCTCGATCAGGTAATTGTCACGGCCGTTGGGGTCGGCGGGGTTCAGGCCGAACGGGTTGTCGTTGCTGATGTAGCGCACGTCCGTCGTGCCCAGCTTGCCGCCGGGGCCCGCGAAACGGAAGCGCCATTGCCATTGCTGGCCGAGCACTTCCATCTGCAGCACGTTGCGCGGCGGCCGGATGTAGTCCGCGTAGACGAACAGCCCCGGCGCCAGCAACGCCGCCACGCCGATAGCGGTCAGGCCGATCAGCCACCATTCCAGCCGGCGGTTGTGCGGCTCGTAGGCCGCGCGATGCCCGCTGCGGTGCCGATAGCGCACCAGTGCGACGACGATGAACAGGTTGATGGCGACGAAGAATGCACCAGTGATGACGAGCGTGATCGTCAGCATGTCGTCCATGCGCACCCAGTTCGATGCGATCGGTGTGATCCACCACGGACTGGCAAAGTGAAACCCCACCGCCAACAGGATGATCAGGACCAGGGCAATCGCAAGGGCCATAGGCCGCCTCGCTGCATATCACTCGCCGGCGCCGCCGACGCCGGGTTCCGTGTCTCCCGCGAACGCAGGGTGGTCAGGCTCGGCGCGGCGGGAAACGCGATGTATCAGTCGTCCACGTTGTGCTTGCGCACTCGCTCGAGCCTGCCGTAGGTGATGGCCGCAACCACGCCGAACAACAGGTTGGCCAGCAACGGCCCGGCACCCCGCTCGGAGACGAACCACGGGAACACGGCCGTCATGACGTAGAAGTTCCACCCATACGCGACGATCCCGAACGCCAGCCCGATGGCGGCTTCCATGCCCACGCTCGAATCGAGGCGGAAAGGCGCCATGATCGCCGCGAGCATCACCCCCATGATCGCGCCGAGCACGTAGTGCAGCAGCAGCGCCATCGCGACGATTTCAAGGTTGAATTGCGTCATCTGGCCGAGCGCGCTGCGGCCCATCACCATCGCCGCGATCTTGTGTGTCGGTTGCCACGGGCTCGAGCCGAGCACGAGTGTCGACCAGACGAATTCCAGCGCGATCACCAGCGCACCGCCTGCGAGACCGGCCACGGCGGCGGCGACCCAGTCCGGCGTCCGACGCGCCCAATGGTGCGATTGCATGTGCAGTTCCATACGACCTCCTTGCCGACGCTTCGACGTCGGCGCTTCGGTTCCGAGGGCGTCACGCGCGTCGGGCCTGCGTCACTCGAGCGATCTGGAAGCAGGGTTGCGGGCGCAACGTGCGAACGCCCTTCTCCGCGCGCGGCCGTGCGTTCGACGAAATGCGTCGATGAACCCAGGTATCGGGCAGGCCGGCTTGCTGTCGCGCGTCAGGGGAAGATCGGTGTCGTGGGCTCGGCGCCTTCCAGGTCCGCCGTCGGAAAATGCCTGGCGACCATCTCCTCGATTTCCTGCTCTCGCAATGCCGGCACATCGGCCATGATCAGGATCTGGCCTTCCTGTATGGCCTCGCGAAATCGCTGGAGTCGCGCGTTCGGCTCGGCAATGCCGATCATCGCGGCGGTCCACGCGCCGAAACCTGCTCCCGCCAGCGTCAACCCGACAACGGCGCCGCCCGCGATCACGAGTTCCGCCGGGGGAAATACCAGCGCGACGAGGCCGATCAGTGCACCCGCCGCGCCGCCAAGCGCGACGCCGCGCTCGAGCGCATGCACGACATCGCTGCTTTGCAGCAACGATGCTTCGGGCAACTGATCGAGTGCGACGCTGTGATCGGCGAGGACGTGGATATGGCGCCAGATGATACGTGCGCGCAATAGATCGTCGACGATGGCCTTGGCCATCTGCGTATCGGGTACGAGGAAATAAAGGCGTCTCATGTTGGCACCCCTTTGTGCCGTCGACTACGCTTTCCATTCTATGTCAGCAACGGCAACACAGTAGGTGCGCGCGGGCCAGCGCCGCTGCCGCATGCGAAGCCGTTCGGCACCGAGCGACGTTATCCGCGTTTGCGCAACGGCTCCAGCAAGTCGCGCAGGCCGTTGTGGTCGATTTCATGCATCAGCGCAAGCTGCCGGCCGATTTCGCCGCGCGGGAACCCTTCGCGAGCCAGCCAGTTGAGGTAAGGCCCGGGCAGGTCGGCAATGAGTCGGCCCTTGTACTTTCCAAAGGGCATGGTGACGGTGACGAGGTGTTCGAGATCTGGGGTCTGCATGCCGGTATTGTGCACGGCTTTCCGCTCCCGTCGCATGCCACGCTGACATCCGACGCTGCAAACCCTCCGGCGACAGCCTCGCGGAAACGGGGCGCTGCAAACCGCCCGCGCCCCTTTTCCGGCCTGCTAGACTGAAATTTCCCCCTGCAAACGATGGAGGGAATCATGTTGTCCGTCTATGTCGTGAAGACCGGCGAGCAGTTCCTGTGCACCGCCGAGGATGGCGATATCGGCATGGCACCGGCGGTTGAGGATGCCACGTCGTTTCGTTCGTATGAGGAAGCGGAAATGGCGGCGCACCTGCATGCCGACCCCGGATACGAAATCGTCGCTGTTTGCGTGCTCAGACACTGACGTGGCGCCCGCTACCGGGCGCCCGGTTTGTCGGCCTCGGGAAACCGCTTCGTCACGTGCGCGGTCGTCGTTGAATCGCACAAGACCGGCATCGGCTGATCCACGCCTGCGCCGCCCGAACCACGCGGCACATCCGACACCCGCCGGCCGCCGGCCGCCGGCCGCCGCGTCGAAGGCGGCGCGGCCGCCTAATCTCAAGCTCAAGCACCGGCAGCCGTCGCGTACGCCACGCATTGACGCGCGAGCACATCGGTCGGATCGACCAGCGTCGCACGCCCACCGTTCGGCGCGACATATTCGCGGCCCGGCAGCAGGATCGGAAGCTCGGTACAGCCGAGAACGATCACGTCGACGCCGTCGGCAATCAGTGCGTCGACGGCGGCGCCGATGTCCGCTTTGCACTGGCCGGTCGTAAAGCCGGCCTTGACACCCCGCTCGCCGTAGATCGCTTCCATCACGCGCGCCTGCAGTGCCGGCGCCGGCGCGACCTGTCGGAATCCATACGATTCGAGTGCCTTTTCGTATACGCCGCTTTCGATCGTGCCCGACGTTGCCAGCACGCCGACCTCGCGCAGCCCCGGATACGCATCGCGCAGATGGGCGGCCGTCACGGTCAGCATGTTCACGATCGGAATGCCGAGGTGCGGTTGAACCCGCTCGACAAACGCATGCGCGGTATTGCACGGAATCGCGATGAGATCCGCCTCCCCGTCCTCGAGCCGCCTGCACGTCGCATACAGCGAGATCGTGGGGTCGGTACCGTCACCGACGAGGTTCGCCGTCCGGTCCGGGATCTGCGGATTCTGTTCGACCAGCAGCTTGATGTGCTCCTGGTCGCGCGAAGCCGGCGTGTTTCGAACGATCTTGTCCAGGAAGTCCACCGTCGCGGCCGGCCCGACGCCACCGACGACCCCGATCTTGAATACCGGTGCACGGGCCCCGCATCGGGTCGAAACCGCGTACTGCGCATACGCGAGATTCGAATCGATCAGCGGGATCCGCAGCGGCCCGATTTCGTCCGCCACGAGCGCGATCTCCGTCAGCCCCGGAACGATGACCTGCGCGCCCTGGTCCGCCAGATCCTCGCATGCGTCGCGCAGCAGCTCGACCGGCCGGCCGCGAAGATTGCCGCGCTTGATGCCGTCCGCCCCGTAAATCGCCTCGGTGACGGGATCGACATCGCCGCGCAGCCGCGGATGGACGATCTCGAACTGCGGCGCCGGGAAATACCGGTCGAACAGCCCGTCGGCCCGCACATAGTCGGAAGCCAGCACGCCGATGCGTATGGCGCCGGGATACGTGCGCTGTACGTGGCTGCGAACGGCTTCGACGATGTCCACGATCGGCAGGCGCGTATTGGCCTTCAGTTCGTCGATGAAGGTGTGGCTCAGGAAGCACGGCAGCACCACGGTCGTCACGCCGCGTTTCTCGAACGCACGGATCATGTCGAACACGTACAGCTTGCGCGCCGTCGTCGCCGCGCTGCCCGAACCCGAACCCCTGAACGGGTGCTGCTCGAAGATCAGGTCGACGTGACCCTCGTCGGACGACGCGGGCGTCGCCCTCACCAGCTTGAAGAACACGTCGGCGCTTCCCAGCGGCCCGAGGCCGCCGACCACGCCGAACGTCCGTCCCGTACCCGCGATGTCCCGGTGCGTCATGCGTTCAGCTCCCGCGGATCGAACGCGGCGCTGTCCGGCTGCGCGGCGCGCGCGCCCTCCCACTTCGCGATCACGGCCGTCGCCACGCTGTTGCCGATCACGTTCGTCATCGTGCGGCCCATGTCGAGCACCTGGTCGATCGCCAGGATCATGGCCACGCCGGCGGCCGGCAAATGGAACATCGGCGCGACGGCCGCGACGACGACCACCGATCCGCGCGGCACGCTCGCCATGCCCTTGCTGCTCAACATCAGGATCAGCAGCATGAACACCTGTTGCGAAAGCGGCATGTGCACGCCGAACGCCTGTGCGATGAAGAGGGCCGCAAACGCCTGATACATCATCGAGCCGTCCAGGTTGAACGCATAACCGAGCGGCAGCGTGAAACCGACGACCTTCTTGTCGACACCGAACTTCTCGAGCTGCTCGGTCAGGCGCGGATACGCCGCTTCGCTGCTGGCGGTCGAAAACGCGATCAACGCGGGTTCGCGCACGGCCTTCAGCAACGCGCCGACGCGCCGCCCGAGGAACAGGTATCCGGCGCCGATCAGGATCGTCCAGAGGACGAGCAGCCCGAGATAAAACGCGCCGATCAGCTTGCCGTACGTGTAGATCACGTCGAGCCCGCGCAGCGCGACGGACGACGCAATCGCACCGAAGACACCGAGCGGCGCCGCGCGCATCACGTAGTTCGTCAGGCGCAACATCACCGGCACCATGCCGTCGATCGACCGGATAACGATGCCGACACGCGGATCGTGCTTCAGCGCGCTCAGCGCGATGCCGAGAAAGACGGAGAAAACGAGAATCTGCAGGATGTCGTTGCGCGCCATCGCGTCGAGCAGGCTGGTCGGAAACGCGTGCGTGATCACGTCCCTGGCGTTCAGTGCCGCGGTATTCAGGCCGAGGTTGGCCTCGCCCGCGGCTTCCGTCAGGTTCAGGCCGGCGCCGGGCTGCAACGCGTTGGCCATGACGAGGCCGAGGCCCAGCGAAACCAGCGATGCGCAGACGAACCACGCAACCGAGCGCAGGCCGATGCGCCCGACGTCTTCGCCGCTGTCCATGCCGGCCAGGCCGGAAACGAGCGTCACGAACACCAGCGGCGCAATGATCATCTTGATCAGCCGAAGAAAGATGTCCGTCACGATCGAAAAATACCCCGCGACCGTCTTGAGCGTGCCCGGGTCCGCGATGCTCGTGTGACACGCATAGCCGGCGGCGACGCCGAGGACCATGCCGATTGCGATGCTTAAGGTAAGCCGATTTTTCATGTCCATCCGTCCGTGGGTGAGGCCCGACCGCCGGCAGGCGACGGGCCGCGCGACGCGAGCCGCGCGTCACATTTGCCGTTGGAACGAATGGTAGGGACGGCCGAACAGACCATGATGCCGGTACATCATGGCGGTATGCGAGACTCGCATAAGGCGGGAAAACCCTAGCCGCGCCGCGACGGTTCGGCGCGCAGATGCTGCCAGAGCGTCTCCAGGAACTCGCTGCGATTGGACGCGTCGCGATAGACGCGCAGCTCGATTTCGAGGTTCCATGCCGCCGGCCCGGCCGGCACGAGCTCGCCGGCCGCCAGCTCGGCGGCGATCGCACTCCGCGGCAGCCACGCCACGCCTTCGCCTTCCATCACGAGCTTTTTCAGCACTTCGGCCATGTCGGATTCATAGTGCAGCTGCAACGCCGGCGCAACCGCGGCGCGATCGAGCAGCAACGCGAGGCAGCGCCCGAAGTAGCTGGTGTCCGTATAGGAGATCAGCGGCAGCGGGTGCTGCTTCGTTCCAGGAAGGCGAAATGCGGGCGCCGACCGGCGGTTGGGCCGGCAGGCCGGCATCAACGTGTCGAGGCCGACCGTCACGTGTTCGTACCTGACCGGGTCCAGATGGAGCGGCAGCTCCGGATGGTGATAGGCGAACATCAGCTCGCAGTTGCCGTTGACGAGCATCAGGATCGAATCGTGGACATTCGTCGGAACGACGCGTGCCCGCACCTCGCCGAAATGCGGCGCGAGCGCCTTGAGCCAGGACGGCAGGAAATTCAGCGCGATCGTATGGCCCGCCGCGATCTGCAGGCTCTTGCCCGCGATGCGCTGCTCGGTGCGGATGATCGCGCGTGTGTCGAACAGGCGGCTGAGGACGTCTTCCGCCGTCTCGCGAAACAGCCGCCCTGCCGGCGTCAGTACCGGCGGAAAACTGCTGCGGTCGATCAGTTCGGCGCCGATCCATTGCTCGAGCGACTGGATGCGACGGCTGAAGCCCGACTGCGTGACGTTGCGGAACTCCGCCGCCCGGGAAAAGCTTTGATATTGAGCGAGGGCGATGAAATCCTCGATCCACTTGATTTCCATGTTTGCCTTGGAGGTCTGCAACCGGATCGACTTGCTGCCGACCGGGGGCACGGCGCCGATTGACCGGGCACATCGTGATGGAACGCACGGCGGTCGTCATGCCGACGATCGCCGCGGAACGCGCGAAAGACATGGACAGGGTACAGGATCGGGAAACCCGGCGGTCGTACGCTCCGCGTTCGGTCCGCGCCGGCTGTCCCGGTTCGCCATGATCGACGCGGAGCGCGACGGCAGCGGAGCCAGCAGCGGCTGCCGCGCGCGACCAGCGTTGATCATCATGGCGACGATACGGCCGCGAGGGATGCGGCCGCGAGCCGGCCGCCTTCGCCGGTAGTGCTCGCGGCCCCCACCCGCTACTTCTGCAGCAGGATCTCCACGCGTCGATTGCTCGCCCGCCCTTCGGCGGTCTCGTTGGAGCCCACCGGATCGGCGTCCCCCTTTCCGGTGGCCGTCACGGAATCCGCGTTCACGCCATGCTCGCGCAAATACGACCCGACCGCCTCCGCACGACGCATCGACAGCGCCAGATTGTGCGCATCCGAGCCGACCGAGTCGGTATAGCCGGTCACCTTCACCAACGAGAAATGTCGGTCCGCCTGACGGTTCAGCAATGCGTCGAGCGAAGCGCTCGCGGCGGGCGTCAGCGTTGCGGAGTCGGTCGCGAAATACGTGTCGCCGGTCAGGCTGACCTTTTCCGCGGCGGCCGGTGCCGCCGCCACCGGCGCCGGAAGCGGCGCGGGTGCCGCGCCGCATTGGAACTCGATCGACCGCGGATCCGCGCCGTCGCGGAACGGCGCCTCCGAATCGACCCGCCGAACCGGCTGCGTGTCGCACATGCGCGTCGCGACCTTCATGCAGGTCTTTTCGCTCGACAGGATGCCGTGACAATCGACGCGAAACGTCCGCACGCCGTTTCTCGGCTGCAGTTCGTATGCATTGAACGTCGGCCCGGACGCGCTCGAGCAGGCGGCCAGGGAGACCACGGACACGAGCAGGGCAAGAGAAGTTTTCTTCACTGATTCACTCCCGAAAATCGGTTCGATATCGCGCATGCGGCACGGCAGTGCGGCCGCATGCGGATGCGTTCTCGTTCAGCGCGAACCGTTCCGGCGCTGCACGCCGGAACGGTTCGGTGCGCACGGATCACTTCCACTGATACAACATACCCGCGCCGACCACGCGCTGACTGCCGGCGAAACCGCCGTTCAGCGTCGCCTTCAGGTTCTCCGTGAGGCGCGCCTGCATGCCGACGGCCATCGCCTTCTGGCCGAGGAAGCTCGCCGTACCGACCCCCATCGCGAAGTTCGAGTCGCGATCCATGTGCGGGATCGACGCCATCGCGGCCGTCGCGGCAATCCCGTCGCGCGCCATCGAATCGGTCTGCTGGATCTGCTGCTGCATCTGCGTGAGCTGGTTGTTGACCGTGTTCAGCGATTGCGTGAACTGGTTCGATACCGCGTTCAGCTGGTTCACGTTCACCGCGTCGGTGCCCTGCGTGCCGGCCGCGACGTTGACGACCTGGCGGGCCGACTCCGCCGAGCCGACCGCGACGACGTTCGAGCGCCCGCCGTCGTTGCTGCCCGTGCCGATCGCGGTCGACCCGTTGCCCGTTGCGGTCGAGCCGACGCCGATCGCGGTCGATCCGTTGCCGGACGCCAGCGACCCGTTGCCGACCGCCGTGCTGTTCGAGCCCGATGCGACCGCGCCCGAGCCGCCCGCCGACGAATTCGGCCCCGTCGAGCCCGGCGGCACGTTCGTGCCGGCCGGGTTCGTCGTGTATGACCCGCCGAGGTTGGACGTGCGCTGGGTGATCAGCGTCGTCAACTGGTTGGCGACCGAGTCGAGCTGCGACACGTTGACCGCATCGGTGCCGCTCTTGCCGGCCGCGAGGCCGGTGATCTGCCGGTTGCCGATGTTGACTTCGCCGGCCGACGACTGCGGACTGCTCAGGCCGTACGCGATGTAGTTCGTTTGCGCGCCGACGGTGGTCAGCGAACCCGAACCGAGCGCGATGCTGTTCGCGAGCGTCGCCGACGCCCCGGCCCCGAATGCGAGCGCATCGGTTGCCGTGGCGTGCGCGCCCGAGCCGAGCGCGACGCTGCCGACGCTCGCCGCGACCGCGTTGGCGCCCTGCGCGACCGACTGCGCGCCGGTGGCCGTCGCGCCGCTGCCGAGCGCCATCGCATCGGCCTGCGCGGCGCTTGCCGCCTGGCCGATCGCGACGCCGCCCGGCGCGGTGGCATCGACGATCGCACCGTTGCCGATCCCCACGCCGTTGTCGCCGTTGACCACCGTCGTCGGGCCGACCGCGACCGACTCCGCGCCGACCGCGAGCGAATCGACGGCCGTCGAGTTCGCGTGGAAGTACTTCGTCGTCGTGACCGCGAACGACTGCAGTGCGCCGGCCAGCTGCCGCACGGTCACCGCGTCCTGCTGGCCGGTGCCGTCCGCGACGTTGGTGATCTGGCGATACGTCTTGCTCGTCGCGTCGCCGACCGATACCGCGCCCAGCAGCGTCTGGTCGGTCGTGTTGAACGGAATCGACGCGCTGCCGTTGCGGATGGTCCCCGACGCCGGCACCGTCGCGCGATCGGACACCGACCCGGCGCCGAGCGCGATGCTGCCGTCCACCTTCGCCACCGCGTTCGGGCCGATCGCGACGCTGTCGAGCCCGAGCGCCTGGCTGTCCGGCGCCGTGGAGTTCGCGTGGAAATACTTGATGCCGTGCGCGTTGATGTTGTCGATCGCCGAACCGACGTTGTTGTTGACCGTCGTCGAACCGTCGCTGTTGTACGTCACGTAAGAAGGTGCGGAGATCGTGCCGGTCGTCGGGTCGTAGGTGGCCCCGCCGCCGATCGCGCCGGCCGTGCTGTTGCCGAGGTTGCTGTTGTTCGACGCGATCGAGCTGAGGCCGGTCGACAGCGAACCGATGCCCGTCGACGTCGCGGTGGACAGCGACGTCAGGTTGCTGTTCGTGCTCGACAGGCCGGTGGACAGCGATCCGACGGTCGTCGAGGTCGACGTCGACAGCGACGAGATCGAGCTGGTCGTCGAGCTGAGGCCGGTGGACAACGAGCCGATGCTCGTCGACGTCGCGGTGGACAGCGACGTCACGGTGCTGTTGGTCGTGCTCAGGCCGGTTGACAGCGAGGCGACGCCGGTCGAGGTCGACGTCGACAACGATGTGACCGCGCTGTTCGTCGAACTCAGGCCGGTGGACAACGAGCTGATGCCCGTCGACGTCGAAGTCGACAGCGACGTGACCGTGCTGTTCGTCGAACTCAGGCCGGTGGACAACGAGCTGATGCCGGTCGACGTCGATGTGGACAGCGACGTGACCGTGCTGTTGGTCGAGCTCAGGCCGGTGGACAGCGAGCTGATACCCGTCGACGTCGAAGTCGACAGCGAAGCCACCGAGCTGTTGGTCGAGCTCAGGCCGGTCGAAGTCGACGTGGACAGTGACGAAATCGCGCTGTTGGCCGACGACAGGCCGGTCGACGTGGACGTCGACAATGACGTCACGGTGCTGTTGGTCGAACTCAAGCCCGTGGACAACGAGCTAATGCCGGTCGACGTCGACGTGGACAGCGACGAAATCGCGCTGTTGGTCGACGACAAGCCGGTCGACGTGGACGTCGACAACGAAGTCACCGAGCTGTTGGTCGAACTCAAGCCCGTGGACAACGAGGTGATGCCGGTCGACGTCGAAGTGGACAGCGACGAGATCGCGCTATTGGCCGAGGACAACCCGGTCGACGTGGAGGTCGACAACGAAGTCACCGAGCTGTTGGTCGAACTCAACCCCGTCGACAACGAGCTAATGCCAGTCGACGTCGACGTGGACAACGACGTGATCGCGCTATTGGCCGACGACACCCCCGTCGACAACGAACTGACGCTCGACGCGGTCGACGTCGACAGCGAATTGACCGCCTGGTTCGTCGCATCGAGCTGCGACCCGTTGATCGCATCCGTGCTCGCCGAATTGATGCGCCCGGCCGCGACGTTGGTGATCTGGCGCTCGGTGCCCGCCGCACCGACGCTGACGACGCTGGTCGGGTTGGTGCCGTTGAAGTTGTAGGTGACGCCGCCAATCACCGCGCTCGCCGTCGGATTCGGCGCGGCCGTCGTCGACCCGGAGCCGAGCGCGACGTCGTTTGCATTGTTCGCCACGGCCGATGCGCCGAACGCCACCGCACCGGCTGCCGCTGCCGTCGACGTATTGCCGAGCGCGAGCGAGCCCGTGCCCTGCGCGACGTTCGAATTGCCGATCGCAACCGCGCCGTCGCCGTTCGCGGTGTTGTTCGACCCCATCGTGACCGCGCCGGTGCCGATCGCGGTGCTCGGGTCGCCGATCGCCACCGCACCGTTGCCGCTGACCGTCTGCCCCAGGCCGAGCGCGACCGCCCCGACGCCGCTCAACACCTTCGAACTGTTGCCGCCTGCGATCGACCCCGCGCCTGCCGCGGCCGCGATCGAGTTGCTGTCGCCGATCGCCACGGTGGACGCCGCGGCCGCGACACTGTTGATGCCGATGGCCGTCGCATTCGTGGCCGACGCCGTCGCACCGGGCCCCAGTGCGGTGGCCGAGATGCCGCTGCCGAGCGCGAGATTGCCGAGCGCGACCGCGAACTGCTGGGTCGCGGTCGACTGCACACCCATCGCGATCGAACTGACGCCCGACGCATTTGCGCTCAGGCCATACGCCATTGCCTGATCGGCACTGGCCGTCGTCTTCGAACCCAGCGCGATCGAACTGACGCCAAGCGACTGCGTGCCCGAGCCCGGTACGCCGGCCGTGCCGCCCCAGCCGATCGCGATCGACGAACCGCCCTTCGCGCCGCTGTTGACGCCCATCGCGATACCCGAATTGCCGCTCGCCAGCGCACCGCTGCCGACGGCCACGGCGGCCGCGCCGGAACCGGTCGACTGGTTGCCGAGCGCGACGGCGCCCGTGTCGGTGGCATGCGACGCATAGCCGAGCGAAACGCTCTGGGCCCCCACCGCGCTCGCACCGAGCCCCAGCGCAGCCGCATACTGGCCGGACGCCAGCGCATTGTTGCCGAGGCCGACGGCGGACACGCCGGTCGCCGCCGCGCCACTGCCCATCGCCACCGCACCGCTCTGGGTCGCGCTCGACAGGTTGCCGATCGCCACCGAATAGTCGCCCGAACCGATCGCCTGCACGCCGAGCGATGCGCTGTTGACGCCGGTCGCCTGCGCGTTGATGCCGACGGCCGTCGAACCGTCCGCCATCGCATGCGCGCCCGGACCCAGCGCCGTGGCAGAAACGCCCGCGGCCGTCGACAGGTTGCCCAGCGCGGTCGAGTTCTGCTGCGCGGCACTCGACCCGACGCCGATCGAGATCGACGTCACGCCGCCGGTCGCGGAACCGCCGTCCGGCGCGTATTGCGCGTGCGCCCCCGCATGGAACAACGCAAGATACGTGGACGCCATCAGCACGGCCAGCCGTCGCGGCGACGGCGCCGAAAGCAGGCCCGCGCGTCGCGCGGCGCCCTCGTTCGCCGCCTGCTCGCGCGGGCCGCTCGCCGACGCGACACGCTTGCCGCGCGCACGGTCAAGCTCGGAAGCCGCGACCCAGGCCCCCAGTGCTTCGTTCCAGATCGACTTGAACGACTTGTTCATCTTGTGTTCCCTCGGTTCTCATGTGCTGGATGACGCGGCAGCAAACGCGACGGCAGGCGATGACGCATCGGTCTGCCTCCTCGTCCGTGCCGCGACGCTTCGCGCTTCACTTTGGATAGCTAACTAAACGATCGAACAACACTGCTCGGTAATCGCGATCGCGCGGGCGATCGCACGACTGCACGCCGCACGCGTGCATCGGCACGCGGCGCGGCGGCATTCGCCGGTTATCGGTTCATCGAAGCCGATGTCGCGCGAAAGACGGCGGCGCGCGACCCCGCGCATCGCGAATCCGCGTGCGCGTGCCGTCGCGCCGAGCCGGCGGCGACCTCGAATTTCATGGGAAGGCGTCGTTCAGACGCCGGATGGACGGATGCCGACCCGAACCCCGGGACGGCCCGTCACGATTCATTCAGGAGGAGGATGACGCCGCGTGGTCCCCGGGTATGAAGCATGCGCACCCGGTTCGCTCGAACCGGTGCGTTGACCTGCCATGCCTGTCGCATTCATGTTTTTCGTGCCCGCCTGATTCGAGAACGCGCTGCGCGATCGTGCCCGGACGGATCAGACCGCCGGGCTGCGCACGCAACCGCTCACTCTCTCCGCCGGCAGTCAAACGCTTTTCCGGATTTCCGGAAATAGCGTCTGACTTGCCGAACGCCCCCGCATCGATTTAATCGGTCGAATTTTCTTGACGATTTTTCCGGTCGATGCGTCACACCCTGACCAACCTCACAATCTTTCCGCTTGTCTTTTATACGTACTCGTTCGGAAAATTATGAAATTTGTATTACCCTCGTGCCAATTTTCTTGTCCGTCTTCGCATTCTCACATCCTGAGAATTGCCATCATTCGATGTCACATTGGATATCGCGTCATCCGAATATGGCAGCGGCAGGAATCCTTGCCAAACCGTTCCCCTCGAAGAACCGATTCCAACCGCGCCGGGGCTAGTGTGCGGTCATCCATTCAAACGCATCTTTTCTAGAGCGGAAAAAAGCTTTTCCCGAGCGGACGGTATTCACATTCATACATTCACGCCCGAAATACGGTTTTCACCAAGATAAATCTTGACCATCCCGCAAAAAGACATTAATCAGGCGGGCGTCGATTCAGCGCATCCATTTCCCACTGAAACGCATCGTCTCTCGACACAACTCGCTCGAATTCATTCTGCGGGCCAATTCGATTCGTCAATCGATAAAATCCGGAAATAAAGACCGATATTAAAATGCAATTCGGCATGTTTTTCCACTCCGATTCCATTCGGCGGAGCGCCGGTGCCGAAATCGCGCAGCGCCACGCCGGATATGCCCACACGGGCCGCACGGAATCCTCACAATCGGTACTGTTGTCGACATATAATTTTTCGCAACAATCGCGCTGAAAGCGAAGCTTTCAATCCGACCGACCACCCTTCCACCGCGTCCGCCACCATGTCATCCCGCTCGTCCAGCCCGGCGTCGCTTCGCTCCACGCCGGATCTCGCCGACGCCCATATTCTTGTCGTCGACGATCGCCCGAACGACCTGCGGCTCCTGACCGAAATCCTGCGTGCCGCACGGTGCCGGATCAGCGTCGCGTTCGACGGGCTGCAGGCGTATCACCGCGCCCAGGCGATCGCGCCCGACCTGATCCTGATGGATGTCCGCATGCCGCGCATGGACGGCTTCGCCGCGTGCCGGCTGCTGGCGTCGACGCCGTCGACGCAGTCCATCCCGGTCATCATCCTCACGGCCGCGGGCGATCTCGAGGATCGCATCGCGGGGCTCGAAACCGGCGCGATCGACTACATCGTCAAGCCGTTCGAGCCGACCGAAGTGCTGGCCCGGATCCGCAACCACCTGAAGCGCGCGCGGCGCAGCCAGCCGTTCGCGCACCTGCCCGAGATGCCCGACAACCCGGAGGCGGCCCTCGTGCGCGCGGCGGCCGAGGTCCTGCTGCGCGACCTGCGCCATCCGCCGGCGCTCGAGGATCTCGCCCGGCAGGTAGGCACCCACGAAAAGCGGCTGTCGCGCGTGTTCCGCGACCAGCTCGGCCAGACCGTGTTCGAGTACCTGCGCGACACGCGCCTGCGCGCCGCGATGCATTTCCTCGCGGAGACGTCGATGGGAATCGGCGACATCGCCGAGGAAATCGGCTTTTCCACGCCCGGCAATTTCGCGACGGCGTTCCGCGAACGCTTCGGCATCACGCCGTCCGACTGGCGACGCCAGCGCCATGCGGTCAGCGCGCCGCCCACACCCGGCGGGCATCATCCCGATGTGTAGTCGCGACGCGGCGTGGGCAGCCGGATGGCGCGCGGTGCTGCTGCTTCTGATCGCACTGGCCGTCACCTGCGCGACGGCCCGCGCGGCAGCGACGCCGAACCCCGCGCAACTGGAAGCCGTGTCGGTGTTCGAGGACACGAGCACGACGATGACCGCCGCACAGGTCGCCGCGCGCGTTGCCGATCGTCCGCACGATGCGGCCACGACGACCGCGCCCTCGTTCAACATCGCGTTTTCGCGGTCGGCATGGTGGGTCAGCGCGACGCTGACCAACCGCGACAGCGCCGCCCGGCCGCTGGTGCTGGCGATTCGCGATGCGCGCGTCGACCATGCCGACTTCTATGTCGGCCGGAACGGCCGGTGGACGCTCGACAGCCGCTTCCCGGCCGCCGATGCCGGCGGCGATGCGGCCGGCCCGCCGTCGCGCTACCCGGCACTCGACGTCACGCTGGCCGCCGGCGCAAGCATCCCCGTGCTGATCCGCGTCACGTCGCGCAAGGAGATGCGGCTCGCGCCGGCGGCATTCACCCGCGCGGCATGGGATGCGCTGGAACGGCGTGCGACGATGTGGGACTTCGGTTTCTTCGGCGGGCTGCTCGCGCTCGTGTGGTGCGCGCTGCTGATCGGGTTCTTTTCGCGCAGCGGCGTGTTCTACGTACTGGCCGGGCTGGCGCTGGGCACGACGCTGTTCGAGGCGGCCTACCGCGGTTATACGGCGATGGCGCTGCCGCCCGCGCTGCGCGAGTGGTCGGCACGCGGCGAAATCATCTTCGTGTACCTCGCGATCGCCTGCTTCATCGTCTTCATCCTGACGGTCGCCCGGCGCGAGCAGGCCAGGCTGCCGTTGCGCGCGGTCTACATGGCATTCCTCGCGCTCGAGTTCGTCGGCTCGGCCGGCGCCGCTTTCGGCGACCTGCTGACCTTCACGTGGTTCTGCCTGCGGCTGAACGCGGCGCTGGGGATCGTCAACATCAGCCTCGCGCTGTGGCTCGCCATCCGCCGCACGCCGACCGGCCGCGTGATGCTGATCGCGATCGCGTTCGCCACCTTCAACATGCTGATCCGCGTGCTCGACGGCATCGACGCGTTGCCGCCGGTGCTGTCCTGGCTCAAGTCCGACATCTATCCGAACCCCGTCATCGCGATCGTCGGGCTTGCCACGCACCTGCTGGTGCTGGCCGCGTGGATTCATCACGTGGGCCGCCAGCGCACCGAGGCACGCAAGCGGCTCGAACACTGGCAGCTCACCGAACAGGATCGCCTGCGCGACGAAGTCGCACGACGCACGCTCGCGCTCAACGACGCGCTCCAGCAGGTCACGACGCACATGCAGCAGAAGATCGAGACGCTCGGCTACGTCAGCCACGATCTGCGCGCGCCGCTGTCGACGATCAACGGCTACGCGAAGCTGCTGCTGCAAGGCGCGACGCGCGGCCAGGCGCGGCTGATCCGCTCGATCGACCGCAGCATCCGCTACCAGCTCACGCTGATCGACGAACTCCTTGCGTTCACGAAAGCCGAGCTGCAGCCGCTCGGCGTGTCGCCGGACACGACCGACCTGCCCGGCCTGCTCGACGACATCGGGCACTATGCGCTCGCGCTGTGCGCGCAGCAGGACAACCGGTTCGTGTACCGGCCGGCCAGCCCGCTGCCGCGCACGATGTCGATCGACGGGATGCGGCTGCAGCAGGTGCTGCTGAACCTGCTGTCCAACGCATCGAAGTTCACGCGCGACGGCACCGTCACGCTGTCGGTGCATGCGTCGCGCGAAGGCGACGCATGGCGCCTGCTGTTCGAGGTCGCCGATACGGGCATCGGCATCGACATCAGCGGCACCCGCGACATCTTTCGCGCATACCAGCAGGTGCAGGCCGTCAACGGCGGCACCGGGCTCGGCCTGTTCATCGCGCAGCGCATCGTCGGTGCGATGGGCGGCGAACTGGCCGTCGCGAGCCAGCCCGGCGTCGGCACGTCGTTCTCGTTCGCGATCGTCGCGCCGGCCGTCGGGCACGTGCTCGTGCCGGCATCGGAGCTCGTGCGGCGGTTTCATGCGGCGGACGAGGTCGTGCCGGGCGGCACCGCGCCCGCGATGGGCTGCCCGCCCGACGATGCACTCGACGCGCTGATCCGGCTCGCCGGCAACGGGCAGCTCACCGATATCGAGGAATGGCTCGGCCAGTACGCGGACGAACAGGATTACACGGCCTTCGTGCGGGAGGTGCGCGAGCATCTCGATACGCTGGACCTGCATGCGATCGAGAAGCTGGCCGGTACGCTGAAACGTGCGCGCCACGCGGCGGCGACGGATGACGCGGAGACGGACGCGGCCGGGCCGGCCTGATCGCGCGGGCGGGACACCGCCGGCACCGCGTCAGGCCCGCGTTCCGGGTTCCGCCGCACCGAACGTCGAGCCCGCGACGCGATCGCTTCGCCAGCCGTCCCCCCGCTCGCGCTTGCCGATACGCGCCCCGTCGAGCACCCGGCACGCACACGTTTGCGCGCCGCGCCGCGCCCACTTGCGTTGCATCCGGGCCTCGATTTCCGCGACGACCTGCCGTTAACCCGGGTTTCAGCGCAGCCCGGTTCATCGCGCCGGGCCTCCCCTGCGAGCGCCAGCATGTCCGCATCCACCTCCATCGAGAAAATCGCCGACTGGGCGGGACGAAACCATCTTGTCGTCGGCGCGCTGGGCACACTGATGTCGTTCGCGGCGATCGGCATCAGCGCGGCCACGCTCTGGGCCACGAGAAGCGAAGTCGTCGAGCACGCGCACGAAACCTCGCGCAACGTCGCCGCCGTGCTGGTCAGCGAGATCGCGCGGACCGTCGAAACGTCCAACAACGCGCTGATCGCACTCTCCGCCGATCTCGGCAAGCCGGCGGTGCGACGCATGGACGCCGGGCTGCGGCACGACCTGCTGTTCCAGCGCGCGGCCGCGCAATACGTGACGGGGATGGGCGTGACGGACCGCGAAGGCCAGCTGATCGACGCGTGCTGCGGCCCGTCCCATCACTGGAACTTCGCCGATCGCGACTATTTCAAGGTCCATCGCGACTCGCCGAACGTCGGCCTTTACGTGTCGGAGGCCTATCGTGCGCGCTCGCGCGGCGGCACGGAATCGATCGCGCTCTCCCGGCGCATCGAACGACCGGACCACACGTTCAACGGCATCGCGGTGGTCGCGATCGACCTCGCCTATTTCGATCAGCTGCTGTCCCGGCTGGACGTCGGGCCGCACGGCATCAGCGCGATCGTGCGCGCGGACGGCACCATCCTCGCCCGCAACCCGTCGCTGAACGATCACCAGATGATCCGCCTGCGCCGCTCGAAAGCCTTCGATCGCATGCTGAACCAGGATTCGGGCTTTTATGCGGCGTATTCGCGCATCGACGGAACGCTGCGGCTCTATACGTTCCAGCGGGTGCCCGGCACGCCGCTGATCGCCGTCGTCGCGCCGGCCGAAGCCGACGTGCTGGCCGGTTTCATCCGGATGTCGTGGTCGGTCGGCGTGTCGGCGTCGCTCCTGTGCGCACTCTTCTGCGCGGTCGTCTGGCTGCTCGCGTTCGCGTTGCGGGACAACCTTCGCAAGCAGACGCTGCTCACCGACCTCACGCGCACCGATCCGTTGACCGGCCTGCACAACCGCCGCGCGCTCGACGTCGCGCTGGCCGACGAATGGGAACGGCTCCAGCGCGGCCACGACGGCAGCCTGTCGGTGCTGTTCATCGATGCCGACCACTTCAAGCAATACAACGACCGATACGGGCATGCACGCGGCGACACGGCGCTCCGGTTCCTCGCCGCATGCATCCGTGCTCATACGCAGCGGCGCGGCGACTTCGCCGCGCGCTACGGCGGCGAAGAGTTCGTCGCGGTGCTGCCCGACACCGACGAACGCGGCGCCGCGAAGGTCGCGGAGGCGATTCGCCGCGAGGTCGAACGCAACCGGCTCGACGGGTTTGCGGAACCCGTTCCGCCGTTCACCGTCAGCATCGGCTGCGCGACCGGCCATCGCGCACGCCCCGCCTCCGTGCACGCGCTGTCGCATCAGGCGGACATGGCGCTTTACCGCGCGAAGCGGGAAGGCAGAAACCGGGTATGTTGCGCGGAAACGGAGCCGCTCGCGCGCTCGGCATGACGGCCATGGGGCGAGTCGTGGTTCCTGGCCGCCGGTTGCATACAAACGATTGCCCCGGGCCACTGTCCCGTCACGTGTCGTGGCGGCAACAGGGATCGTCATTCGATATCGAAGCCGCCGGACTTTCCATCCACACGCATGGCCGGCGCGTAGCGGCACGCCGCCCAATATCCGTCTCGGGCGCGAAAAAATGGCATCCGCGATGTTCAGTATCGGGAATTAACCAGATAGTGGGAATTTTCTCGAACGGAGCACGATACGCAACAAATCCTTAACGGCCGCGTAACGAATCGTCACCACAATTCGCCATCTTTGACCATCAGGATGGAGTCTTGCATGTTTGCGTCACGAAGCCGTTTCCCGCTGCATGTCGCCGCGCTGTCGAGTGCGATCGTTCTCGCCGCGTGCGGCGGCGGCGACGATGTCGCCTCGACCACCCCGACCAGCGCGGCCATGCCGGCGCCGCCGGCCGACCCCGGTTTCGTCGACAGCGCGCCGGTTCCGAGCGTGCCCGCCTTCGTCGACAACGTCGCGACCAACCAGCGCGGCGACGCGCGTTACGCCACGCTGTCGACGAACGCCGCGGTACGCGTGGTCAGCCGCTTCCTCGACCTGTGGCAGCCGGCGACGATGCTCGTCGATGCGGGCGTGAGCGCGCCGGCCAACGGCGCGTTTCCGGCCATTTCGCCGTCGACCTGCACGGGGCTGCCCGGCAACGGCACGCCGTGCGGCACGATCCTGAACGACGCGGTGCTGCAGGCGAACGTGCAATACGTGGTCAACGCGACGACCGCGCGCACGCCGCAGCAAGCCGACGCCGCGTACTACGACGACCGGCGCGGCAAGGGCTACAGCGTGACCGACGGCATGGGGCCGCTCACCTCCGCATGGCGCACCGCCGCGCAGCAGACGACCAGCATCACCAGCGTGCCGGCCGACGCGACGACCGTCCTGTACAACGACACGGGCAACAACGTGGGTGTGGGCGGCAGCGCGAACGCGAGCTTCGGAAAAGTCGTCGACCTGCTCAACGAGATGGGCAACAACGCGTCGACCGAACCCGCGAAACGCTTCTACAAGTATGCGCGGCCGTACCGCTGGAGCACGAGCGTCGTCGTCGCTCCCACGCTCGTGCCGGCGGAAAGCACGACGCCCGCGACCGACGGCGGGTTCATCAGCGGCCACCAGGCGGAAGCGATGCGCGACGCCGTGACGATGGCGTGGCTCGTGCCGGAGCGCTACCAGGAAATGGTCAGCCGCGGCCTCGAACTCGGCGAGAACCGCATCCTCGCCGGCATGCACTCGCCGCTCGACGTGATCGGCGGACGCATGCTCGCGCTGGCGATCAGCGCGGCCAATCTCGCGGCCTACGCGAACGACGCGCAGGCCGCCTACGGGCAGGCGCACCAGACGCTGCAGCAGCTCACCGGCACGACCGATTCGACGTTCCCGGCATTCGCGCGCTCGGGCACGACGGCGACCGACCGCTTCGCCGATTACGCGACGAACAAGGCGGCCTTCGCGCGCCGCATGACCTACGGCTTCGGCGCGCTCGAAGCGACCGGCGCGCCGCCGGTCGTGCCGAAGGGGGCGGAGATCCTGCTGCAGACGCGTTTCCCGTACCTGGGCGCGGATCAGCGGCGCGTCGTGCTGAAGACCACCGAGCTGCCGTCCGGCTACCCGGTGATGGACGACGCGGAAGGCTGGGGCCGGCTTAACCTGTTCGCCGCCGCCGACGGTTACGGCGCATTCAACGGCAACGTGATCGTCGCGATGGATGCGTCGAAGGGCGGCCTCAACGCCGCCGACCTGTGGCGCAACGACATCGCGGGCACCGGCAAGCTGACGCTGCAAGGCAGCGGCGCGCTGACGCTGGCGGGCAACAATAGCTATACGGGCGGCACGCAGGTCAGCGGCGGCACGCTCGCCGCGGCGTCCGCGACGGCGTTCGGCAACGGCGACGTGTATGTCGGCGCCGGCGGCGGCATCCGGATCGCGGCGGGTGCGCCCGTCACGATCGCGACGCGCTATACGCAGCTCGACAACACGACGCTCGAACTCGACATCGACGGCAACGGCGGCGGCCGCCTGCGCGTGGGCGGCGCGTTCACCGTCGCGGGCGGCACGCTGCACGTGAAGTTCGTGAACGGTTATGCGCCGAAGGCCGGCGACACCATCGCACTGATCGACGCGGCAGCGGGCGCGGCGAAATTCGCGACGGTGACCGTCGACGGCTTCAAGGCGACGCCGGTCTATACGGCGACGGGCGTGTCGATCGTGCTGTCGGCGGCGTAACCGGCACCGCGATCGATCCGCGCGACGTCGCCTCCGACCGGCGGCGACGTCCATGCGAAACGACCGTGCGCCGCGTCCCGTTCGCTACGACAAAGCGAAACGTGGCGCCATCGAACCCGGTGAGGGAGTCGAGCCCGGTTCCCCGGCTCGCTCCCGATTCCGGAATCATCTACTTGACGCCATTCCCGGCGACCCACTGAAAGCCGAGACCGGTGATCCCGTTCACGAGGCTCTGGAAATCCTGGAACCCGGGCGTGCCGAGGTCGGGCTCGAGCCAGAACGGATGGAAGAAGAAGGACGCAAAACCATCCCGAACCGTCAGCGCGTACTGTGCATTCGTGTAGAGATCCTGCCACGTGTAGGACAGGCACGAGAACGGATCGATACTGCAGATGTTGTATTCGACGTTCCCGAGGTTCTCGGGCAGCACCCGTTGCCCGTAATAGTCGGAATTGATGATGTACGGGAAGAATTGCCCGACCGAATAATCGTGATTCGGCGCGGTCGAATTCAGGTTCGGCTGATCCGACGTGTAGTAGACGACCCGCTGGTACGTCGTCTTGAACAGCGGCGGAACGGCCTTGATCGAAAGGGGCGACGACTGGTAGTGCGGCGCTTCCCACGCAAAGGGAACATAGCCGTTCGTCGACAGTTCCAGCAGGCCCGCTTTCAGACGGTTCGATGCCCACTGTGTCGAATCTTCGTCCACCGGACGGTTCTGCGTCGCCAGCCAGAACTCGTAGTCATTGCCGCTGACCGCGTTGTCGATGTTCGGCGTCGAATTGTATTGATGCGTGTAACCGTGCATCACGATACTGCCGCCCCGGATCAGCGCGTAATTGAGCGCCTGCTTCAGGCTGCTCGCCTGCGCGAGGTGTACGATCAGCGGCACACCGCCGTTATAGGCACCGAGCGGATCTTCGTACAGCGGGATGGTCGCAATCGAAAACGGAATGTTCTTGGAATACATGTAGTCGGTCAGCGTCTTCATCGACGCCGAGGTCGTGAACGCGTTGACGTCTTCCAGACGCACCATCGCGCGATGCAGCACCGGCTGGTTGGTCCCGAGGATGTCATGCAGCAGATCGCAGATCACCAGGTACCGGTCGCGCGGCCCGATGTACGAGAACGGCATGTCGGCGAAGTACCAGAAATTGCCCGCGCGCATGACATAGGGCGCCTGCGCACCGGTCTGACTGTCCTTGATGGTGACGAGTACACTGGCCTTCGTCGCATCGGACACCGCGGTGACGCCGATGTCGGGGTCCGCGCTGACGACGCCGGTGCTCGCGTTGAACGCATAGTATTTGACCATGCTCATGTTCTTGTAGAGCACCGTGTCAAAGAAGTCCGGGTTCGGGTTGCTGCTGGTCGGCGCGTAGGCCAGCCCGCTGATCCCGCTAAAGGTGAATCCGTAGCGGGCCGTGAAGTTGTACGACGGGTCCCACGCGACTTCCCACAGGTTGTCCTTGAACCAGACGACCGTCTTCGACGTCTTGGCGACGTCCGACAGAAATGCGGCAGGAAGGGTGTTGTTGTAATAGCTCCCCAGATAGAAAGTCGCCTGGTACTTTTCGACGGTTCCTGCCGTATAGCTGTCGACGGGCGCAAGCGTGACGTTGGTGTTGAAATGGCCAAGCAGGTTGCGCAGCATGATCGCGTAAGCCATGCCGAGCTTCGTGTACGGGTCGTTCGGCGGGGCGTCATAGAGCACGAGGACGTTCGCCGTGGTGGTCTGGGCGAGCACGGAGGATGGCATCTGGCCGAATGCGAATCCGAGCACCAGCACCCATGCGAGAACGAGCTTTTTCATTGTGATCTCCTTCGTGCTTAGTCGCGCTGAATGTCGCCGTTGGCCCGACGATGTTTGCCTTCGTTGAAGGTCGGTTCCCTGCCATGCTCGCGCTCGGCATTCCGCTTCTCTTCTTCCGGCACGCCTGGCACGATCTCCGTCACGACGGCCGCGCGCGGTGGCGGCTCGACGCGTTTGTGTGAGGCGGAAGCACCGGACGCTCCCGCGTTGCAAACGGGGCTCATCAATGCCGTCGCGGACAAGATCGCTGCACATGCCACGGCAAGCTTGAGTGGGGATTTCATTGGAGAACTCCTTTCACTGGTCTCTGCGCGAAAACCGGGGGTCTGTCATCGGAACAACGCCTGGCCTGAGCATTGAGTGTCTGGGGATCGCGAACCCTGGGGGATGTCGATGCCTGAAACAACCTCATACGAATTGCGCCACGCATCGTCACTTGCGTGACGACGGAACCGCCACCGGCGTCGGTCACGTCGCCCTGTGATGACCGCGACTGCACCCGCAAACGGCAGACACCCGACGCGTGTGTCGAGCGTGCAGTTGCGGCCCTCGTTTGCTCATCACACCGACCACGTATGCATTAACGATGCCAGGCACCGTTCCATCGAAGCGGGACGGCAACAGACGAAGGAAGAGGACGTCGCAACGCAAAAAAAACGTAACGCCAAAGAAACGCGGGGCGACGATGCACCGTGGTACCGGCTCCATGGATCATCGATGCCGGCAGGGGGAGAGGAAATGCGTTTCGACTCTGCGCGTGGTTTGCGGCCGAGCTGGTGGGGTGAAAAATGCTATGGATCACGAATCGCGGGGGCTCGACACCCTGCATGTCGAAACGTTTCGATCCTGAGAATTCGCGCTGTCCCGTGAAGACGGTCCTGTCTGACGCAATTCGCCCGCGGCCACGCGAACTTGTCCGGGAGCGTGAACCCTTTGTCGTATGACAAAAGACGATCTTCCTGCAATCGTCAATCAGGTACCAGGATGGCGTTCATCGCATGCGGTCATGCAGCGACGCGCCTCGGCAGCGTGGCCTGACGATACGACGGCCGTGACATAGCGGAGGTTGACATCGAACACGGCCGGCCAGGCCATGCGGCCGAATCCGTCCGCCAGAAAGTCGACGCACACCCGCACCTTCGCCGACGCAGCCAGCCGGGCCGGATACACCGCCCACACGTTCACGGGCTGCGCGACGCCGGGCAGCACCTGCACGGGCGCGCCGCTGTCGAGCAGCGCGCGCACGCCCCATATCTGGCGCAGCACGATGCCGCGCCCCGACATCGGGCATGCGTTCACGACGATCGCCTGTAGTAATGCTGCGCCAGCGCGACCCAATACCGGACACCGGCCGGGATGATTTCGTCGTTGAAATCGTATTTCGGGTGATGCAGCGACGGTGCCGCCGCGCCCTCCGGCGCATTGCCGATCAGCACGTAAGCGCCGGGCCGCTCCTCCAGCATGAAGCCGAAATCCTCCGACGTCATGTTCGGCGGCACGTCGCGATACAGGCGTTCGCCACCGAACGTGTCGCCGATCACCGCTTCGCACAGCGCCGTCTCGGCCGGCGTGTTGACCGTCGCCGGGTAGTACTGGAAAAACTCGACGTCGACCTGCGCGCCATACGCACGCGCCAGCCCCTCGCACGTGAGCTGCACATCCGTCTGCAGTTTCTGCTGCAACGCGGACGACAGCGTGCGGATCGTCCCGCGCAGCTCGACGCTGTCCGGAATCACGTTGTCCGTCGTGCCCGCATGGATCATGCAGACGGAAATGACCGCAGGGTCCACGGGATCCTTGTGCCGCGCGGCGATGGTCTGACACTGCAGCACCATCGAACACGCGAGCGGAACGGGATCGATGCCCAGATGCGGCTGCGCCGCGTGCGCGCCCTTGCCGGTCACCTTGATCCTGAAGCGCGAGCCCGCGGCCATGATCGGGCCGGTACGCAATCCGAAATGCCCTGCAGGCAAGCCGGGCCAGTTGTGCATGCCGAACACCGCTTCGGTCGGGTATTGCTCGAACAGCCCGTCGTCGATCATCTTGCGCGCGCCCGCGCCGCCCTCTTCGCCCGGTTGAAACACGAAATGAACGGCACCCGGCAATGGCGGCAGTTCCTTCAGGATGCGCGCGGCGCCGAGCAACATGACGGTATGGCCGTCATGCCCGCATGCGTGCATGATCCCGTGCGTGCACGATGCGTGCGCGAAGTCGTTGGCTTCCTGGATCGGCAACGCATCCAGATCCGCACGCAGCACGATGCCGCGCGCCGGGTCGGCACCCGGCAGGCTCGCGACGACACCCGTGCCGCCCAGCCCGCGCGATACCGCATAACCGAGCGCGTCAAGCTCGCGGGCAACGACGTCGGCGGTCCGGTGTTCTTCGAATCGCAGCTCGGGATGCGCATGCAGATCGCGCCGCAGCCTTGCCCAGTGCGCGTGATGCGCCTGCAGCGACGTATCGGGAATGACAGGTTTTTCCAATTTCGGCACCTTCCGAAAGTAAGCGGCTTCCAGTCCGTGCTGCCGCCGCGTTCGCACGCAGCGGCTGCGTCAGTCGTAAAAGCCGATGATCGACTTGATTTCCATGTAGTCCTCCATCCCTTCGATCCCGTACTCGCGGCCGTTGCCCGACTGCTTGTAGCCGCCGAACGGCGCCTGCGGATCCCATGCCGGATAGTTCAGATGCACCTGTCCGGCCCGGATGCGGGCGGCCACCGCGCGCACGCTTTCGTGGTCGCTGCCCTGCACATGCGCGCCGAGCCCGTAAACCGTGTCGTTCGCGATGGCGATCGCTTCTTCCACGGTGTCGTAGGGAAGGATCGCGAGCACCGGACCAAAAATCTCCTGTTGCGCGATCGTCATGTCGGTGCGCACGTCGGAAAAAATGGTTGGCCGCGCGTAGAAGCCCCGGTCGAATCCCGCCGGCCGCCCCGGGCCGCCGGCGACGAGCTTCGCCCGTTCGTCGATGCCTGCGTCGATCATCTGCGCGACCCGCCCGAATTGCGCGCGATTGGCAAGCGGCCCATGCGTCGTTGCCTCGGCGAACGGATCGCCGACCACCAGCCGCTCCACCGCCGCGACGGCCAGCGCCTCGACCGCGCCGAGCGCGGCGCGCGGCACGATCATGCGGGTCGGCGCGCTGCACGACTGCCCCATGTTCCTGAATGCGGCGGCCACGCCGGGTGCGATCGCCTGCTGCAAGTCCGCATCCGGCAACACGATGTTGGGCGATTTGCCGCCGAGTTCCTGCGCGACGCGCTTGACGGTCGGCGCCGCTGCCTGCGCGACCAGCACGCCCGCGCGGGTCGACCCGGTGATCGACACCATGTCGACCTCCGGATGCGACGAAAGCGCGGAGCCGACCTCCGCACCATTGCCGCTCACCAGGTTGAACACGCCTGCCGGCACCCCCGCGTCGGCGATCACTTCCGCGAACAGCAATGCGCTGAGCGGCGACAGCTCGCTGGGTTTCAGGACGACCGTACAACCGGCCGCGAGCGCCGGGCCGACCTTCGCGGTGATCTGGTAGATCGGCCAGTTCCACGGTGTGATCAGCGCGCACACGCCGATCGGCTCGCGTACGATCGCGGTCGTCCCGCGTCGGGAAACGAATGGATAGCGCGCGAGATTGTCGCGCGCGACCCGGATATGCTCGGCCGCGAGCGGCACGTGCGCGGCGCGCGCATAGGCGATCGGCGCGCCCATCTCGGTGGCCAGCGCCATGGCGAACAGTTCCGTTCGCTCCAGCATCAACGTGTGGACGCGATCGAGCAGCGCGGCGCGCGCCTGCGGCGAAGTGGCCGACCACCGTTCGAACGCCCGGCGCGCGGCGGCGACGGCCCGGTCGGCGTCACGTGCGCTGCCGAGCGGGATGTCGCACACCGTGTCCTCGGTGGACGGGCACACGACCGCGAACCGGTCGCCGCCGTCGGGCAGGACCCAGTCGCCGTCGATGAAGAAACGATCCAGCCTGCCGGCCTGCATCAGGTGACGAACGGGGGAAATGACGGATGAATTCATTGCAGGATGTCCTTGAGGCGGTACTGCACGCCCGCGAACGGCACGAACGACGGTCTGCCGAAGCGGTCGGATATAACGGGCCGGTCGAAGCTTGTCGACGGGTTGAGATGGGCGCGTCCGTCGACCGTCCGTCGATGATTCGCGCCATCGGCATGACCACGGTTCGCGCCGTGGCCGCCATCGCCCCGCGTACTAGAAATCCGCGACCTTGCCCCACGCGGAATCGCTGAACCGTTCCGGCCGATACGGCACCGGGTCGACCAGCGGTTGCGCACCGGTCGCGAGATCCGCGATCAGATGCCCAGCGCCCGGCCCGATTCCGAAGCCGTGGCCGGAAAAACCCGCGGCAAGGATCAGCCCCGGCACACCCGGCACTTCGCCGATGCCCGGCACGCCGTCCGGCGTGCTGTCGACGAAGCCGGCCCATGCGTGCGTGATCTTCGCGTCGCGAAGTTCGGGAAACAGTTCGGCGGCGCGCCGGTAGGTTTCGTTGACCGTCGGCATGTCCGGTTTCGGATCCAGAATGCGGACCGCCTCCATCGGCGTCGGTTCATCGAGCTGCCAGCGCTTCAGCGTTTCATGCCCGCCGCGCACGCCTTCGAGCCAGCCCGGCAGAAGATTGCGCCAGCGCTTCGCGAACATCGGCAAGAACTGCGGCGCGAATCGCAGGAACTGCGGCGTCACGTCCACGCGCGCGCGACCGCTGATCGCGAGCGCGTAGCGTCCGTCGCTGCGGCGTGTCACGGACACGCCGGACGTATACATCGCATCCGGCAGCGGATGCTCGACAGGCGACACGCTCAGGATCGACTGACGGATCGACGCCTGCGGAAAGCGGATGCCGAGCTGGCGGCAGAACGACGACGCCCATGCGCCGCCGGCAAGCACGACCGTCCTGGTCTTGATGACACCGGCCTCCGTGACGACACCGCCGACACGCCCGCCCTCGAGTTCGATGCCGCGCGCCGCGCAGTGCTGGTGGACACTGCCGCCGAGCTTCATCAGCGCGGCGGCGACGGCCGGCGCGGCCTTCTCCGGGTCGGCCGTGCCGTCGGTCGGCGAAAAAACGCCGCCTTTCCACGTCCGTCCGGTCGCGTGTCCGCGCTCGGTGGCCTGTTTGCGGTCGAGCATGTACGTCGTCACGCCCGCGGTCTTCGCGAACTCGCCCCAGCTGGCCCAGCGCGACAGCTCGGCCTCGTCGTTACTCAGGTACAACAGCCCGCAGCGATGAAAGCCGGTGTCTTCGCCGGATTCGGCGGCGAATCGTTCCCACAGATCGATGCTCTTGCTCGCCATCGGCAATTCGCGTTCGTCGCGGTTCTGCTGCCGGCACCAGCCCCAGTTGCGGCTCGACTGCTCGGCACCGATTCGCCCCTTCTCGACGAGCGCGACCGATACCCCGCGCCGGGCCAGGTAATAGGCGGTAAAGACGCCGATGATGCCGCCGCCGATCACGACGACGTCGGCCGATGCCGGCGGCGTGGGCGAGGTTTCTATAAGGCGCAGCGGTGGGGACATGGTCAGTCTCGTTCGGTTGAGGCAGGTACGTTCTGCACGACGTAAAACTTCGCGACGCGTTCGCTGCTCTCCCACCCGATCGATGCGCCGCGCGGCACGAACAGCGCATCGCCGGTGCCGAGCGACAGCACGCTGCCGTCGGGGTCGGCGAACCGCACGCTGCCGGCCAGCAGGAGCATGAACTCGTTGACGCGATGCGGGCGAACGATCCGGTGATAGGGCGTCGAATCCCACGTACCGGCGCAATACCCGGCACCGTCGTCGAGGAACACGTTGTCGCTGCGGCATTGTGGTGCGGGGCCGAGCAGCACCTCGGGCGGCAGCGATGCGGAAGGCTTGAAGTCGGCGTCGGCCCGCAGTGGAAACAGGCCGTGTTTCGTCGGCGCCGTGCACGCGGCTGCGCAGAACATCAGCAACACGCGCGATTCCGCGCGGATGCGAACCGCCGTGCCGGCGCCGATGACTGCCCCTTCCCCCGGCCCGAGCACCAGCGGAGCGGCCCCGGCCGCTTCGAGCGTCAGCTCGCCTTCGATGACCGCGATCGTTTCGATGTGCGGAAAGCGCGCCACGTCGAGTTCGCCGACGAAGGCGATACGTCCCGCGGCCATCGAGTCGGGCCCTTCCCACGCGATCTCCCGATGTCGCGCAAAAGGATCGCCCTCGCCGAACGCCTGCTTGCGGAACGAGGTGGAACAAGGCGCGCCGTCGGCACGATGCAACACGAAAGCTGCGGTCATTTCTGCTCCTCTGCAGTGCGCGGCGGCCGGATCGAAAACCGTCGCGCAATATTGGAAATCTCCGTTCGCCGGCGAACCCGCCGGAATCCCGTCAGGTGTGCAAACCGCCTGCACTGGCGCCCGCGCGGCGTTCGGTGTGCGCGCGCGCCGACGTCGTGCGCGCCGATGCACCGCCCGGTCGCGCGACCACGCAAGCGCGCGGCGTGATCCCGAGCACCCGCCGAAAATGCCGGCACAGATGGCTCTGGTCGAAGAAACCGACGTCGGTCGCGACGACCGACGGCGCAACGCCGGCACGCAACAGGTCCTGCGCGCGCCGCACCCGGACGAGGCACAGATACCGGTGCGGGGACAACCCGGTTTCGCTGCGAAAGCGCGCGGTGAAACGCGATACGCTCAACCCGGCCACCGCCGCAAGCGTGTCGAGATTCAGCGGCTGCGCGAACGACGCGTCGATCGTGCGCAGCACATCGCCGATCGCCGGCGAGACGGGCCGCGCGACGCGCGGTGTGCATGGCGTCGAGTCTTCGACCGAATCGTGAATCAGGTCGAGCATGCTGGCAGTCCTCATGTCGCCGCCTGCGGTGTCACGCCCGGCAAGGCGGCGCCCGCTGACGGGCAAACGAAACGCGCTGTCATGTTGAATTCTCCCCGGCGCCCGCTTCAGTGCAGGAAATCCTGCACCCGGTAATACGCGCCGACGAACGGCAGGAACCACGCGTGCCCGAAATGCCCGGGCATCGCCGGCCAGTCGAGCTCGCGCCACGGATTCGAGGCCGTCGCGCCATACAGCACGTCGGCCATGACGCGGCCCATGTGCACCGACATCTGCACGCCGTGGCCGCTGTAGCCCATCGAGTAATAGAGCCCGTCGTGCTGGCCCGCGCGCGGCAGCCGGTCGGCGGTGATGTCTACCAGCCCGCCCCAGCAGTAGTCGAGCCGGACATCGGCCAGTTCCGGGAAATAACCGGCCATGCCGGCGCGCAGGATGTCGCCGCTTTTCGCGTCGGAGCGCGGGCTCGACATCGCGAAGCGGGCGCGGCCGCCGAACAGCAGCCGGTTGTCGGGCGTCACGCGGAAGTAGTTGCCGATCTGGCGCGACGTCACGTACGCACGGCGATGCGGCAACAGCCGGTTCAACTGCGCGTCGGCGAGCGGCTCGGTCACGACGATGAAGCTGCCAACCGGCGCAATGCGCCGTCGGAACCATCCGAACGGGCCGTGCTGCGATGCGCCGGTCGCGACGAGCACGCGATCGGCGACGATCCTGCCGCGCGTGCAGGTGATCGCGTGCCGCTCGCCGTCGAGCCGGTCCAGTTGCGTGACGGCCGCATGTTCGTAGACGCGTGCGCCCGCGCGCACCGCCGCGTGCGCAAGCCCGACACCGAACTTGCCCATGTGCATCTGCGCACCGTTGCGCTGCAGGAGCCCGCCGTAGAAGCCGTCGGACGCGACTTCATCGCGAATCCGCTCGGGTTCGATCAGTTCGATGTCCGGATCGACGTCGCGCCGCAACGCGTCGAACGTCTTCGCCAGCCCCGCGAAATGCTGCGGCTTCGCGGCGAGCTTCAGCTTGCCCGCGCGCCGGAAATCGCAGTCGATCGCGTGTTCGGCGACGATCGTCTCGACGCTCTTCACCGCGCTTTCGTATGCGCGATAGAACTGCTTCGCCGGCTCCGCGCCCATGCGCGCGGCCAATGACGCGTAATCCTGCGCGACGCCCGTGTTGCACTGGCCGCCGTTGCGGCCGGACGCTTCGCCCGCGACCTGCGCGGCTTCGAGCACGACCACCGATACGCCGCGCTGCGCCAGCGCGAGCGCCGCCGACAAGCCGGTAAAGCCGCCGCCGATCACGACCACGTCGGCGCGCCCTTCGACGGGGCCCTCGCAGCCCGCGCGAAATGCGGGGCGGGTATCCAGCCAGTACGATTCGAATTTCATCGGGTCCTTCTCGAGCTTGTCGGCGACGACGATCGGCTGCCGTTCATGGGAAATCATTTAATCACCATCAAAAACCGCAGTTGCCGCGTATTCGCGCACGGCACGCGCGCAAATCGCCGTTTTGTGCGACCGCCGCAGCAGACTATGCGGTGCGCCAGCCGCCGCGTCGCGCACGCCGAACGGCGGCGTGTCGCGCATCACAGCCGCACGGGCTGCACGGGCGCGACACCCGCCTGCGTCGGCTCGGCCTGGAAGCGCGCCAGGTCTTCCTCGTTGCGATGGCACAGCACCTGCGCGCCGTTGTCGAGCTTGCGCAGCACCGGGGGCGTCCGGTTGCAGACGCCGTCCACCCGCATCGCGCAGCGCGACAGGAACGGACACAGCTCGCCGTCGTCCGCGCGCTCGCCGATCGGCACCAGCGGCCGATGGCAGCGCTCGGCCGCATCGTCGAGCCAGCCCGCGCGCAGCTCCGGCGCGGACGACACGAGCAGGTGCGAATACGGGTGATAAGGCGGCGCGCACAACGCATCGCGGCTGCCCGTCTCCACGCGGCGGCCCGCATACAGCACGACGATGTCGTCGCTGATCGCGCGCACCTTCGCGATGTCGTGCGTGATGAACACGTAGGACACGCCGAGCTTCGCCTGCAGGTCTCGCAGCAGGTCCATGATCGCGGCGCCGACCACGGTGTCGAGCGCCGACGTGACTTCGTCGCACAGGATCAGGTCGGGTTCGGCCGCGAGCGCGCGCGCGAGGTTCACGCGCTGCTTCTGCCCGCCCGACAGCTCGCCGGTGCGCCGCGCGGCCACCGCCGGCGGCAGCCGCACGAGTTCGAGCAGCTCCGCGACGCGCTGCCGCGCACGCGCGCCCTTGATCCCGTGGTAGAACGCGAGCGGCCGCGCGAGCGTGCGCTCGACGGTATGCACCGGATTGAGTGCGGTGTCGGCGTTCTGGAACACGATCTGCACGCGGCGGTGCTGCTCCTTGGTGCGCTTGCCGATATCGCGCGCGAGCGGCTCGCCGTCGAGCAGGATCTTCCCGGCCGCCGCCGGCACCAGGCCCGCGATCACCTTGGCGAGCGTCGTCTTGCCGGAGCCCGATTCGCCGATCACGCCGACCGTCTGTCCGCGCCCGATGCGCAGGTCGACTTCGTTCAGGATCAGCTTCGCGGGCCAGCCCTTCGCGTTGCGGCCGCCGTAACCGGCGACCGCGCCGCGCACCTCGAGCAACGGCGCCGGGTCGGCCGGCGCCGGTTTCCCGTCGCGTTGCGCATCGTTCGGCGTGACCGCCGCGATCAGGCTCTGCGTGTACGGGTGTGCCGGTGCATGCAGGATCTGTTCGGTATCACCCGTCTCGCGGATCACGCCGTCGCTCAGCACGACGATCCGGTCGGCCATCTGCGCGACCACGGCCAGGTCGTGCGACACGTATACCGCGCTCATCCCGTAGCGCCGGATCACGCTCTTGAACGCCTGCAGCACGTCGATCTGCGTGGTGACGTCGAGCGCCGTGGTCGGTTCGTCGAGAATCACGAGCTCCGGATCGGTGATCAGCGCCATCGCGGCCATCAGCCGCTGCAACTGCCCGCCCGACACCTGGTGCGGATAACGCTTGCCGATCGTCTCCGGCTCCGGCAGCGCGAGCGCGCGGAACAGCTCGACCGCCTTTGCCTGCGCATCGCGCTTCGACATCGTCCGGTGAATCAGCGCGCTCTCGATCACCTGGTCGAGGATCGTGCGTGACGGGTTGAACGAGGCAGCCGCGCTCTGCGCGATATACGCGACCTTGCGGCCGCGCAGCGCGGCCAGGCCCGACGCCGACAGCCTGCACACGTCCGTGCCGCCGATCTTCACCGAGCCGCCGGCGATCCGGCAGCCGGTGCGCGCGTGGCCCATCAGCGACAGCGCAATCGTCGTCTTGCCCGAGCCGGACTCGCCGATCAGCGCGAGCACCTCGCCGCGCCCGATCTCGAAGTCGACGTCGTGGACGATCGTCGTTTCCGCGGCGCCCGGGCGACCGCCGACAACGCGCAGCCCGCGCACCTCGACGAGCGGAGTCGATTGATCTCGCATCAGTGTTCTCCGGCGGCCGCGGCCGCACCCTTGCGGCGGCCGCGATGCGGCAGACCGTCGATCAACAGGTTGACGCCCACCGTCAGGATCGCGATCGCGACCGCGGGCATGATCGCGACAGCCGAACCGTCGCCGAGGCTCGCGATGTTCTCGCGCACGAGCGAGCCGAGGTCCGCATACGGCGGCTGCACGCCGAGCCCGAGAAAGCTCAGGCCGCTCAGCAGCAGCACGACGAACGTGAAGCGCAGGCCCGTATCGGCGAGCATCGGATGAATCATGTTCGGCAGCATCTCGACGCACGCGATGTACAGCGCGCTTTCGCCGCGCGCCTTCGCGACCTGCACGAATTCGAGCGTGCTGATGTTGACCGCCAGCGCGCGCGCGATCCGGTACGAGCCCGGCATGTAGCTGACCGCGGCGGTCAGGACCAGCAGCGGCAGCGACGAGCCGAACGCGGCGACGAACATCAGCGCGAACATCTTCGACGGAATCGACGTGAGCGCGTCGAGCAGCCGGCTCATCGTCTCGTCGACCGCGCGGCCCGACACGGTCGCGAGCAGCCCGAGCGTCGTGCCGGTCAGCGCGGCGAGCAGCACCGCGGCGAGCGCGAGCAGCACGGTCAGACGCGTGCCGTACAGGATCCGGCTCAGCATGTCGCGGCCGAGAAAGTCGGAGCCGAACGGCAGCTTCGCGCTGAACCGCGCGAACACGTCCGGCGTGACGATCGCGCCCACGTCGTGCGGCGCGAGCAGCGGGGCGAACACCGCGATGAACAGCATCAGCCCGACCATCGACAGCCCGACACGGCCGCCGGCCGTCAAGTCGATGCGTGCGGCACGGCGCTTGCGCGGCTGGTCGGGAGCCGGGGCGGCGGGCGGCGTCGCGCCGCCCCACGGCGGGCGCGGTTCGCCGGACGGCGGCAGCGTGTTGCTGCGTTGAACGGGGTCGGTCGGGTGCATGGGCGGCATCTCGGAAGAAGAACGGGACGGTCAGGTCCGCAGTCGCGGGTTCGACACGATCGAGCACAGGTCGGCGAACAGCACGAGCGTCAGGTAGGCGACGCAGAAGATCATCGTGCACGCCTGGACCAACGGGAAATCGCGGTTGCTGACGGCGTCGACCATCAGGCTCGCGAGGCCCGGATAGTTGAAGATCGTCTCGACGACGATCACGCCGCCGAGCAGATACGACAGGCTCAACGCGATCGCATTGGCGATCGGGCCGATCGCGTTCGGCAACGCATGGCGCAGCACGACGCGTGCAGGGCTCGCGCCCTTGAGCACGGCCATCTCGACATACGACGCGCTCAGCTGCTCGATCACCGCGGCGCGCGTCATGCGTGCCATCTGCGCGATCACGACCGCGCACAGCGTCAGCACCGGCATCGCATACGCACGCAGGAAATCGTGCAGGCTGTCGATCTCGCCGCTGTACGACAACGCGGACAGCCAGCGCAGCTTCACGGCGAACACGAGCACGGCGACGGTCGCGATCAGGAACTCCGGCGTCGCGACGAGCGACAGCGTGCCGAGACTGATCACGCGGTCGACCAGCGACTCGCGCTTGACCGCCGCGAGGATGCCGAGCAGCAGCGCGATCGGCACCGACACGGCGGTCGTGATCGCCGCAAGCGTGAGCGACTTCGGCAGGCGTCCGCCGATCATCTCCGACACCGGCATGTCGCCGGACAGCGAACGGCCGAAATCGCCGTGCATCAGGCCGGCGAGCCAGTGCGCGTAACGCACGTGCGCGGGCATGTCGAGGCCGAACTGCTGGCGCAGCGCGGCAACCGTCTCCGGGGTCGCCGACTGGCCGAGCGCGGCCTGCGCGGCGTCGCCGGGCAGCAGGTTCGTGATCGTGAAGATGATCGCGGACACGATCAGCAACGTCAGCGCGGTGACCGCGATGCGTCGGACGATCAGGCCGATGAGAATTCGGTTCATGAAGCGACACTCCCGAAAAGACCGCGCGTGGCCGGCGCGGTCGCCCGCACCGGCCGCACGGCGGCCGCCAGCAACGACGTCACGCGTTCCACCACACGTGCTCGGCGAACATGAAGCCCATCATCCCGCCGGTCGGGATCGAACCGAGACCGGCGAGCCGCTTGTCATAACCGTCGAGGAAGCTGATGAAAGCCGGAATGCCGACCCGCCCCTGCTGCGCCACGATCACCTGCATGTCGCCGTACATCTGCTTGCGCTTCGCGTCGTCGGTTTCCGAACGCGCGGCGAGCAGCAGCTGGTCGAACTTCGCGTTCTTCCAGCCCGACTCGTTCCACGGCGCATCCGACTTGAAGAACTGCGTGAACAGCACGTCGGCGCTCGAGCGCGGGTTGATGTTGCCGAAGGTGAGCGGGTGCTTCATCCAGTGGTTCGACCAGTAGCCGTCGGGCGACGCGCGGTTGACCTGCAGGTTCAGCCCGATCTTCTGGCCGGCCTGCTGCAACAGCACGGCCATCTCGACCGACCCGTTCGCGTCGGACGTCGCATACATCGGCGGCAGCGTGACGCCCAGCGCGCCCGCCTTCTGGAGCAGGAATTTCGCCTTGTCCGGATCGTGCGCGCGCTGCGGCAGCGACGCGTTGAAGTAACGATGCCCCGGCGGAATCGGCTGGTCGTTGCCGATCACCGAGTAGCCGCGGAACACCGCCGAGCGGATCTGCTCGCGATCGAACAGGTACTTCATCCCTTCGACGAAATCGGGATTCGAGACGATCGGGTTGTCGCTGCGCATGATCAGGTCGGTATAGAGGCCCGACTTGGTTTCCTTCAGCGCGTAGCCCGGCGTCGACGAGACCCGCTGCGTCGAGCGCGGATCGATCGCGTTGATCAGGTGCACGTCGCCCGACAGCAGCGCGTTCAGGCGCGCGGCGCTGTCGCCGATGCCGATCAGCTCGATCTCGTCGAGATACGGCCGGCCCGGCTTGAAGTAGCTGTCGTTGCGCACGCCGACGGTCGACACGCCCGGCTTGAACGATTTGAGCTTGTAAGGGCCGCAGCCGATGCCGGTGCTGAAGTCGGTCGTGCCGTCCTTGACGATCACGAGCTGCGGCGTTGCGAGAATCACCGGCAGATCGGCATTCGCGCTGACCAGCGTGAGCGTGACTTCGTCCGGGCCGCTTGCCTTCGCGTCGGCGAACTGGTCGGCGAGCGGCTTGACCTTCGATGCGGTGGCGGCGTTCTTGTGGCGCATCAGCGAATACACCACGTCGGCCGGGCCGACCGACTTGCCGTCGTGGAACGTGACGCCCTTGCGCAGCTTGATGACCCACGTCTTCGCATCGGTGGTCTGCAGCGACTCGGCGAGGTTCATCTGCGGCGTCAGGCTCGCGTCGAGCTGCGTGAGGCCGCTGTAGAACATGAAGAAGCGAATGTAGTCGGCGCCGGTCGAGCCCTTGGCCGGGTCGAGCGTATCGGCCGTCGAACCGGATTCGTTCGCGACCCGGATCTTGCCGCCGCGTTTCGCCGCGGGCGCCGCGAATGCGGACGCGGGGTTCATCAGGAGTCCGCCGGCGCCGGCGGCCATCATGCCGCTCGCCGCCATGACCTTCATCATGTCGCGGCGAGTGAAACCACCGTTGCCGCCGCCGTTGTCGATATCGTCGCTCATCCGAACTGCTCCTGACTGTTGAAAGTGGGTCCTGGGGTCCAGCGTGGTTCTCGAATCCCGCAGTGCCCGCTTGCTGGTGGCGGGCGCAACGTCGTACACATGCAATTCATTTAAGCATCGCCAAAATGCGGTTTGTCGCGATTCGGCCCGCCCGCACGATACGAATCGACCGTTTTGAACCGCCCGCGCAGCATGAATTGCTGCGTGCGCCCACGTGTCGCCGTGTGCCCGGCGGCGTGTCGCGGCGGCTGCCCAACCCGTGTCGATGCAGGAAATCGTAAGGCCGCAGCCGCCGCAGATTGCGCCGACAAAATTGTCCGTTCGGCATCCGGCGCGCGTTTGGCACACGCAAACCGCACGTTTGTGTCGAATGCGTGTCCGCATGCCGATGACGGCTGAAACGCACGGTGTATTGCGGCAGATCGCCGCATGCACGGGCGTCGACGGTGGGGATCGCGACGGGACGTCGCGCGGGAAAGTTCAGAAGAATGCCGCTCGATCGGAACGGCTTGGCGGCAAGACGGGAGGATGACGGGGCCGCCGGGAAACCGGACCCTTGCAGTCGTGCAGTCGTGCAGTCGTGCAGTCGTGCAGTCGTCAGGAATCGTATCGCCATGCGGCGACGCGCGCGTCACCGGCATGTCGGCGCGCACGCCGGGCGCATGCCGGCGCGGCGCGAAGCAGGCGCAATGATGCGCTGGCCGGCAGTGAGCGGCGCGAAGCCGTCAGGCAGCGAGCCGGAATACCGATACGGCGGCCCGCAGGCGCGCCGCCTGCTCGTCCAGCGACGAAGCGGCCGCCGCCGCCTGCTCGACGAGCGCGGCGTTCTGCTGGGTGACTTCGTCCATTTGCGCGACCGCCAGCCCGATCTGTTCGATGCCGGTGCTTTGCTCGGCCGACGCCGCTGAAATCTCGCCCATGATGCCGGCCACCCGGTCGATCGACCGGACGATCTCCGTCATGCGCTCGCCGGCCGTCTCGACGAGCCGGCTGCCGCTGCCGGCCCGCTCGACCGACGCGTCGATCAAGCCCTTGATGTCCTTCGCGGCCGCGGCGCTGCGTTGCGCGAGCGAGCGGACTTCCGACGCGACGACGGCGAACCCGCGCCCCTCCTCGCCGGCCCGCGCGGCTTCCACCGCGGCGTTGAGCGCGAGAATGTTGGTCTGGAATGCGATGCTTTCGATCACGACGGTAATGTCGGCGATCCGCACCGACCCATCCGAGATCTGCCGCATCGTTTCGACGACCGCCTGCACGGCGGCGCCGCCGAGTTCGGTCGCATCCTTGGCCTGGGCCACGAGCGCATTCGCCTGGCGCGCGTTGTCGGCGTTCTGTTTGACCGTGGACGTGATCTGCTCCATGCTCGCCGCCGTTTCCTGCAGCGACGCGGCCTGCTGCTCCGTGCGCTGCGACAGATCCAGGTTGCCTTGCGCGATCTCGCCGGTGCCGGTGGCGATCGAGTGGGTCGTGGTCTGGATCTCGGCGATGGTGTCGGTCAGCCGCGCCTTCATGTCGCCGAGCGCGACGAGCAGGCTGCCGGGCGCGGCGTGCGCCGTATCGAACTGCACGTCCAGTTCGCCGGCCGCGATGCGGGCGGCGATCTGCGTCGCATGCGCGGGCTCGCCGCCCAGCGTGCGCCTGACGCTGCGCAGCACGCCCCAGGCGATGGCCGCAAGCGTCGCGGCGATGACGAGCGCGACGGCGCCGAGCACCATCGCGAGCCGGCCAAACGCCGCGTTGATGTCGTCGTAGAAAAATCCGGTGCCGATCCACCAGTTCCAGTCCGGAATCGCGACCACGCCCTGCAGCTTCGGCTCCAGGTCCGCGTCCGGGCTACGCTTGATCAGCACGTCGACGAGCGCGAAATGCGCCTGCGCCATCCCCGCGCGGTACGCCTCGCTGTCGGTCATGCCGCTGGTCGTGCGGTTGCCTTTCGCGCGCGTGCCGATGAATTTCGCGTTCGGGTGCACGAGGTTGACGCCGTCGGACGTCGTGACCCAGAAGTAGCTCTTCGAATTCGCGTTGAGCGCGGCCAGCGCGGCCTTGGCCTGCTGCTGCGCCTGCTCCTGCGTGAGCGTGCCGCTCGTCTGCAGCGCGCGATACGAATCGACCAGATGCTCGGCCTTGGTCAGCAGAATGACGATCTCTTCGCGGCGGCTGTCGATCAGCGCGTCGCGCAGCGTGTGCAGCGACAACGCGGCGAGCAGGACGACGCCGAGCAGCGCCGCGGCGACGAGCATCAGCAGTTTGGTGGACAACTTCATGCGAGGGCCTCGAAATATTAACCGTTCGGTACATATATCGGCCGGGGTGGCCCCGCCTTGAACGACTCGATATCGGTAATTACCCTCGTTTCGTACGCTGATCGAACGCGTGACGGGGCGCGCCGGCATCGCGGCCGCGTCCCGTCGCACGATGGATCGGCCGGCCCCGGCGGCTTACAGGCCGAGCTGCGTCGCGAGATGGCCGATATCCGACACTTCGTAATAGTTGTAGAACGGCGTGCCCGGCTCGTGGCCGCGATTGACGAACGCCTTGTGCTTGATGCCCAGATCCTCGGCCGTCATCAGGTCGTAGCGCAGGCTCGACGACACGTGCAGCACGTCCTCGGGCTTGCAGCCGAGCTTGCCGAACATGTACTCGAAGCCCTGCATCCGCGGCTTGTACGACTGCGCCTGCTGCGCGGTGAACACCGCATGGAACGGCGCGCCGAGCTTGTCGACGTTGCTCATGATCTGCTCGTCCATCGCGTTCGACAGGATCACGAGCTTGTACTTCGTCGCGAGCCGCGACAGACCCGCCGGCACGTCCGGATGCGGGCCCCACGTCGGCACCGCATGATAGAAGCGCTCGGCCTCGGCCTCGTCGAACTTCACGCCGACGCGCGTGCAGGTGCGCCGGATCGCGTTGACGACGACGTCGCGGTACGGCTTCCACGCGCCGAGTACCTCGTCGAGCCGGTAAGCGGCGAACGCACGCACGAAATCCTCCATCGCGACCGGCGAGAGCCGGTCCGCGTAGATCTCGCGCGCCAGGTCCGCCATCTGGAAGCGGGTCAGCGTGCCGTAGCAGTCGAACGTGATGTACTTCGGTTCAAATTGGATCATGGTGACGTCCTGTCGGTGTGAAGCCCCGGCAGGGCCGGGGACGGGCTGGGGTGGTACGAAATTGAATCAGGGCAAAAAACCCGGCGCACGTCGTTCGACGCCGCCCAAAACGCAGAATCGCCGCGTGTTGCGCGGCGCGGGCAGCACGATCTGCGGCGCTTGCCGGCGCGGCCCCGCCGCACCGGCGGGGCGGCTCGCCGGCAAGCGGCCGCGACACCGGTGCTTTCATCGTAGTGCCGTTCCCACAGCAGGCGCTGTCGGATTGACGGGCCGCGGCGGCACGATCCGCGCGTTCGCACGCGCCGATCGAGCCGGTTTGCGTCGATCTTGCGCGACCGCCCGCCGTCGCCGGAAAACAGGCGAATCATCCTATCCGTGCCGCGGTGTCGCTGGCAGAGTCGATATGTCATTCCTACCCATCCGGAGTCCAGCGTGTCCGATCTCAACCCTTCCCGCACGCTTATCTATCGTCGGTTCGCCGAAACCGACCTGCCCGCCGCGCATCGTCTGTCGGAAGCAGTCAAGTGGCCGCACCGGCTCGACGACTGGCGCTTCGTGCTCCAGCTCGGCGACGGCTTCGTCGCCGAGGACGAAACCGGCATCGTCGGTACCGCGCTCGGCTGGCGCTTCGGCGAAGCGCACGCATCGCTCGGCATGGTCATCGTGTCGCCCGAGCACCAGGGCCGCGGCATCGGGCGCGAACTGCTCACCCGCGTGGTCGACAGCTTCGGCACGCGAACCATTTTTCTGCACGCGACGCCGGCCGGCGAGCCGCTGTACGCGAAATTCGCGTTCGAGGTGATCGATACGATCGACCAGCACCAGGGTGCCGCCTTCCAGCCGCCGCTGATATCGCTGCCGCCCGGCGAGCGCCTGCGGCCCATCGGCGCAAACGACGGCCCGCGACTTGCCGCGCTCGCGTCGCGGGCCGCGGGTTATCGACGCGACGAGGTGATCGAGGCGCTGCTCGGCGTCGCGAACGGCATCGCCCTCGATCGCGACGGCGAACTGCTCGGCTTCGCGCTGTTCCGACGCTTCGGCCGCGGCCATGCGATCGGCCCGGTGGTCGCGCCGGACGCGCAGCGCGCGCAGGCGCTGATCAGCCACTGGCTCGCGCTGCACGAAGGGAAGTTCGTGCGGCTCGACGTGCCGGGCGACAGCGGGCTGTCCGACTGGTTGCAGGGGCTCGGGCTGCCGCGCGTCGATACCGTCGTCGCGATGGCGCGCGGCGCAACGCCCGCGCGCGACCCGGCGCTGCGGGCGTTCGCGATCGTGAACCAGGCCCTCGGTTGAGCGGTACCCACGATGAGCTTTCTCTACAAGGCCGACCCGGTGCGCGGTGCGCAATGGGCACAGCGCTTCGCGCAGCAGGCGCCCGAGCTGCCGTTCCGGATCTGGCCGGACCTCGGCGATCCTGAAGCCGTCCGTTATCTCGCCGCGTGGCAGCCGCCCGACGATCCGGCCACGCTGCTGCCGAATCTCGAAGTCGTGTTCTCGGTCGGCGCCGGCATCGATCAGTTCGACCTGTCGCGCGTGCCGGCGCATATCCCGGTCGTGCGGATGATCGAGCCGGGCATCGTCGAAGGCATGGTCGAGTACGTGACGCAGGCCGTGCTGACGATCCACCGCGACCTGCTCGACTACGCGGCGCAGCAGCGCGCGCAAGTGTGGCGCGAGCAGCCGGTGCGCGCGGCCGCGTCGCGGCGCGTCGGCGTGCTCGGGCTCGGCACGCTCGGCCAGGCCGTGCTCGATACGCTGCGCCGCTTCGGCTTCCCGTGCGCCGGCTGGAGCCGCACGCCGCGCACGCTCGACGGCATCGACTGCTACGCGGGCGACGCGGCACTCGACGCGTTCCTCGCCCGCACCGACATCCTGATCTGCCTGCTCCCGCTCACCGACGATACGCGCGGGCTGCTCGGCGCACGCGTGTTCGATGCGCTGCCGGCGGGCGCGTCGCTCGTGCAGGTCGGGCGCGGCCCGCAGCTCGACGAAACCGCGCTGCTCGCGGGGCTCGCGAGCGGGCGGCTCGACAGCGCGATCCTCGACGTAACGGACCCCGAACCATTGCCGGCCGGCCATCCGTTCTGGACGCATCCGCGCATCCGGATCACGCCGCACATCGCGAGCGCGACGCGGCCGGACACCGCGGTCGAGGCCGTGCTCGCGAACCTCGCGCGCCATCGCGCGGGGCAGCCGATGATCGGCGTCGTCGATCGCGCGCGCGGCTACTGACGCGTGCGCCCGGGCCGGCGGGGCGCGCAGCAGAAAATGCCGCAGCGCCCCGCACAAACGCCGCGTTCGTATGTTTCAGACTGCAAATTGAAAACGCATGAGGATGGCTCGCCCGGTAGCATGAACTCATCGCTGACACCCGACGAGAGTCCCGCCCTGCCATGAACCACGCCGCGCTGATCGAAGCTGATCGTCAACACCTGATCCACCCCGTCGTCAACTATCGTGCGCACGAGGCGCGCGGCGTCACCGTGCTCGAATCCGCCGACGGCGTGTTCCTGCGCGACGCCGCGGGCCACACGCTGCTCGATGCGTTCTCGGGCCTGTGGTGCGTCAACGTCGGCTACGGCCGCGACAGCATCGTGAAGGCCGCCGCCAGCCAGTTGGCGAAACTGCCCTACGCGACCGGTTATTTCCATTTCGGCTCGCAGCCCGCGATCGAGCTGGCCGAACGGCTCGCGGCGCTCGCGCCGCCGTCGCTGAACCGCGTGTACTTCACGCTCGGCGGCTCGGACGCGGTCGATTCCGCGATCCGCTTCATCACGCACTATTTCAACGCGACCGGCCGCCCGTCGAAGAAGCAGATGATTGCGCTCGAGCGCGGTTATCACGGCTCGTCGTCGGTCGGCGCGGGCCTCACCGCGCTGCCCGCGTTCCACCGCCATTTCGACCTGCCGCGCGCGGACCAGCACCACATTCCGTCGCCCTACCCGTACCGCCATCCGCTCGGCGGCGATCCGCAGGCGCTGATCGCCGCGTCGGTGGCCGCGCTGGAAGCCAAGGTTGCCGAACTCGGTGCCGACAACGTCGCCGCGTTCTTCTGCGAACCCGTGCAGGGTTCCGGCGGCGTGATCGTGCCGCCGGCCGGCTGGCTGAAGGCGATGCGCGACGCGTGCCGGCGCCTCGGCATCCTGTTCGTCGCCGACGAGGTGATCACCGGCTTCGGCCGCACGGGCCCGCTGTTCGCGTGCGAGACCGAACAGGTCGATCCGGACCTGATGACCGTCGCGAAGGGGCTGACGGCCGGCTATGCGCCGATGGGCGCGGTGCTGATGTCCGACGAAGTCTACGAAGGGATCGCGGGCAGCCGTGCCGAGTCGGCCGCGGTCGGGCACGGTCATACGTATTCCGCGCACCCGGTCAGCGCGACGATCGGCCTCGAGGTGCTGAAGCTCTATCACGAAGGCGGACTGCTCGCGAACGGCCAGGCGCTGGCGCCGCGCTTCGCGGCGGGGCTCGATGCGCTGCGCGCGCATCCGCTCGTCGGCGACGCGCGGTCGGCCGGCCTGCTCGGCGCACTCGAGCTGGTCGCCGACAAGGCGCACAAGACGCGCTTCGACGCGACGCTGAACGTGCCGGACAAGATCGCGGCGGCCGCCTACGCGAACGGCGTGGTGTTTCGCGCGTTCGGCGACGGCGTGCTCGGCTTCGCGCCGGCACTGAGCTTCACCGCGGGCGAGTTCGACCTGATGTTCGAACGCGTGCGCAAGACGCTCGACGACGTGCTGGCCGATCCGGGCGTGCAGCGCGCCCTCGACGCCGCGCACGCGCAGCCGGCCTGACCGGCCAAGGGAAAGCCGGGCTTGTGGCGGCCATCGTTCGACTCTAAAGTAACCGGACATTCCATTTTTTCCGACTCACGTGAACATGACGGACAGCAAGCTGGATCGCATCGACCTGCGCATCCTCTCCCAGTTGCAGAAGCGCGGCCGCATGACCAACGTCGAGCTGGCGGATGCGGTCGGGCTGTCGCCGAGCCCCTGCCTGATCCGCGTGAAGCGGCTCGAGAAGGCCGGCTACATCGGCGGCTACGGCGCGCACATCCAGCTCGAGAAGCTCGGCGACGTGCAGGTCGTGTTCACCGAGGTCACGCTGGCCGACCACCGGCGCGAGGACTTCGACCGCTTCGTCGCGGCGATCCGCAACGTCGACGAGATCGTCGAATGCCACCTCGCGAGCGGCGGCTACGACTATCTGCTGAAGTTCATCACGCGCAGCGTCAGCCATTACCAGACGATCGTCGAAGGGCTGCTCGAGCAGAACATCGGCATCGAGAAGTATTTCAGTTACGTGATCATCAAATCGCCGTTCGTCAAACGGCACTACCCGCTCGAATCGCTGTTCGGCGAACGTCACTGACGGGCGGCCTGCGGCACCCGCGAACGCGGCAACGTGCTGTCCGCGCGGGGTAGTCGCGCGCCCGCGCCTTCGCCTTCGCCGATCCGCTTCCTCCAAGGACCTGTCATGCCGCTTACGCTGTCCCGAACCGAACTCGTTCGCACCGCCAACCTGATCGACGGAACGTGGCGCGACGCGCTCGACGGCCGTCGCTTCGACGTCGTCGATCCCGCGACGCTCGACATCGTCGCACACGCACCCGACAGCGGCGCCGCCGACGCGCGCGCCGCGACGGACGCGGCCGCACGCGCGCTGCCCGCATGGCGCGCGACCCCCGCCCGCGAACGGGCGGCGATCCTGCGCGCATGGCATGCCGCGATCGTCGCGCATACCGACGATCTCGCGAAACTGATGTCGCGCGAACAGGGCAAACCGCTCGCGGAAGCGCGCGGTGAAGTCGCATACGGCGCGTCGTACGTGCTGTGGTTCGCCGAGGAAGCGACACGCACGTATGGCGACCTGATTCCGCAGCAGCAGCGCGGCAAGCGGCTGAGCGCGGTGAAGGAGCCGATCGGCATCGTCGCCGCGATCACGCCGTGGAACTTCCCGCTCGCGATGATCGCGCGCAAGATCGCGCCCGCCCTCGCGGCCGGCTGCACGGTGGTCGCGAAACCGGCGGAGGACACGCCGCTGACCGCGCTCGCGCTCGCGTTTCTCGCGCAGGAAGCCGGCGTGCCGCCCGGGGTGCTGAACCTGATCGCCGCATCGCGCGAACGGGGCATCGATGCGGTGGCCGACTGGCTCGCCGACGGCCGCGTGCGCAAGATCACGTTCACCGGCTCGACGCCTGTCGGCAAGCTGCTCGCGCGCGAATCGGCGGCGACGTTGAAGAAGCTGTCGCTGGAGCTCGGCGGCAACGCGCCGTTCATCGTGTTCGACGACGCCGAGCTCGATGCAGCGGTCGACGGGCTGATGGCCGCCAAGTTCCGCAACGGCGGGCAGACGTGCGTGTCGCCGAATCGCGTCTACGTGCAGGCCGGCGTCTACGACGCATTCGCCGCGAAGCTCGCCACGCGCGTCGCCGCGCTGAAGGTCGCGCCGGCGACCGACCCTGCCGCGCAGATCGGCCCGATGATCAACGCGCGCGCAGTGGACAAGATTGCCCGCCACGTCGGCGACGCCATCGAGCGCGGCGCGCGCGTGCTCGCCGGCGGCAAGCGTCTGGTCGAACTCGGTGCGAACTATTACGCACCGACGGTGCTCGCCGACGCCACCGCCGACATGCAGCTGACCTGCGAGGAAACCTTCGGCCCGGTCGCCGCGCTGTTTCGCTTCGACACCGAGGACGAAGCGGTCGATGCCGCGAACGACACGCCGTTCGGGCTCGCCGCGTATTTCTACACGCAGGACGTGCGGCGCATCGCGCGCGTGTCGGCACGGCTCGAAACGGGCATCGTCGGGATCAACGAAGGCGCGCTCGCGAGCGAGGCCGCACCGTTCGGCGGCGTGAAGGAGTCGGGTTATGGTCGCGAGGGCTCGCGCTACGGGCTCGACGATTATCTGTCGATCAAGTACCTGTGCCAGGGCGGGCTCGACTGATCGGATGAATCCGGGCCGTCCGCGAGGCGGCCCTCGCCGCGCCCCGTCGTCAGGCACGCGTTGACATCGGAACCGATCGGTCCATATAATGCATCCAACTTTTGGCACCGCATCGTTTGCGACACTGGTCAATGGCAAATCCGGCTGGCGTGGGCCGCCCACGCGAATTCGAACTTGGCGATGCCGCGCGCGACGCGATGGACGTTTTCTGGGACCGCGGATACGAAGGCGCGTCCCTGCCCGACCTGATGGCCGGCACCGGCCTGTCGCGCGGCAGCCTGTACAAGGCGTTCGGCGACAAGAAGGCGCTGCTGCTGGCGGCGCTCGACCTGTACATGGCCGACGGGCTCAAGGCGACCGCGGACATTCTGTCGCAGCCCGGCGCCGTCAAGGATGCGATTCGCGATTCGCTGCTGCGCTATGCGCGCCTGTCCGTCGGCGAGGCGGGCCGGCGCGGATGTCTCGCGGTCGCGATGACCACGGAACTTGCCGCGCGCGACGCGGATGTCGCGGAGCGCACCGGGCGCATGTTCCGGCGGCTGCAACAGCTCTATGCCGGTGCGATCGTCCGTGGCCAGGCGAGCGGCGAGATCGCCGAGCAGGACGAACAGGTGCTGGCGCGTTTGCTCGTCTGCCAGATCGAGGGCATGCGCGTGCTGGGCAAAACCGGCGTGTCCGAGCAGGACATGCTCGCGCTGGTCGACCGCACGATGCGCATCCTCGACTGATATTTTTTTACCCAATTTGGAACCGATTGGTTCCGTATGGAGAGCCATCCATGTCACGGAATGACCCCGTATCACCCGACCCGCGCCGCTGGGCGATGTTTGCGGTCCTGCTCGTCGGCGCGTTCCTGCCGCCGCTGGATTTCTTCATCGTCAACGTCGCGCTGCCGTCGATCCGCACAGAACTGGGCGCCTCGTCGTCGGCCGAGCAACTCGTCATTTCATCGTATGCGGGCCTGTACGCGGTGACGCTGATCACCGGCGGGCGATTGGGCGACCTGTTCGGCCGCGGCCGCGTGTTTTTCCTCGGGTTGATCGGCTTCGCGATCGCCTCGACGCTGTGCGGTCTCGCCAGTTCGCCGTGGACGCTCATCGTCGGCCGCGCGTTGCAGGGCGTGACGGCCGCGGTCATGGCGCCGCAGGCGCTCGCTTCGATCCAGGCGATCTTCCCCGAATCGGAAAAGCCGCTCGCGCTCAGCTTGTACGGCGCGGTATTCGGCCTCGCCGCCGTGGTCGGGCAGGCGCTGGGCGGGATCCTGATCTCGCTGAATCTGTTGAATCTGGGCTGGCGCACGATCTTCCTCGTCAACCTGCCGCTGGCGATTCTGGTCGTCCTGTTCGGGATTCCGCTGCTGAAGGAAACGCGTGCGCAGCATGCGCGCAAGCTCGACCTCGGCGGCACGGCGCTGTCGATGCTGACGCTGGGCGCGCTGATCGTGCCGCTGATCGAGGGGCGCGAAGCAGGCTGGCCCGTATGGGCATGGGTGTCGCTGCTCGCGGTGCCGGCCCTCGCCGGGTTCTTCTGGCGCTACGAGCGCCGGCTGGGCAGCCGCGGCGGCGCACCGCTGCTCGATCCGGCCGCGCTGCGCGCACCGGGGCTCGGCCGCGCGTTGCTGATCGCGCTGCTGCTGTACTCGATCGGCGCGTTCTTCCTGCTGTTCTCGGTGTATCTGCAGAATGCGTTGCACGTCGACGCACTGAGCGCGGGCCTCGTGTTCTTGCCGTTCGGCGTCGGGTTCCTGCTCGGCCCGTTGTCGACGCCTGCCTGCACGCGTGTCATCGGCGCTTACGTCAATCCGTTCGGCATGAGTCTGGAGATCGTCGGGCTCGTCGGCCTCGCGTGGTTGATCGATGCCACGCCGATCGGGATGCCGCTCGCGGCCGCGCCGCTCGCCGTCGTGCTCTTCGTCATCGGTTTCGGACAAGGTCTCGCGCTGCCGACGCTGATGCGCATGGTGACGGGGCGCGTCGCACCGGCGCTGTCCGGCATGATCGCCGGCATCGCCAGCTCGACGCTGCAGGTCAGCACGTCGCTGAGCGTGGCGATCATCGGCGGCATTTTCTATACGACGCTCGGCACGCGCCACGATCCGGCGGCCATCGCGCATGCGTTCATCGTCGCACTGCTGTCGATTTCGGTGTTCCTCGCCGTGGGCGCCGCGCTGGGCATCTCGCTTGCACGGGCGGGCGCCGCGCACACGTCGATGCGGGCCGCCGCGCGTCCGGGCTTCGGCCCCGAACGCGAACGGCCGTGATCGTTTGTATTTGCCCGTATTTTCCCGTACCGACATTCATCGCCGCGTCAGTCCGACCTGGAGGTTCTTCGTGTATTTCATCGTCTCCTATCGCCGAGCCGCGGGCACGCGATTCGATGCCCGTTACTACGTCGAACAACACATTCCGCTGGTGGAAAAATCCTGGAAGCCGTACGGGCTCGACGCTATCGACGCTTTCTTTCCGGCACGTGAGGATAGCGAACTGATCGTCGTGGCGATGTGCCGTTTCAAGGACAGTGCGGCGCTGGACGCTGCGTTCGCGTCCGCGGAGACGGCAGACGTCATGGCAGATATCGATGCGTTCACCGACATCGAACCCGATCGGCTCATCACGGACGTGTTCTCGCGCGGGTCGTAGCGGTGATCGCGCGCCGCCATGCATCGGTTTCGGCCGGCGCCATCGGTCACTTGTCCGATGGCGCCGCGAACGATCGGGTGTCAGGATAGGCAACCGTCACGCGATACCGGACCGGGAGGATCACTGCAATGTCGGGACGTCAGATCTTCATCGTCGCATTGGCGAGCGGCCTGCCGCGTGCGTTCGGCGTGCTCGCTATCGTGTCGGGCCTGTTTCGGATCGGCACCGCACTGCATCGCGGGAAACACGCCGACGCGCCGGCGCAAACGGTCTCGGGTGGAGCGCGAATGGCGCTGGCCGGCACGCTGCTTTCCTGCGAAGCCGTCGGTGCCGTCTACTTCGCAATCGCGGCGTTGGGGTACGGTTGGGCCGACACCGACGCGACAGCCTCGAATCGCAGGGAACGGATCAACGACTGGCCGACTTGAATGGTGCAACCGCCATCTTCGATACGCGGGGTAAGCCACCGGACAGGCGGAGCGTCAAAGGTCGCGCCGGCCCGACGGGCCGTCCGCGCACACACGAAAGCGAATCCGCGTCGCGGAGCGCGTCAGAGCAGCCCCAGCGCCGACGCCTTGAGGGTCGCCGCGGCGCGCGTCGAACATTCGAGCTTGCGGAACGCCTTCTCGACATGGGTGCGCACCGTGCTCGGACTCATCGCGAGCGCCTGCGCGACCTGCTTGTTGCTCGCACCGCGGGAGATTGCCCGCAGGACGTCGATTTCCCGCGCGGACAAGCGCGGGCCGACGGCCGACGCGCCCACGGCGATGCGCCGGGGCACGGGCGCCCCGCCCGTCACGAGCGCGGCCACCACTTCGCCGCATAGCCGGCCGCACGCCGCTTCTTCCTGCAACTGGCCGGCGGCGGCTGCATCGCTCAGCGCCGCGCGCCACGGACGCGCCGAGCGCAACGCGACCCACGCCAGCGACGCCGCCAGCACGCGCGCTTCGAGCGTCAGCGCCGCATCGCGCGCGCCGCGGAAATAGCCCGAACCGTCCTGCCGCTCGTAGGCATACGAAGCAAGCACCGCGGCTTCGCCGAGCGCGCCGGTCTGCCTGCCGGCGCGCTCGGTCCAGTACGGAACGAGTCGCACCTTTTCCCATGCGCTCGCAGGCAGCCGCGTCGGCAGATTCCACACGTCGTTCGGCACCGCGGCCCGGCCGATGCCATGAATCAGTCCGGCCCGGTACACGCGTTCGCGCGCGGCCTCGTCCGGCGACAGACGGCCGTAACAGGCGGCCGCCGTCGCCGCGACCGAACGCGAAAAACCCGTCATCCACGGCAGTTTCAGATCGATGACGTCCGCAATCAATTCGGCGGACGTCGCGCCCTGCATGTCCGGCGTGGCCAACGCGGCGTCCAGGTCGGCGGGCGCCATGTGCTCGAGCGCCGCCAGCCAGCGCCGTGCGTCGCGCGCAGCCGTCTCGACGAGCACGGCCGGATAACGTGACCCCGCGCGCTGGCCGATCAAGTCGAGGGTCTGTTCGATGCCGTACGTGCGGCTGAGCACGTCCAGATCGCCCGCCAGCGCGACGATCGACACGGCGGGCGGCACCTGTCCGCGTTCGAGCCGCGCAGGCAGCCCGTTGCCGTCCCAGGTTTCGAAAATGTGCCGCAGCGCGGTTTCCGTCGCGCTGGACAGACCGAGTATTCGCGCGACCTCGCCCGAGACTTCGCAGTGAATCTGCGCGAGCGGGATCAGCGCGACACCCGCGCCGCCGATCGCTTCAGCCATGCCGGGCCGGCTCTCGAGCATCGCGGCGCGGATCGCGACGTCATCGCCGAATACTTGCGCGAAACCTGCCGCGTTCGCCGTGCAGCCCGACCAGCGCAACAGCGCCACCTCGCGAGCCGTGTCGCACACCGATGCATCGAATCGTGCCGCGTGCGCGAGCTGCGCCGCCAGCCAGCCGGTGCGCGGCGAATGGTCGGTCGGCTGGCCCATGCTGAGATCGCCGATGAAGGCCAGCGCGCGTACGGCGTCGACTATGCGCAGCGGGGCGTGACGGGCTTCGGCGTCGGGCATCGGGTGGGCGGAGAGATTCGCGAGGACGGGAAAACGATCATACGCGACGGCGTCGCGGCGTGCAGGGGCATGCGCGTCGGGCGGGCGCCCCGGGGCCAACACGGTGCGATGTTCGCTCGCATCTCTGCGGAGCGCCCCGCGGACTTCGCCATCGGACATCTGACCGATGGCGGCAGGCGCGGACGATTGCGATACTCGGCGCACTGGAGATCCGGCCGGCGCCGCATCCGAATCCGCAGGGCGGACATCCTGCGTGCCGGCCGGAACGACGTTTCGATGTAAAAGGAGTGCAAATGACTGATCGCTACCCTGAATTCCGCGCCCTGGCCGACGAACACTGGCTGAAGCGGTACTACTTTTCCCGGGCGGTGTTCTCGCTGATCTGGGTCGCGCTGGCGTTTTCCGTCGGCCGGCAGAGCGCGGCCGGCGCGGCGGTCCTGCTGGTCGTTTATCCGGCCTGGGATGCGCTCGCCAATTTCGTCGACCTGTCCCGCAGCGGCGGGATGGCGGCAAACCGCACGCAGGCGGTCAACGTCGCGATCAGCACCGTCACGACACTGGCGGTATTTCCGGCGTTGAATGCGGGCCTGCCCGCGGTACTCGCGGTGTTCGGCGTGTGGGCGATTCTGTCCGGCGCGCTGCAGCTCGGCACCGCCGTGCGGCGCTGGAAGCAGGCCGGCGCGCAGTGGGTGATGGTGCTGAGCGGCGCGCAATCGGCGCTGGCCGGGTTGTTCTTCATTTTGCAAAGCCATGCGCCGATGCCGCCGGCGATCGTTAAGATCGCGGGTTATGCGGGAGTGGGTGCGCTTTATTTCCTGATATCCGCCATCTGGCTGCAGGTGCGGGGGATGCGGCGCAGGGTGTCGTGAGCCGTCGGGCGGAATGAAGACCTGGACACGGCCGCGAATGGCTCGAAACGACCCATTGCAGTCACTCGCGCTCCATCCATCAAGGTCCGCTGTGCGGCGATCGCGGTCAGCTGAATGTGGACGGCTTAGACTGAGTAGCTGTTTTTCGCCGTCTTTAGGAGAGATTGCCCGTGGCGGCTTGGCTGCTTGATCTGCCTACTCGCAAACACGTTGATGACCAGGGCCAGCTTCCCACTGGTAGCGGTGAGCTGTTCGAGGCCTGTCGACGTCAGAACGAGGTAGCTACCCTCGCCCCACAGAGACTCCGCATCGATGTCAACTGGGCCAGCGTCACGCCACCAATAGAGCTTTGCGACTACAGCCCCGTTCGCGTTGAGGAAGACGCTCGGTTCTTCGTCATGGGTGCGCCAACGAAGCCTCTTCACCCAGTTCGGGCACAACGCGAACGGATAGGCCGCTGCGTCAAAGCCCATGTCCACAGAGCAAACAACTCGTCTTACCAGCGTTGGCGCCAGTTCATTATCGAGGGCGACATGCTTGCCTAGCCAGACAGCGAGTGGAAACGTGGCATAGCACTGATCGAAGTCTTCCCTGTCGGTTTGTGCCGAGGGTGCTCGAAATCGATAGAGGCGATGCTCTGATTGGCGTGGCTTGAAAATTTTGAAACGCGACACCTCAGCCACGACTTGACCATCGTGGTGTGCCGGAAAGGAAGCAACGTCGCTGTCGACCTCGTCAACCCACTTCGTCTCTCGCTCGGACCAACCCACATGTCGGTCAAAGAGCGGCATGCGAATCCATTCGGGGCGCACTTGTGGGAACTTCAGCGGCCGAGGCGGAAGAGGGCAACCCAAACGCTCCAACAGCGTCGGCCTGTCGCGGCCGTTTAGCCTGCCTGCCAACCGCAGCTCTCCCGCGACATGGCGAAGGGCGGTAATGGCAATGTAGGCATGAGGCTTCAGGTATGTGATCTGCATGTCAAGGGCGCGAAGCTGAGCCTCAAGCCTTTTGACACCAGAAGGCCCGAATGCGTCAAGTCCGCCCCAGTCTTGGATGAGCATCGCCGCACGTCGGCGGATTGTCATCTCGTCGATGCCTGCAGCGTGCGCAAGGTGCTGTGCTGTCGAGCGCAGCATCTCAGTCCAGCCAAGCAGCGACTCGACTCGCATCGCACCAGTTCTCTCGTCCTTGAAGGCGTGGTCGCCCTCTGAGGGGGCCTCCAGTTCGAGGCTATAGAAGAGCGGCAGTGGCTTCGCGTCCACGGAGACTGCCGCCCCCCACCGATGCGACAAGAGCGCGGCTGACTCTGCCACCGAAATATCGCGGTGACTGACCAACGCAGCCACGGCAGTGCCCAGCTCAGGTGCGAGGTCCGCGCTGTCAACGGCCAGCAGCGTTCCGAGCGCTTGCAGGGGGGCATCGGAATCGCCGGTTAGAAGTCGCCGCATAAGGGACTTGAACAAAGCTAGACCGTGTCCGGCTTGCCCTGCCAAGCGCAGCGTGCAGTTGCGTGCGTGTCGCTGAACTTCGGTAACGGGCAGCCGATAGGCAAAGTGCAGCAAGTCCTCCAGAAGATCCGTGTCGCTGAGCGGCAGCTCGCTCGGCTGGAATGACCGTCCCAGCTGGAACTCGCGAGTGCAGGCTATCTGCTCCTCGAGCAGTGACCATATGGCAGGCCAGTCCGGCGTCGCGCTAATTACTGGCAATATCGAATCCAGCTCTGTAAGCAACGACTGGGTATTCTCCTCGCCCGCTGTCACTGAGTCGACGATGTTGTCGAAGGCGACAGGGGACGTGGATGGTCCCTCCAAGAGCTTCTTCGCCTCAAAGTAGAAGAACTTGCCTCCGCCCATCCATTGGCTCCAGGAGCTCCAGGGTTCCTTGCTTGTCTCGTAGCCCTGAATCAGATTCTTGGCGTACTCGACCTCACCCGCCGCGGCCAACCGTTTCACCATCAGGAAGCGGCAGCGCGTGTCGTCCCGCAAGACCTGCCAACGCTCAAAGATCCTCCGCACTAAATGAAGCGGAGCTTTCTCGGCCAGATCTCTGAAACGGTACGGCGCGTTGTAGTCCAGCTTGTCGCCATCCGCTTCAAACGCGCGTTCAAGCTCCTCGAGGGTGGCCTCCGAGTCGTACTTGCTGGGCGTATACGAGTGTCGAGGTTCCGGCGCTTCTGACATCCATCGGGCTACAGCGACTTCAAGCTCCGAGGTCGAGAACCCATGTCTTCCGGCCGCGCTGCGAAGGCGCTGGAGCAGTCCTGCCCTCTCGTGTGCTCTGCTTGCTACTTCGATCGCCTCCAATAGCATCTGCGTGAGCGGCTCAATCTGGCCAGGGCCTGCAGCGTTGGCGGCGCTGTCAATGAAGTCACCGACGTGATACGGATCCCGGTAGTACGGCTCCATGTAGAACGGTAGGCAGAGCCCGCACCAGACTGTAGCGCAAGGCAAGACGAGGTCAGGGCTTCGCCGGACCATCCCCATCATGAGTAGGTCGATCCGGTTCGGCCAACCAATGAGATGCCAATCCGCCAGCGTCTTTGACACCTCGAAGCCGAAGCGAGGCCCGACCTGCATCGCTTCTTCAATGAGCGACATCGTCAGGCGATGCGCGGCCGACGACCCTTCCGTTTCGGTCATGCCGCCCACCTGGCGCATCAAGCTTGAGACCCGTTTGACTCGGCTCTCTGGATCAGCGGTGTTTGCAAGGACCAGGATATCTCGCCAGATTGCATACTGTGGGTCTTTTTTGGGAGCCAGCGCGTAACCAAGGCATTGCTCGGGAACTGCCGCCAGCAACTGCTTCGCCCGCCCTACTTCCCCGACCGCAGCCAACGCGATGGCCAGATCCGCCAATCCGTCAATCTGTGCGCTCGGCGTACTCTCTTGGAGCTCCGTCACGAGGGCGTTGAGCCGGTCGGCGGCCCCCTCGCGGTCACCGTCAACCCGATACGCATCGACGGCCAGCCGGCGCCGAAGGTATGCCGTGTCCCCAAGCATCGATGAGGCGATGGCTGCATCGATTTCTCGGAGTACGGCGCGGTACTCATCCTCGCCACACTTGGCGCCGAGCCTAAGCAGCGCTTGCGCCAGCACGGGGACCGCTTTGAAGGCCTGCCGGATACGATATGCCTCGCTGCCACCTTCTGACGTCAGACGTAGCACGTACCCAAGGGCAGCGCGGGCTTCGGCCTGGATGCTGCCAGCCTGCACGGTCGCGTTGTCGACACCGGCGCGACCTATAAGCACGCCTATCGTCGACGCGTGCTGCTGGAACGGATGTAGGAAGGAGTGCTTCGACTGCGTCGCGGTTGGCAGCGGCTTGTTTAGCAGCGTGCAAAGTCTCGCGTGATGCATCACCGCGCCGACCAGATAACCGAGCCCAGCCAGGTCCACCTCTTCGTCGCACATGGAGATCATCGGTGCGATCAACTTGTCGAACAGGGCCTCGGCTAGGTCACGACGGCCAGCTTGGAACGCAATCAGTGCCATACGGCGGCGGTAGCCGTTGGGCACCTCTCCGAAGCCAGGAAGGGTGATTGCGACGTCAAACAAGGCAAGTGCTTGTGCGACGTCGCAGCGCTGATTTGCCACAAGCCCTGCGTGAGCCATCACAGACGGCTTGTCCTCGTCGGTTACCCCGAGCTTGCGGCAAAGTTCTTGTGGATCGGCGTCGATTTCCTGAAGGAGCGTCGCCTCTGCGGCTTCTCTCCTCAAATGCCGGCGCAGCGCGGCGACAGTTTCTGGATCAGGCCTTTCGGGCTGGCGTAGCCCCTCTGCGGCGAGATGGTCAATCGCTGTCTGGATCTGCTCTGTGTCTCGGAAATGGATGGCGCGCCTCGCCCACCTCTCGAATTCCTTGATGTTGTGGTCGTGCCCGTGGTTCTGGAACTTGGACGTATGGAGCTGCGACAGTGGCTCGAGGCTTTCAAACAGCTCCTTCGCGCGCTCAAAGTCGCCTCGCTTCAACAGGTCGTCGACAACCTCGTAGCCCTGGGTGGGGAAGTACTGCACGAAAGAAAGGGCTGAATCTATGTCCCCGACCGCCAGCATCGCAAGCGGAAGCTGATTGGCATACTCAAGGGCTGTTTCGCGCCGGTCCACTTCATCACGACACAGCAGTAGTCGTGTGAAGGCGGTTGCATCGTGCATTCCACGTACTGCTAGCAGAGCCAGCCTGATATCGGCGTGGATCTCGGCAATAGAACGCCCGTCTGCCAGTTGCCGCCTGAAGCCAGCGGGCATCGCCAGTGCAAGTACATCGGCACCGTCGCCGGCACGGGCACGGTAGCGCAGCTCGAGCCATCGCTGCGCCGATTCCTGCGGCGCGTTCTTCGCCAGCTCGGCGAGGTCGCGATACGCGCGTTGGGAATATTCGGCGTCAACACTTCCGAGGCGGGTTCGCGGTTGAGCGATGACGAACAACCTGAAGCTGTTGTGGAAAACGCTCCATCCCTGGGGTGAACTGCGGAGCAGGTGCCGTGCAACGACTAAGGCGCGTTCAATCGCGGACTCCTTGACCATCGTGGCCAGCAGCCGCAGGTCCAAGGGCGCCTCGGCCCGGGCGATGAAGCCCAGCACGTCCATGGCATCGCTGTCGCTTGCGATTTCGCGCCAGGCGGCGGTATACACGGTCTCAATGTCGCCTTCGAACGGCATCGCGCCACTGAGCAGATGCTTGCGGCCGACTTCGTCCGCGTGCATCAGTGCCTGAATCAAGTAGCGCGTTGCCAGCGGGTGGCCATGCGTAAGCTTGCTTAGCTCCAATCGCGGAATGTCGGTAGGCAGACCAAGCGCATCCGCCATCCGGGCGACCTCCTCGCGGCCGAGGGGGCTCATGACGACCAGCCGCTCGCACTTCTCTGCTTGTTCCTTAACGGCGGGCTTCAGATTCGCGAGATCCAGCCGCTGCGTGCCGAGGACGAACACAACCCCATTTGGGATAGCCGCGGGAAGGGGTAGCTCGCCCAGCAGCGAATTGGTCGGCCGCTCTTCGCGAGGCACATGGTCAAGCCCGTCGACGACTATGATCGTTCGGATGCCGTCGCGGTTGAAGCGTTCCCCAGCCTGCCGCACCAGGACGCCGAACTGTTCGCGTCGCTCATGCAGCGAGTCATCGCGAAGACGCAGTCCAATCAAACCGCTGTTGCGCAGCTGCGTGCCGACATCGGTCAGAAAGTTGTCGGCCTCTCCGCGACCCACACCCTGCGCAGCGCCCGGCACGTACGCCAGGTAACGGACGAGCCGAATATTTGCTTGGGTGGCTAGCGCGACCTGCAGGAGAGTGGATTTTCCGGATCCAGGCGGACCTATGAGTGAGACGTAGCCCTGGCCGGTGGCTTGCAGCGCGGCTAGTAGCTTGACCTCAGTGTCGCGGTTGCGCTGGACATAGGCACCGACCGGAAACCGATGGATGAGCAGCGTCTTGGCGGGATCGCGCCAGCCAAGCTCACGAAGCAGTTCGTCACGCGTCCACCTGTCCTTATCGCGTGCGTCGACGACCAGCTTCGGCAGTACGCTGGCAATCTCGGATGCCTGTCGTGCCTGCTCGGCGTTCAGCTTGTGCGATTGGATGAAGTCCGCCGCAGCTCCGTACAGCACACGGAGGCTGTGCAAGAACTGTTCGAAGTCGCCATCACTCAGGTTAGCTTCCCGGCGTAGGTGATCGATCAGTCGACTCCATTCCGGCGTGTACCAATCCGCCAGCGACCGATGTGTATGCTGCTGGAGCTCTTCAAGAAATGCCGCGCTGTGGGGCGGTATGCCGTCGCCTGGCTTGTCAGTAGTCGATGGAAAATCGTTGATGACCAAGCGAATCTCGACACGGCTTCCCGGGTTGTCCTTGCGCAGGCATTGCCAAGCATGAACAAGGGGCTTCCAGAGGCCATTGGCGCCAGTAAACAGCGTCTCAACAGTGAAGGTTCGCGGGAACTTGGACGTCTTGAACTGGTGGCCGACGACCAATCCATCGAAGCCAAGTACCAGATCGTCGGCAATACCCGCGTTGCGGTCGGCGACGCCGATCCAGAGCAGCTCGTCGCGCTCGAGCGCTGCGTAGATGGCAGCGCCTGCCCGCTCATATTGGCCGATATATCCACGGAGTGCTCGGCGTTCGCCTTCCGCCGGCGCCGTTGCAGGAGATACAGCGGTGGATGGATTCGGCTTTTTGGGCTCTTTCGGGGCCATGGAATCGGATTGGATAGTTGATGCCACCATGGATCAAGGGAACGGCGTCAGCATCACCCGGTGCGTCCGGCGCCAGAGAGGCATGCTGCTGACTCAGCGAACGCCTTTCTGCTGCGAAGTATGGCATGCGCCGATCGCAGAGGTCATTCGAGAACTCGATCGTGAATGACTCTGTCCAGCCTAGACCAGCCGTTCGCGGCCTCGAGTCGGACGACAGCTGATGGCCGGATACCGTCCGACGCGTCTGACTATGGCCGCCCCGGAGAAGACGCTAGCCATTCCCCAAACCAGCCTTTTGGACCGGTCGACGCCCCCGGCCTGACCCACATCCCTACCGCCCACGCAACGCCTGAGCCAGCGCATCCCCCGCAGCCAGAATATGCGCGGACAGCGCCGCACACGCCGCGTCGACATTCCCCTCGCGTATCGCCCGAACGATGTCCCGATGTTCGTCGTTCGAGCGATCCTGCCAGTCGAGTTGCTGCCACGTCGCATACAGATGCCGTGAACTGGCCCGATGCATGTCGCCGATCGCGGCGACGAGCCGCGGCATCCCGCACGGCGCGGTCAACGCCCGATGAAACCTCAGGTTCAGCGTGCCCAGCACGGCTATGCCGCGCGCCGCGGCCTCCTGATCGAGGATCGCATCGAGTTCCTCCAGCGCCCGTGCGTCGAGCGCGGGAATCGCCTCGCGCAGCGCCAGCGCCTCGAAAGCCGCACGCATCTTCGCCATTTCAAGCACGTCCGCCGGCTCGAGCGGCGCCGCCCGCACGCCCCGTCGCGGTTCCACCACGGCCAACCCCTGCGCTTCCAGCCGTCTGAACGCCTCGCGTACCGGCACATGACTCGCGCCGAACTCTGCCGCGATGTGGTCCTGACGCAGCCACTCCCCCGGCGCGATGACGCCCGAGATGATGCGGTCCGCCAATGCGCTGGCGATCCGATCGGCCAGCGAGCGATCCTCCTTGACTTCCAAATTCATCCCGACCACCATGCATAGATTATCTATTAAATTGTAACAAACCCGGAGGTCCGATGCGCCACCACCGCCCTGTCCGTCTGCAGCACATTGCCGGCATCGGCGTCGATCGCATGGGGTCGATCGCCGATCATGCCGACGTCGACCTTTTGCGACTCGAAAATCTCGATACCGACCTCCCACCCACTTCGGAAGCGCTCGCCTTCACCCGAGAAGCCATCCAGCGAGACTCGGCCAACTCCTATTTGCCCTTCGTCGGTCAGGATCGGCTGCGCGCGAGCGCTGCCGCCCACGTGTCGGCGCTTTCGGGGCAGCGCTTCACGGCCGACCAGGTGGTGGTGTCGGCGGGCGGGCTCTCCGGCATTCTGAATACGCTGCTCGCCACCGTCGAGACGGGCGACGAAGTCATCGTCACCGATCCGACGTACGCCGGTCTGCTGAACCGCATCCGCCTGGCGGGCGGCGTGCCCAAGCAAGTCCCGCTCACCTTCACGCCGGGCGGCGAATGGAAGCTGGATCAGGCCGCGCTGCGGGCAGCAATCGGTCCGAAAACGCGGGCCATGCTCCTGATGTCGCCGTCGATGCCTTCGGGCGGCTTCTTCGATGCGTCCGACTGGCAACTGATCGCGAGCCTGTGCGTGCAGAACGATCTGCTGCTGATCCTCGACAGCGCGATGGAACGGCTGCTTTTCGACGGACGCACGGTCATCCATCCCGCCGGCCTGCCCGGCATGGCCGAGCGTACGGTCACGGTCGGCGCGGCGTCGAAAGAGTTGCGCATGATCGGCTGGCGGGTCGGCTGGATCGTCGCGCCGGAATGGCTGATTCCGGATCTGGTGGCCGTGTCGCTCGCCAATGTCGTGGTACCGGTCGGCATAGCCCAGGAGGCCGCGGCGGTTGCGCTCGAACATTCCGCATCCGATCTGCCTGGCTACGTGAGCGAACTCGAGAGACGGCGGGACACAGTCGCCGCCGAACTGTCGGGGCTCCCGTTCGGCATGCCGGCGGGCGGCTGGTCGATGCTGCTGCGCGTCGCCGATTTCGGTCTGACCGGATCGCAGATGTCGGAACGGTTGCTGCGCCGGGGCGTATGTGCGACGGCCATGACCGGATGGGGGGTCGCCCACGGCGAGCAGTACGTCCGTTTCGTGTTTTCAAACGAACCTGTCGACCGGTTGCGCACGCTCGGGGACAAGGTGCGCTTCGCACTGGAGGACGCATGACGGCCGCTCACGAGAAAGCGGAGTCCGCCGGGCGTCCCTGGCTGGAAGCAGCCGGAATTCCGCGTGTGGTGGTCGAGCGAACTCACACAAGATCGATCCGCGTGACGTGATGCATCCGGCGCCGAGGCGGCGCGATGCCCCCGCCCCGGCCGGACGTAACGTCGCGCCAACGCCCTACCGCCCCACCGGCGGCCGCAGGATATCGCGCGGAATCGACGCGATCAACACGCAGCTGACCAGCAGGCAAGCCCCCAGCGCATAAGTCCCGTTGTTGATGTTGCCGGTCATCTGCTTGGCGACGCCGGTGATCATCGAGCCCGTGAAGCCGGACAGGTTCCCCACCGAGTTGATCAGTGCGATGCCGGCGGCCGCGGCCGTGCCGGACAGGATCTGCCCCGGAAAGGTCCAGTAGATCGGCATCAGCGCGAGGATGCCGCAGGTGGCAATGGTCAGGAATACGATCGACAGCGCCACGTTGTGCGCGAACGCCGCGCTCAGGATCAGGAAGACGCCGCCGATCAGCGCGGGAATCGCCGCATGCAGGCGGCGTTCGCCGGTCTTGCGCGAGTGCGACGCGTTCCACACCATCGCGAAGATCGCCGTCAGGTACGGAATGGCCGTCAGCACGCCGATGTGCAGCGGGCTGTGCACGCCCGACGCGCGGATGATCGACGGCAGCCAGAAGGCCAGCCCGTAGAAACCGGTATTGAACGTCAGCAGGATGAAGGTGAGCAACCAGACGCGCGGGCTGCGCAGCGCGGCGCCGATGCTGTGCGACTTGTGCGCGGCCTCGGATTCGAGGTTGCGCGACAGCACCGCCTTTTCGTCGGCGGACAGCCACTTCGCCGTCTGCGGGCCGTCGCCGAGGCAGGCCAGCACGATGAACGCCACCACGATCGACGGCAGCCCTTCGAGCAGCAGCATCCATTGCCAGCCGCTCATGCCCGACAAGCCGTGCGTCTGCTCCATCAGCCAGCCGGACAGCACGCTGCCGAGCGTCAGGCTCAGCGGGATCGCGACCAGGAAGCCCGACATCGCCACGCTCTGGCGCCGCGCCGGGAACCAGTAGTTCAGGTACAGGATGACGCCCGGGAAAAAACCCGCTTCGCACAGCCCCAGCAGGAAGCGCAGCGTGTAGAACATCGTGGTCGTCTGCACGTGGAAGAAGTGCGCGAGCGGCACGATGAACGCCATCGACGACGACACGATGCCCCACGTGATCATGATCCGCGCGACCCAGAAGCGCGCGCCGTAGCGGTGCAGCAGCAGGTTGCTGGGCATCTCGAACAGGAAATAGCCCCAGAAGAAGATGCTGGCGCCGAGCGCATAGACGCCGTCGCTCAGGTTCAGGTCGTCGAGCATCTGCAGCTTCGCGAAGCCCACGTTGACGCGGTCCAGGTAGGCCACGACGTAACAGAGCAGCAGCAACGGCAGGATGCGCCGCATGACCTTGCGGTAAAGGGCGTCTTCGGACGAGTCGGCCGCGGCCGGTGCGGCAGCGGCCTGCGTAAGGGATGGCATCGGTCTGTCTCCTGATTGTGTCGATCTTCTTCGTACCGTCGCGTGCGCTGCGTGCATCGATGTTACCGGTAACATCCGGGACCCAAAAAAAGCCGACGAGGCGACGGGAGCGATCGGCAATCTGATACCGGTAACACATTCGAAGGTAGCATGCGGCACAGGCGTGTACAAGTGCCGCCGGACGCGTGGTTTCCCCTAGTGCGACTCTCACCGCGACGAGCACGCCGCGACCGCGCTTGCGCGGTATGCCGCACCGGTATGATGTAGCCTTTCCGGCCTTCTCCCGATCGCGATTCCGATGCCCAGTCCCACCGCCGTCCGGCCCGCCGGGCCGCCCCGCATGTCCGACGTAGCGCGCCTCGCCGGCGTATCGAAGATGACGGTGTCGCGCGTGCTCGCCGGCCACAGCGTGGCCGCCGAGACGCGCGCACGGGTCTGCGAGGCCATCGACCAGCTCGGCTACGTGGCGGATGCCGCTGCCGGTGCGCTGTCGTCGGGGCGCTCGGAATTCGTCGCGGTGCTGGTGCCGTCGCTGTCGAGTTCCAACTTCTCGGACACCGTGCGCGGCCTGACCGATGCGCTCGAGCCGCATGGTTTGCAACTGCTGCTCGGCGATACCGACTACGACCTCGAACGGGAAGAACGGCTCGTCCGGTCGATGCTGCGACACCAGCCGCGCTGCATCGCGCTGACGGGGTCGCAGCACACCGATGCGACGCGGAAGGTATTGGAGCGCTCGGCGATTCCGGTGGTCGAGATGTGGGACCTGCCGACGCGCCCGATCGACACCGCCGTCGGCTTCTCGAACGTGCGCGCCGCCCGTGCGATGGTGCGCCACCTGGCCGAGCGCGGTTACCGGCGCATCGGCTTTCTGGTCGGCGCGAGCGAACTGGATCGCCGCGGCCTGGACCGGCTCAAGGGCTACCAGGCGGAGATCAAGGCGCAGGGGCTGGGCGAACCGCGCGTCGTGCGGCTGGGCGAATCGCCGATCACGATGAGCCACGGCGGGCCTGCGATGGCCGCGCTGCTGGAGCAATGGCCGGATACCGACGCGGTGATGTGCGTGAGCGACATGTCGGCGTTCGGCGCGATCATGGAGTGTCACCGGCGCGGGCTCGCCGTGCCGGCCGACATCGCCGTGGCCGGCTTCGGAAACTTCGAAGTGGCGACCTGCTGCCATCCGACCATCACGACCGTATCGGTCGACGCGTACGGCATCGGGCAGCGCACGGGCGAAGCGTTGCTGGCGGCGCTGCAAGCGCGTGACGGCGGCGAGCGGACCGAATCGAAAAGCATCCGTATCGACTACACGATCATCGCGCGGGAAAGCGCCTGACGGGCCGACGGCCGCACGCATCCCGACGCGCGGCTTCGTACCGCCCCCCTGCCCTCACCTTCGCCACCTGCGCACGAAATCCCTTCCGCTGCGCAAAAAACCCGTGCTAACATCCAAACGATGTTACCGGTACCATCCGGCACGCAAAATGACAAAGGCCCCTCAGGAGACAGCCTGCCATGTCACACACCCCTCGCCGCCTGCGCAGCCAGGAATGGTTCGACGACCCCGCGCACGCGGACATGACGGCACTCTATGTCGAGCGCTTCATGAACTACGGGTTGACGCGCGAGGAACTGCAGTCGGGCCGCCCCATTATCGGCATTGCGCAGACGGGCAGCGATCTCGCGCCGTGCAACCGCCACCACATCGAGCTGGCCGAACGCACCAAGGCGGGCATCCGCGACGCGGGCGGCATTCCGATGGAGTTCCCCGTGCATCCGCTCGCCGAGCAAAGCCGCCGGCCCACCGCCGCGCTCGACCGCAATCTCGCGTACCTCGGGCTGGTGGAAGTGCTGCACGGCTTTCCGCTGGACGGTGTGGTGCTGACGACCGGCTGCGACAAGACCACGCCCGCGTGCCTGATGGCGGCCGCCACCGTCGACATGCCCGCGATCGTGCTGTCGGGCGGCCCGATGCTCGACGGCTGGCACGAGGGCAAGCGGGTCGGCTCGGGCACGGTGATCTGGCATGCGCGCAACCTGCTCGCGGCGGGCGAGATCGACTACGAAGGCTTCATGCAGCTGACCACGGCCTCGTCGCCGTCGATCGGCCATTGCAACACCATGGGCACCGCGCTGTCGATGAACAGCCTCGCCGAGGCGCTGGGCATGTCGCTGCCCGGCTGCGCGAGCATTCCCGCCGCCTATCGCGAGCGCGGCCAGATGGCTTACGCGACCGGCAAGCGCGCGGTCGAGCTCGTTCGCGAAGACCTGCGCCCGTCGACAATCATGACGCGCGCGGCATTCGAGAATGCGATCGTCGTGGCCTCCGCGCTCGGCGCATCGACCAACTGCCCGCCGCACCTGATCGCGATAGCACGCCACATGGGCGTCGAACTGAGCCTGGACGACTGGCAGCGCCTGGGTGAATCGGTGCCGCTGCTCGTCAACTGCATGCCGGCCGGGGAATACCTCGGCGAGAGCTTCCACCGCGCCGGCGGCGTGCCCGCCGTGCTGCGCCAGCTCGATTCGGCCGGGCTGCTGCGGCGCGACTGCCTGACCGTATCGGGTCGCGCGATCGGCGAGATCGCCGACACCGCGCAGGACGCCGACCGCGACGTGATCCGCACGCCCGACGCGCCGCTCAAGCATGGCGCCGGCTTCATGGTGCTGTCGGGCAACTTCTTCGACAGCGCGATCATGAAGATGTCGGTGGTGGGCGACGCGTTCCGCCGCACCTACCTGTCCGAGCCGGGCGCGGAGAATACGTTCGAGGCGCGCGCGATCGTGTTCGACGGCCCCGAGGACTATCACGCGCGCATCAACGATCCCGCGCTGAACATCGACGAGCGCTGCATCCTCGTGATCCGCGGCTGCGGCACGGTCGGCTACCCGGGCAGTTCCGAAGTCGTGAACATGGCGCCGCCCGCCGAACTGGTGAAGCGCGGCGTGACGTCGCTGCCGTGCATGGGTGACGGACGCCAGAGCGGCACATCGGCCAGCCCGTCGATCCTGAACATGTCGCCGGAAGCGGCGGTCGGCGGCGGCCTCGCGCTGCTGCGCACGAACGATCGCGTGCGCGTGGACCTGAATCGCCGCAGCGTCGACGTGCTCGTCGACGAGGACGAACTCGCGCGCCGCCGCGAAACCGAAAGCTTCACCGTGCCGCAGGCGCAAACGCCGTGGCAGGAACTCTATCGCCGGTTCGTCGGCCAGTTGTCCACCGGCGGCTGCCTCGAACCGGCCACGCTGTACCTGAAGGTGATCGAGCAGCGCGGCAACCCGCGCCATTCGCACTGACCCCACCGCCCCCGACTCTTGCCGAGCTGACCATGCATACGCCTTCCGTTTCCGATTGCCTGCCGCACGACCTCGACCACGCGCTGCTGATCGGCCGCGTCTGGCGGCACGACGGCGCCCACGCGGGCCCGAGCGTCGTCGCCGTGCGCGGCGGCGAAGTGTTCGACATCACGCGCACCGTGCCGACCACCGCCGACCTGTTCGATCGCCCCGATGCAGTCGCCATCGCCCGCACCGCTGCCGGCGATTCGCTCGGCCGTGTCGAGCCGTTGTTGCAGGCCGCGCTGGACGGCACGCCGGGCGCGACGCACCTGCTCGCGCCGTGCGACGTGCAGGCGATCAAGGCGTGCGGCGTGACCTTTGCGGTCAGCCTGATCGAACGCGTGATCGAGGAACAGGCGGGCGGCGATCCGGCCAAAGCGCGGGAGGTTCGCGACACCATCGCCGCGACCATCGGCACCGATCTATCGAAGATCGTGCCGGGCTCGGAAGCCGCGCTGCGCCTGAAGGCTGAGCTCGAACGCCGCGGCGCATGGTCGCAATACATGGAAGTCGGCATCGGCCCGGATGCGGAGGTGTTCTCCAAGGCGCAGCCGATGTCGGCGGTCGGCTTCGGCGCGGACGTGGGGCTGCTGCCCGTGTCGGTGTGGAACAACCCGGAACCGGAGATCGTGCTGGCGGTCGCCCGTGACGGCAGGCCGGTGGGCGCGACGCTCGGCAACGACGTGAACCTGCGCGACATCGAAGGCCGTTCGGCGCTGCTGCTCGGCAAATGCAAGGACAACAACGGCTCGTGCGCGATCGGCCCGTTCGTGCGGCTGTTCGACGACGGCTTCACGCTCGACAGCGTGCGGCAATGCAGTGTGTCGCTGCGCGTCGAAGGCGCGGACGACGGCTTCGTACTCGACGGCATCAGCCACATGCGCGAGATCAGCCGCGACCCGGCCGACCTCGTCGCACAGACCTGCGGCGCGCATCACCAGTATCCGGACGGCTTCATGCTGTTCCTCGGCACGATGTTCTCACCGATCCAGGATCGCGACGCGCCCGGCGGCGGATTCACGCATCACCTCGGCGACCGCGTCACGATCTCCACGCCCGCGCTCGGCGCACTCGTCAACACCGTGCGGCTTTGCACGGAGATCGCGCCGTGGACCTTCGGCGTGCGCGCGCTGTATGCGAATCTGGCGGCACGCGGGCTGCTTGCCTGAGCGGAACGGCAGCGATACCGGCCCGCCCGCCCGCGATCGATCACGGTCAGCCACGGCGTGGGCGACGTACAGCGGACCGGTGCAGGATACGAACGAAATCCCGCCCGTCGTCGGCGGGTGCGCCAGCCGGACTGGCTTCGCCGCGCCGTATGAAACCGGGGCCCGCGGGCCCCGTCAATCAAACCGTCACGCCGCCACCGCGCGCTCCGCGAGCTTGAACTCGCCGACCGTCTGCGCGAGCCGGGCCGCCTGCTCGCGCAGCGACGTCGCGGCCGCCGCCGATTGCTCGACCAGCGCCGCGTTCTGCTGCGTCGTATCGTCGAGCTGCGACACCGCCTGATTCACCTGCTCGAGCCCCGTGCTCTGCTCCTTCGCGGCGACGCTGATTTCGGCGATCACGCTCGTGATGTTGCGCACGCCGTCGACGATTTCGTCCATCGTCGCACCGGCCGTCTGCACGAGCCCGGAGCCGCCCTCGATCTTCTCGGCGAACGCGTTGAACTCTCGCGCGATCTGCGCGGCTTCGTCCGCGCCGTCGGCCGGCAGGCGCTTCGTCAGGTCGCCGCTGCCGCTCGAGACGTCCGTGAGCGCGTCGCGCACCATCAGGATGTGCTTGAAGGCCGCGTTCGTCATCACGCCGACCAGCGCCGCCGCGACGATGGCGACACACGTCGCAAGTACCCGTGCACGAATTGATGACAGCATGATGACTTCGGTTTCCGTTACCGCGTGATTGAAATGGGATCGCTGAAGAAGGCGACCCTGATCCGTTTAACAGCACCGGAGGCGGGAAGTGGTGCGATGCCGGGAGGACCGCGGCCGGCACCTGCATGCGGAGAGCGACACGGCGGCGCTATCGCGCGAAGCGCGAACGCGGAAACCCGTTGCGGCGGGCGAAAACGGCGCCGTTCTCCGGCTCGGCGTGACGAATGCGGATCGCGGTCGGATTTATTTTGACGACAGGCAACCCGCAAACGATTGCCCCGCAGCGCCGGCCCTAAACTGTTCCTTCACCATTCCGTTAATCAGGAAATCTATTTGATAACCACAACCGGATTCCTCCCATGAACGATCGACGATTAACCGTTCGCACGAAGCTGATCATGGCTTTCGGACTGCTTACGTGCACGGTCGTGCTCGTCTCCGTCGTCGGCATCGTCTCGCTCGGCAACGCGAACGCGGCATTCGACGACTATGTCAACGGCACCAACGCCCGCGCGAACCTGGCCGACAAGATTCGCTTCGCGGTCGACCGGCGCGCGATCGCCGCCCGCAACCAGGTTCTCGCGGCCAGCCCGCGCGACGCGGACATCGAGAAGGAAGCGGCGCTGCAGGCCGACCGCGAAGTCGGCGCGCTGATGGGCGAACTGACGAATGCGGTCCGCGAGGGCAGCGGCGCATCCGACAAGGCGCGCGAACTGGTTCGGCAAATCGGGGCGGTCGAGGCGCAGTACGGCCCCGTGGCGCGCGCCATCGTCGACGCAGCGGCGAACAACCGGCGCGATCAGGCGATCACGATGATCAACGAACAGTGCCGACCGCTGCTGGCCCAGCTCGTCGCGGCCACCGACACGTATGCGACGTACTCGCGCGCGCGGGCCGCTCAGCTGGTGAAGGAATCAGACGACCGTTATACCTCGCGACGCCTGATGCTGATCGCGATCTGCATCGCCGCCGCCGCCGCGGCCGCGCTCTCGGGCCTCTTCATCACCCGCGGCCTACTGCGCTCGCTGGGCACGGAGCCTGCCGTGCTCAGCGATATCGCCGGCCATATCGCCGCCGGCAATCTCGGCGCCGAAGCCACGACCGGCGCCGCGCCGGCCGGCAGCGTACTGGCTTCGATGCGCGACATGCAGGCGAACCTGATCCGCCTGATCTCGGAAGTCCGTACCGCATCGGGCAACGTCGCGACCGGCGCCGGCGAAATCGCGTCCGGCAACCAGGACCTGTCGTCCCGCACCGAACAGCAGGCCGCGTCGTTGCAGGAAACCGCGTCGAGCATGGAGCAACTGACCTCCACAGTGCGCCTGAACGCCGACAATGCGCAACAGGCGAGCGGCTTGGCCAACAACGCATCGGAGGTCGCGCAGCGCGGGAGCTCGGCGGTCGGCCTGATGGTCGACACGATGACCGACATCAGCGCAAGCTCCGCCAAGATCGCCGAGATCACCGGGATCATCGAAGGGATCGCGTTCCAGACCAACATCCTCGCGCTCAACGCGGCCGTGGAGGCTGCCCGCGCCGGCGAACAGGGCCGCGGCTTCGCGGTGGTGGCAAGCGAAGTCAGAAGTCTTGCGCAGCGTTCGTCGAGCGCCGCGAAGGAAATTCGCGAGCTGATCTCGCAATCGGTCCGGAAAATCGAGGACGGCTCGCATATCGCGAACAACGCGGGCGATACGATGAGCGAGGTCACGCATGCGATCTCGCGCGTGACCGACATCATGGGCGAGATCGCCGCGGCGTCGAGCGAACAGAGCCGCGGCATCGAGCAGGTCAATCTCGCCATTACGCAAATGGACGAGGTCACCCAGCAGAATGCGGCGCTCGTCGAGCAGGCGGCCGCCGCCTCGAAGTCGCTCGAGGAACAGGGAAACCGGCTTGCCGAGGCCGTCTCGTTGTTCCGGCTCGACGCGCGCATGGCCGGCGCGTAGGTCGGCGCCCGCCGCCCTGCCGCCGGCTCACCTCGACACAGAGTTCGAGCGCCCGTGCGCGCGTCTCGGCGAGCAAGCGCAGCGCCTCGCCGAGCAAGCCCTTCTCCAGTTCAGACAGTGAGCCATCCTGACCGATGTCGCCGATCGCCGGCTCGCTCATGCGGGTTTCCATCGCGGCTTCTCCTTCGCTGTCCGATTGCGCACGCGGTCGCACGTCGCCTTTCGCGTCACATGACCGCGCCGCGCAGCCACGGCACGAACTCGCGTTCGCCGATGCCGTTGTCCTCGCTGCGCGATCGTCGTCCGGAGGCAATGTCGAGCATCAGCCGGAACAGCCGCTCGCCCGCTTCGCCGACCGAGAGCGAACCGGCGACGATCCCGCCGCTGTCGAAATCCATGTCCGATTGCATCCGCTCGTACAGGCCGGTCGTCGTCGCGATCTTGATCGTCGGCACCGGCTTCGAGCCGAAGACCGAACCGCGGCCCGTCGTGAAGCACACGAGATTCGCGCCGCCGGCGATCTGCCCGGTGGCCGACACCGGGTCGTAACCGGGCGTATCCATGAACACGAGCCCCGCTTGCCGCACCGGCTCCGCATAGTCGTAGACCGCGCGCAGCGGCGAACGGCCGCCCTTCGACACCGCGCCGAGCGATTTCTCGAGAATCGTCGTGATGCCGCCGGCGAGGTTGCCGGGCGACGGGTTGTTGTTCATTTCGCCGCCGTTGTCGGCGACGTAACGCTCCCACCACTGCAACCTGCCGAGCAGACGCTCGGCCACGTCGCGCGACGCCGCCCGCGCGATCAGCAGATGCTCGGCGCCGTAGATCTCGGGCGTCTCGGACAGAATCGCGGTGCCGCCGTTGCGGACCAGCAGATCGACGGCCGCGCCGAGCGCCGGATTCGCGGTGATGCCCGAGTAGCCGTCGGAGCCGCCGCATTGCAGGCCGACCGTCAGCCGCGAGGCCGGCACGGCGCTGCGACGCGCGCCGTCGGCCGCCTCCAGCAACTCGCGCACGATCGACACGCCTTTGGCCACGGTGTTGCGCACGCCGCCTTCGTCCTGGATCACCAGCGTGCGCACGGTGCCAGGTGCCGCCGCGTCGATCCGTTGCGCGAGCGCGCCGACCTGGTTGACCTCGCAACCGAGGCCGACGAGCAGCACGCCGGCGAAATTCGGGTTGCGCGCATAGCCGACGAGCGTGCGCCGCAGCAGTTCGATGCCGTCGCCGGTCGCCGACATGCCGCAGCCGCTCTGATGGGTGATCGCGACGACGCCGTCGACATGGCCGAACGCGTCGAGCGCGCCGTGCCGGTATGCATCGGCGATCGCATGACAGACACTCGCAGAACAGTTGACGCTCGCGATCACGCCAACGTAGTTGCGGGTCCCCACGCTGCCGTCGGGACGCACGAATCCGTCGAAGGTATCGCGGCGATCGGCCGGAACGTCGTGCGTGTCGCCCGCCGGCCCGTCGTCGTGCGCATGCCGCTCGGGCATCCCGACGTTGTGCACGTGCACGTGCTCGCCCGCGGCGATGTCCCGCAGCGCGACGCCGATCGGCTGCCCGCATTTGACGATCGCGTCGCCGCGCGCGATCGGCGTGATGGCGATCTTGTGGCCGGCCGGTATCGCGGCCGCCGGCCGCAGCGGTGCGCCATGCACGTCGATCGGCACGTCCGGCGCCAGCGCATCGAGTGCGACGGCCACGTTGTCGTTGCCGTGAAGGATCACGATGGTCGGTTGCTTCACGATGGTCTTCTCCCTGTCGTTGCGGCCACCGGTTCGTAGCGGGCGACGAGCTGCCGCAACCGCGGTTGTTCGGCCGCCAGCGCCAGCGAATCGGCGAGCGCGAGCAGCGGCTCGATCCGTCGCGCGACCTTCTCGCGATGGTTGACCGCGATATCGGCGATGCGATGCGCGAGAAACGGATTGAGAAAGCGCTCGCGCACGCTGTCGACGTAGCTTTCCGCCGTTTCGCGCAAGCCCAGCGCCACGAATACCGGCGCGACTTCATCGCGCCACACGGCTTCGAGACCGTCGCGCAACCGCGCATCGTTCATCGCGTCCAGCACCGTTTCCGATGCGTCGCGCCCCGCCGCGAGCCACTGCTCCGCGAGCCAGCTGTGCCCGAGATTGAGGAAGAACAGCTTCAGGCGCTCGTGGCTGCGCAAATCGTCGGTGACGACGACCTGAGCATGCGTGCACGGCAGCGCCATGCCGGCACGCCGCTCGATCGCCCATAACGCGTAGGGCTCCGCGATCGCGCCGACCGGATGAAGCGGCTCGGACACGATGCGGTCGACGAGCGAGTTGACCCATACGCAGCGGTTGCCCAGATAGTCCGCGAACGCGTCGGGCAGCCGCCACCGGCTCGCGAGGTCCAGCACGATGTCGCGCAGCGTGTCGCCGTTGTTCGTCACCAGTTCGCAAGGCAGGATGGAGACGCCGTCATCGGGCCGCACCTGCCAGCGCGCATGCAGCAGCGCCAGCAGCTTCGCCGGAAAGCCGTGCGGTGCGTGCTTCGGCTGGGCCAGCAGGTCCACGGTGTCGCGTGGATCGGCGCGATACCCTGCGTCGCCGGTGTTCGACACGATGACGCGCACGGTCTCGATCGCGGCACCGCGTATCTCCGCCCAGTCGTGCTCGGCGTCCCACGCGCGATGCACGGCGCGGCACTCGACGACTTCGTCGACCACGCCGCCGCGGTCGCGCCCGCGAATCCGCACCGGATAGCGACCGGTGGCGCGCAGCGCGTCGATGCGGGCGCGGCTGGCCGGATTGCCGGTCGTCTGCACGATGCCGATGCCGCCCATCGCGTTGCCGTCGTCCAGCGCCTGCGAGACGAACAGGTCGACGTGCGCGAGCAGGAAGCGGCTCGTGCCGAACTGCAGGATCGGCGGCGTCATCGCATGCGCCCCGCGTGCCGGATGCGATCGATCAGCATTCGACGAGCGCCTTCACGACGGTCTGCCCCGCATCGAGCAAACGCGGCAGCGCATCCGGCACCTCTTCGAGCCGCATCCGGTGCGTGTTCAGCGCGCGGTCCGGAATACGCCCCCCGCGCATCGCGTCGAGCACCGTCGCGAAATCCTCGGCCGTCGCATTGCGGCTCGCGAGCAGCGTGGTTTCCCGCTTGTGGAATTCGGGATCCGAAAAGGCGACGTGCCCGCGCACGATCGAGATCAACGTGTATTTGCCGCCGTGCGCGACGAATTCGAAACCGCGATTCATCGCATCGAGGTTGCCTGTGGCGTCGAACACCGCATCGAAATACTCGCCGTTCGTCAACGCCGCGAGACGCGCCGCGTCATCCGCGCCTACCTCCACGGTCGCATCGACCGTCAGATGTTGCCGGCAAAACGCCAGTCGATCCGCCCGCGTGTCGAGGCATGTGACATCGGCGCCGCGCAGCTTCGCGAAGATCATCGCGGCCATGCCGATCGGCCCGGCGCCGACGACCAGCGCCCGCTGCCCGGCGCGGACGTCCGCGCGCCGCACCGCATGCGCGCCGATCGCGAGAAATTCCAGCATCGCCGCCTGGTCGAGCGAAATGCCGTCGGCCTTGTGCACGAACTGCGCGGGCACGCTCAGGTATTCGGCGAGCGCGCCGTCGCGATGCACGCCGAGCACCTTGATGTTCACGCAGCAATTCGTGTTGCCGTGCCGACAGGCGATGCAGTGCCCGCACGACAGATACGGCATCACGTACACCGCGTCGCCGGCGCCGAGCCCCGACTCGGGTTCCGCCTCGACGACGACCGCCGAAAGCTCATGCCCCATCACGCGCGGATAGTCGAGGTACGGCTGGTTGCCGGTGAAGATATGCAGGTCGGTGCCGCAAATGCCGACCCGTTGCACGCGCAACAGTACTTCGCCGCTGCCGCGCACGGGCAGTTCGCGCTGCTGCACGCGCAGCACGCCGGGGGATTCGCAAATCACGCTGAGCATGTCGGGTTCCTTTCGTTCTGGTTCATTCGTCGTGGCGTGCGGTGTCGATCCGGTAGAAGCGGTGTGCGTTGCCGCCGAAGAGGCCGTCCAGCGCCGCGGCGCCGAGCAACCGCGCGCAATCGTCCTCGCACGCGGCCAGCCATTCGCCGTAGCCGCCGCACGCCGACGCCAGCCGCAGCACCGGCCAGTCGCTGCCCCACATCAGGCGCGTCGGCCCGAACAGCTCGGCCAGCGCGTGGACATACGGCCGCGTGCGCGCACGCACGACATCCGGGCCGGCCGACGGCCCTGCCTCCGTCCAGAGGCCGGACAGCTTGCAATGAAGGTTCGGCAGGCTGGCGAGCCGGCTCATCGCCGACAGCCACGGCTGCCATTCGCCGCGCTCGATGAACGGCTTCGCGCCATGGTCGATCACGATCGGCAGATCCGGATGGCGTCGCGCGAATGCATGCAGCGCATCGAGATGGCGCGGCATCACCAGTGCATCGAAACGCAGCCCATGCTCGAGCATCGCGGCGACCGCGCGATCCAGCCGCGGATCGTCGATCCACGCGTCGTCGGGCAGATCCTGCAGCATCGGTCGCAAGCCGCGCGCCTTCGGCGCGGACGCAAACGCCGCGATCCGCGCCGGTGCGTCGTCGGCCTTCAGGTCGACCCAGCCGACCACCGCGCCGACGCTCGGCGTTTCGTTCGCGAGATCGAGCAGAAAGCGCGTGTCGGCTTCGCTCGGCAGCGATTGCACGAGGACGGTGGTGTCGATGCGCGCGGCGTCGAGCAGCGGCGCGAGATCGGCGGGACCGAAATCCCGGTGAATCGCATCGAGTTCGGCCGGCGGCCAACTGCCGGCCCGCGCGTCGATGCGCCAGTAGTGCTGATGGGCGTCGATGCGCATGGTCATGCGTGGGCTCCCGGAACCGGCGCGTGCGCCGCGATCAACCCTTCGTCGCGCAGCGCATCCCACAGTTCGGCCGGCGCGGGACGCTCGAACCAGTCGATGTTCTGCTTCAACTGCGCCACGCTGCGCGCGCCGACCACGCACGATACGACGGCTGGATGACCGAACGGAAACTGCAATGCCGCGGCGGGAAGCGGCACGTCGAAGCGGTTGCACAGCGCGCCGAGCCGCGTGGCCTTGTCGATCACGTCGGCGCTCGCGTCCGCATAGTTGAACTTGCCGTTGCCGGCGAGCAGGCCGGAATTGAACACGCCGCCGATCACGATCGCCGTCCCGTCACGGGCGCACGCGTCGAGCAGCGGTTCGAGCGCCGTCTGTTCGAGCAGCGTGTAGCGGCCGGCCAGCAGCACCGCATCGAGCGCCGCTTCTTTCAGCGCGTCGGCCGCGACTTCCCATTCGTTCACGCCGAGACCGAACGCGCCGATCTCGCCGCTGGCGCGCAGCGCATCCAGCGCGCGAAACCCGCCGCCGCGCGTCAACTGTTCCCAGTAGTGCGCGTGACGATCGCCGTGCGTCATCGCGCCGATGTCGTGCACGTACAGCATGTCGATCCGCGCGAGCCCGAGCCGCTGCCGGCTGTCGTCGTGCGAGCGCATGATGCCGTCGTAGCTGTAGTCGTAGACGGGCCGGAACGGCAGCGGCTCGGCCCAGCCGTCGTCGCCCGGCCGCACGCTCGCGTCGGCGCGCATCAGCCGCCCGACCTTCGTGCTGAGCGTGAACGCGCGGCGCTCGCGCGGGGCGAGCCCCGCCCCCACGCGCCGCTCGGACAGCGTGTAGCCGTAATACGGCGCGGTGTCGAAATAACGCAGGCCGGCCGCCCACGCGGCGTCGACCAGCGCGGCGGCGTCGGCCGCCGACATCGGCCGATAAAGGCCGCCGAGCTGCGAGCAGCCGAGGCCGAGCGCGGACACCGTCAGCCCGCTGCGCGGCAAGGTGCGCGTATCGTTTGCGTTCATGAGTGGCGACTCGATGCGTGCAAGCGGCACGGGTGATCAGTACAGGACATTCTTCGCTGCCTGCGAATCGAGGTTCTGCTTGTCGACCATCACGACGCCGGTATCGATCAGCTTCGGCGCGGGCTTGCGCTCGATCACGTCAAGCGCCGTGCGCACGCCCTGGTTCCCCATCTGCCACGAGCCCTGCACGGCGATCGCCTGCACGGTGCCGTCGCGCACGAAGCCCTGCAGGTCCTCGTTGCCGTCGAACCCGATCGCCACCACCTTGCCCGCCTTGCCCGACTGCTTCAGCGCACGGCCCATGCCGACCGCGGTCGGCTCGTTCGCGCCGAAGATGCCCTTCAGGTCCGGGTTCGCCGACAGCACGTCGGTCGTCTGGTTCAGCGCGGTCGCCATTTGCGATTGCGAGTAGTACGGGCCGACGACCTGCAGCTTCGAATGGCTCTCGATGTACTTGCGGAACCCGCCGACGCGGCTGACCTCGGAGCCCGCGCCCGGCACGTACGACATGATCGCGATCTTGCCGGACTGCCCGACGCGGTCGATCAGCGCTTTCGCGCACAGCGCGCCCGCCTTCTCGTTGTCGGTCGACAGGAATGCCTGGTAGTACGGCTTGCCCGCGTCCGCGATCGCCGAGTCGATCAGCACGACGGGAATGTGCGCTTCCCACGCCTTCTTGATCGCGGGCACGAGCGCATCGGGATCGGACGGCGCGAGCACGATGCCCGCCACGTGACGCGTGACCGCGTTGTCGACCATGTTGACCTGCCCGCTGATGTCGGACTCGGCCGCCGGGCCCTGGAACGTCATCGTGTAACCCTTGGCGCCGTCGAGCGCCGCCTTCGCGCCCTTCTGCACGTTCTGCCAGTAGTTCGAATTGACCGTCTTGACGATCACGGCGATCTCGCCGCCCGCCGCATACGCGCCGCTGCTGCACACCGCGAACACGCACGCCGATGCCGCCAGCAGGATGGATTTGTTCATGTCTCGCTCCGCTTCTCGTTGGTAGGGACTGCTTGCTGCCGGTCAGGGCCGGCGATTGCGCAACTGGTCGATCCACACCGTGCCGAGGATCACGACGCCGATGATGATCTGCTGGATGAAGCTCGACACGCCGTTCATGTTCAGGCCGTTGCGCAGCACGCCGATCACGAACGCGCCGATCGCCGTGCCGGAGATCGTGCCGACGCCGCCCATCAGCGACGTGCCGCCGATGACCGAACTGGCGATCGCGTCGAGCTCGTACATCACGCCTTCGTTCGGCTGCCCGGTGACGAGCCGCGACATCAGCACGCAGCCGGTCACGCCCGCGAGCGCGCCGGACAGCACGTAGGTAAACAGCTTCACGCCCTGCACGTTCACGCCCGACAGCCGGGCGGCTTCCGCGTTCGACCCGACCGCGTAGATATGGCGGCCGAGCGACGTTCTCGACAGCAGCACGGACACCACGACGAACAGCACGACCATGATCACGACCGGATACGGAATGCCGGGAAAGGTCGTGTCGGGGAACCCGTCCGCGCCGATGCGCGAGATCCGCAGCAGCGCGCCGTTGCCGAGCGCGCCGAACGCATCGCCGAGATCCGATACCGGCCGCGCGCCGGTGATCTGCAGCGCGATGCCGCGCGCGACGAGCATCATGCCGAGCGTCGCGATGAACGGCGGCAGGCCCATCTGCGTCACGCAGATGCCGTTGACGAGCCCACACAGCGCGCCGACCAGGATGCCGGCCGCCATCGCGGCGGGCACCGGCACGCCGGCCTTGACCAGCAGCGCCGCGCACACGCCGGACAGCGCGAGCACCGAGCCGACCGACAGGTCGATGCCGCCCGTGATGATCACGCAGGTGGCGGCCACGCCCAGATAGGCGATCGACGTGACCTGCAGACCGACGGTCATCAGGTTGTCGACCGAGAAGAACGCCGCGCTCGAGATCGAGAACGCGAACACGAGCACGACGAGACTGCCCAGCGCCGCGAACTTCTGGATCAGGTCGCGCCGCCGCTGTCGCGCCGCGCGTTCGTCGGCCTGGCTTCGATCGGATGTCATTTCAAGCATGGGAACGCCCCGACGCGTAGTGCATGATCTCCTCCTGACTGGTGTGTTTCGTATCGAGAAATGCGGTCAATCGACCTTCGTGAAAAACGGCGATCCGGTCGGTCATGCCGAGCAGTTCGGGCAGTTCCGAACTGATCAGCACCACGCCGACGCCGTCGGCGGCGAGCCGGTCCATCAGCCCGTAGATCGCGAATTTCGCGCCGACGTCGATGCCGCGCGTCGGCTCGTCGAAGAACAGGATCTTCGAGCCGCGGTACAGCCATTTGCCGATGACGACCTTCTGCTGGTTGCCGCCGGACAGGTTTCGGACGCGCTGGTGCACGGACGGCGTGCGAATCGCGAGGTCCTGCACGTAGCGGCGCGCGACGTCGAGTTCGTCGTCGAAGCGCAGGAATCCGAAGCGTGACGTGATGCCGCGCACGTTCGCGAGCGTGAGGTTCGCCGCGACGGGCATCGGCAGCGCGAGCCCCTCCTTCTTGCGATCCTCCGACAGATACGCGATGCCGTGCCGGATCGCCTCGCGCGGCGAGCGGATCGTCACGGGCCGGCCGTGCAGCGCGATCGTGCCGCCGTCGGGGCGATCCGCGCCGAAGATCGCGCGGGCGATCTCGGTGCGCCCGGCGCCCATCAAGCCCGCGAAACCGAGGATCTCGCCGCGGCGCAGCGCGAACGACACCGGCCCGAACACACCGTCGCGGCGCAGGTCCCGCACGTCGAGCAGCACCTCGTCGGTCGGCACCGATTGCCGCGACGGATAGGCGTCGTCGAGCGTGCGTCCGACCATGCGCGCGACGATGTCGTCGATGCTCACGTCGGCGAAAGCGTCCGTCGAGATGTGGCGTCCGTCGCGCAGCACCGTCACGCGATCGACGATCTGCGCCATTTCGTCGAGCCGGTGCGAGATATACAGGATCGCCACGCCATCGGCGCGCAGTTCCTCGATGATGCGAAACAGCTGCACCGTTTCCGTTTCGGTCAACGACGACGTGGGTTCGTCCATGATCAGCACGCGCGCATCGTGCGACAGCGCCTTCGCGATCTCGACCATCTGCTGCTGCGCGATGGACAGCACGCCGACCTTCGTCGTCGGCGCGACGTTCAGGCCGATGCGCGCGATGCAGCGCGCCGCCTCCGCATTCATGCGCTTCGTATCGACGAACGGCCCGCGCCGCGGCTCGCGCGCGAGGAACAGGTTCTCCGCCACGCTCAGGTGCGGGACGAGATTGAGCTCCTGATGAATGATCGAGATGCCGGCCGCCTGCGCTTCGGAGGCCGAATGAAACCGCACCGGCGCGCCGCGATAGTGAACGACGCCGTCGTCGGGCAGGTACTGGCCGCTGATGATCTTCATCAGCGTCGATTTGCCCGCGCCGTTCTCGCCGCACACCGCATGCACCTCGCCGCGGCGCAGGTCGAGGCGAATCCCGTCGAGCGCGAGGACGCCGGGGAAGCGCTTGCGAATCCCGTCCAGACGCAGGATCTCCCGGTCCGGTTCGTCCTGCGCGGCCTGACCGGGCAGATTGCGAGGCATTGCCATTGCGTCTCCTGGGGATGGATCGACCTCGGCACTATCTGGTCAGTCCAATTTGGATGAATTACAGCAACCAAACCCATTTTGGTCAAGCCAATTTAATTATTCACATCCGATCTTACCAATAGTGAAAACCCGGACATCCGGATGAACGCGCCGCTACACGGGGCGATGCGTCCGGCGTGATAGACTCCGCGACACGCGCTTGCGCCCGAAGCGCATTGATCCCTATCACTCGGATGAAAACGACAGAACCCAAGCGGCTTTACCAATCGGTCGCGGCCCAGATCGTCGCGTTGATTCGCCAGGGCGAATTCGCGATCGGCGAGCGGCTCCCGCCCGAGCGCGAGCTGGCGCTGACGCTCGGCGTGTCGCGGCCGTCGCTTCGCGAGGCGCTGATCGCGCTGGAAATCGGCGGGCAGATCGAGATCCGGATGGGCTCCGGCGTGTATGTGCGCGATACGGCCGCCGACGCTGTCGGCCCGATGGCCACGCTCGGCGACAGTCCGTCGGAATTGATGCAGGCCCGCGCGGCCGTCGAAGGCAGCGTCGCGGCCCTGGCCGCCGCGCGGATGACGGCCGCGATGCTCGAGCGGCTGCGCCGCACGGTGCAGCGCATGAAGCGGCTCGCGGAGGCCGGCAAATCCCCGGTCGAAGCCGACCGGCAGTTCCACATGCTGATCGCGGAAGCCGCCGGCAACTCGGTGCTCACCCGCTTCGTCGGCGAGCTGTTCGACAGCCGCCACGACCCGATCGCGGCCGCGATGCGCGGCCATGCGGAGAATCCGCAGACGTGGACCGCCGCGGTGCGCGAGCACGAGGACGTGCTGCTCGCGTTGCAGGCCGGCGATCCGATCGCGGCGCAGACGGCCATTCGCGCGCATCTTCGCGCGTCGGAAGCGCGGTGGATCGAGGGTGGGCTGAAAGCCGATCCGGATTGAGCTGAACACGCACGGGCGCCGGCGCGCGTCGGCGAGCGCGGTGTCGTGCATCGCGTGGCGCCGTGCCCCCTGCAATTTCACTCATATTTCTCGCGCAGGCGTGACGAAAGCGCTATCCGGCCGTCACCACGCCATGGTTTGTTTCCACGCCGTTCGGCAATTCGGGAAACCCACCCATCCCCTCGCTCGCATCCGTGCGCCCCACCGTTTACCTCCCCCCCTCAACACTCAAAATTACGATTGCAAATGCCTCTCATTTGCATTAAATTGCCGCGCAAATGTACTGTTTGGAACACCAATGTCGGCGCAAGGCCGCCCGCCGTGCCCGAACGCGAACGACACGAAAGGGAGAGGTATGAGCAGGAGAAACTGGGCGGCCGCACCGATGGCCATCGTCGTCGGCGCGACCGGCGTGGGCACGGCCGACGCGCAGGAGGCGACGCTGCCCACCATCGAGATCTCGGGGCAGCGCGCGAGCGCGCCGTTTCGCACACGTGACTCGACGAGCGCGACGCGCGGCGACGCGGACGTGATGGAGATCCCGTTCGCGGTCAGCAGCGTCGATGCGAAACTCGTGCGCACGGTCGCGGCGACGCGCGGCGAGGACCTGTACGACTGGGTCGCGGGCGTCGCGCGCCAGAACAACTTCGGCGGTCTTTGGGACAACTACGCGGTGCGCGGCTTCGCCGGCGACGGCAACACGTCCGGCACCGACTACCTCGTCAACGGTTTTTCGTGGAATCGCGGGATGAGCGTGCCGCGCGACACCGTCAACCTCGAGCGCATGGAAGTGCTCAAGGGGCCGGCGTCCGCGCTGTACGGCCGCGGCGATCCGGGCGGGATCATCAGCTATACGACGAAGCAGCCGCAGTTCGCTCGCGCGAACACCATCGGCGTGTCGGCCGGCAGCTACGGCGCGTTGCGCCAGACACTCGATTCGACGGGCCCCGTCACGAAATCGCTCGCGTACCGCTTCGTCGCGATGAACGAGAACAACGGCAGCTTCCGCGATACCGTGTCGAGCAAACGCTACCTGTTCGCACCGTCGTTCACGTGGGACATCGGTGCGGACACGACGCTTCATTACGAATTCGAGAGTGCGCGCCAGCGCGCGCCGCTCGATCGCGGCGTGGTCGCGGTGGGCGGCCAGCTCGGCGTGATCCCCGCGTCGCGTTTCCTCGGCGAGCCGCGCGACGGCGACTACGACGTGCGCAACACGGGCCATCAGTTCACGCTCGAGCATCGCGTCGATGCGAACTGGTCGGTCAACGCCGGGTTCGCGCAGCGCACCACCGACCTGTCCGGCCGCTCGTCCGAGGCGTTCGCGTTGCAGCCGGACGGCCGCACGCTGTGGCGCCGCTACCGACAAGTCGCGTTTCATTCGAACGACCTGCAGGGCCGCATCGAAACGGCCGGCAAGTTCAGCACCGGCGGCATCGGCCACACGCTCGTGCTGGGTGTCGATGCGTACCGCTTCAACTACGACCAGTTCGTCGCGCGCTCGACGCCCACGGCCGCCGCGCCGTATGCGATCGACATCTTCGATCCCGTCTACGGCCAGCCGGCGCCCACGCCGCGCACCGCGACCAACCTGCTCGAGCGCGACGACGGCCAGGGGCTCTACGCGCAGGACACGCTTGCGTTCGGGCCGCACTGGAAAATCCTCGCCGGGCTGCGCTGGGATCGCTTCCACCAGTCGGTCGAGAACCGCCTGAAAGGCACGACGAGCAGCCAGGTGCAGACCGCGTTGAGTCCGCGCATCGGCATCGTGTACGAGATGAGCCCCGCCCTGTCGCTCTATGCGAACACCGCGTATTCGTTCCGGCCGAACAACGGCGCCGACGTCGACGGCCGCGCGTTCGATCCGGAGAAAGGGCACGGCTACGAAGCCGGCGCGAAATGGGCCGGCGCGCGCTGGCTCGCGACCGTCGCGGCGTTCTACGTCAACAAGCGCAACGTGCTGACCGCCGATCCGGCGAACGCCGGTTTCTCGCGCGCGGCCGGCGAGGTGCGCAGCCGCGGCGTCGAATTCGAATGGAACGGCGATCTCGGCCACGGCGTGCGCGCCCTCGTCAACCTTGCGTATGTCGACGCCGAAGTCACGCACGACGCGGTGCTGACACCCGGCGCACGCCTCGTCGACATTCCGCGCCTGAGCGGCAGCGCGCTGCTCCTGTACGAAACCGCGGTACCGTTCGCGGACAAGGCCGGTGCCGGCGCCGGCCTGATCTACGTCGGGCGCCGGGCCGGCAATACCGCGAACACGCAGGACGGGTTCGAGCTGCCGGCCTATGCGACCGTGCAGCTGAACGGCTATGTGCAGGTCAACAAGCACCTGCGTGCGTCGGTCGTGCTGAACAACCTGTTCAATCGCACCACCTACGTCAGCTCCTACAACAGCCTGTGGGTCACGCCGGGCGCGCCGCGCAGCCTGTTCGCGTCGCTAGCCTATACGTTCTAGCGGGGGTTGGCCGGCCGGCGCCGTGCTTCATGCGCTTCACGCGCCGAGCACGAGCCGCGCCGCCAGCGCGAGCAGCAAGGCCGGCAACATCACGCACGCGCCGACCGCGAGGAACGCGCCGAACCCGACCTGCAACCCTTCGCGCCGGATGGCCGCGAGCCACAGAATCGTCGCGAGCGATCCGGTGACGGACAGGTTCGGCCCCAGGTCGACGCCGATCAGGATCGCGTCGATCACCGTTTGCGGGCTGCGCGCGGCGTCGACCGTCGAACTCGCGATGAGCCCGGCAGGCAGGTTGTTGACCAGATTCGACGCCAGCGCGATCGCAACGCCCGCCGCGGCCGCGGCGGCCTGCTCGCCGCTTGCCGTCAGCGCGCGCAGCAGCCCGGCGAGCGCACGCACCGCTCCGCTCCGGTCGAGCGCCTCGACGAGTACGAACAGCCCCGCGACGAGCGGCAACACGCTCCATGAAATCGCGCGAACGATCGGCATGCACGCGGTGCGATCCTTGACCAGCACGCATGCGACGGTGACGATACCGGCCGCCGCGGTCGGCAACCCGAGCGGAAGATCGAGCGCCGACACCGTCATCAGCGCGGCGGCCGTGATCGCGATGCCGGCCAGCGCGATACGCCCGCCGCCGGTGAGCGGCCGGGTCGGCAAACCGGATTCGCAACGGCCGCCGAGCGCGTGCCGCTGGGTCATCCGAAGCATCAGGAACGTGCATGCGATCGATGCGACGGACGGGATCGCGAAGTGGGCGAGCCATACGCCGAGCGACGGCATGCGCGCGCCGTACAGCACGAGATTCGCGGGGTTCGAGATCGGCAGCACGAAACTCGCCGCGTTCGCGACGAACGCGCAGATGTACAGCAGCGGCAGCGGATCGGCCTTCGCCCGGCGCGCGGCCGCGATGACCGCGGGCGTCAGCACGACGGCGGTCGCATCGTTCGACAGGAAGACCGTCGTCACGGTGCCCACCAGGTAGACGAGCGCGAACAGGCGCCGGGGCGAACCCTGCGCGAGATTGACGACGCGCGTCGCGACCCAGTCGAACAGCCCTTCGCGCCGCGCGACCTCGGACAGCAGCATCATGCCGGTCAGGAACAGGTACACGTCGCCGCCCTTCGCGACGGCATCGAGCGCCGGATGCACGGGCAACAGGCCGCACACGACCAGCAGCAACGCGCCGCTCACGGCCCAGGTTGCCTCGGGCCAGCCGAACGGGCGGGCGATGACGCCCGCCGTGGCGAGCGCGGAAATCAGCCATGCAAGTGAAACGGAATTCATGGGCAGGTCGGGAATCGCAGGGAGAAGGAAAGCACGTTCAGGACGACGCGGCCGGCAGGTCGGCCGGCTTGCCGCACACGCTGCTCAGCGCTCGCGCGTGACCGAGCCAGAGCGCGAGCGCGCCCGTCGACACGGCGCCCAGCACGACGAATGCGACCGGATAACCGAAGTGCTGCGCGAGCACGCCGCCCAGCACGGGACTGAGCGCCGCGCCGATCCCCTGCGCGGTCGCGACGGCGCCCTGCCCGGCGTTCACGCGGCCGGAGCCGTGCAGCAGGCGCACGACCAGCGCCGGCACGACGACGCTTTGCAGGCCGGCACCGATGCCGTCGAGCACCTGCACCGGCCAGACGCCCGCCTCGCTCATCAGCACGGCGGCAAGCACGCCCCGCACCGGCAACACCAGGTAGGAAAGCAGCAGCACGCGCCAATAACCGTGCGCGCGAATCAGCCGGGGCGCGACCCACGCGGCCGCGATCATCACGAGCTGCGCGATGACGATGGTTTGCGCGGTGAACATGCTCGCGTTGCTGCGATGCGTGGCGACCACGCCCATTCCGTAGAGCGGCAGCATCGCCGCGTTGCCGAGATGAAACAGCGCGAGCGACGCGCCGAGCAGGACCAGCGGCCGGTTCGAGGCGAGCGTGCGCAAGCCGCCGGCGGGTGGCGCCGACGCGCCCATGGGCGGATCATCGCGCACGGCATGCGTGCGCGGCTCGACAGGGTCCCTGTCGAGGCCGCGTGCGCACGCGTGGTCGATGGCCCGCGCGGGAATCGCCAACGTACTCGCAATCGCGAGGAGCGTGAACACGGCGACGAGCGCGAACACCGCGTCGAAGCCCGCATGCCAGCCGAGCCATCCGGCGAGCGCCGCGCCGACCACGTTGCCCGCATGGTTCGCCATCTGGTTGCGGCCGAACTGCCGGTCGAAACCCTGCCGGCGCGCGATGCCGAGCGTCACGCCCGCGACGGCCGGCGCCAGCGCCGCGCCGCCGACGGCGGCCAGGATCTGCGATGCCGCCACCGCCGGATAACCGTCGGCGAACATCAGCGCGAGCGAGGCCAGCGCCGTCACGGCGGTGGCCGTGACGATCAGCGCGCGCTTCGCGCGCAGCGCATCGACGAGCGCGCCGGCCGGCGGCGTCGCGGCCATCGCGGCGAGCCCGGCCAGCGTCATGACCGAGCCGATCGCGTCGGCGCTCCAGCCGCGCGACAGCAGGATCACGCCCACGAACGGGCCGATGCCGGCCTGCACGTCGGCCAGGAAGAAATTGAGCGCCTCGAGCGCGCGCGCCGCTCTCATCGTCGACGGGCAGTCATTCGTCGTCCGCATCGACGAGCTCGGCGATCTCGCTCACTTCGAGCACCGCGCCGTACCGCGTGACGACGCCTTGCCCCCACGCCATGACGTGGATACCGGCGCGCAGATAGTCGCTCAGCTCCGCTGCCGCATGCGGCGGCATCCGCAGCACGACACCGTTCGTCAGCAACGCGCCGTTCAGCTCGCCTTTCGGGCCGTGCAGCGCGAACGCGACTTCGCCGCTCATCTCCATCAGCTTGCGGCCGCCATGCGGCGGCTTCGGCGCACCGGGCACGGGCCCGTTGTCGACGATGTCGACGCCGTGGCGCCCGGTCAGCTGCACCGCCACGATCATCGCGGCGCCGCGCGACTTGACGCCGCGCACGCGGATGCGGTCGCCCACCTCGACATGGCGAACCAGTTCGCGGCCCAGGTGCGGCGGCACGTGAACCTGCAGGTCGCCGTTCAGGATCAGGCCGTCGATGTCCCCGTGCGGGTTGAGCAGGAACTGTGTGACGCGGCCGCGCGTTTCGGGCAGGCAGGCGGGATCGATCCAGTGCATGGCAGGACTCCTTGTGGGATGGCAGGAAGACGACGCGCGATCAGCGCACGACGTCGTCATAAAGATTCACGACGCGGCCCGGCGAGCCGAACGCGGTGGCCTGCAGCGCTTCGCCGTAGGCATTGCGCGTGCCGTATCCGACCGCGGCAACGCGCGCGCCGGGTACGAGCAGCGCGCCGAACTGCTGGGCGGCCGGCACCGTCAGCTTGACGATCGCGCCGCTGTCGAGCATCACGCCGTCCGGCTCGCCGCGTGGCGCGCGCGTGACGCGCCGCACGACACCCGACACGCTGAGGCGGGCCAGATTGACGCCGCGCAGCGCGGGCGGCATCGGTGCGGCGGATGGCGGCGGCTGGTCGGACAACGATGCGCCGCTGCGGTCGTTGCGCACGACGCGCGCGTGGATGTCGTCGCCGACGCGACGTTCGCCGGCCACCGTTACCCGGTCGCCCGGCCGCGCGAGCGCGATCAGCTGCGTGCCGAGATGCGGCGGCACGCCGACGAGCGTCCCGTCGGTCAGCACGAAACCGTCGACCGCGCCTTCCGGGTTGATCGTCAGGCGCGAAAGCGTGCCGGACACGAGTGTGTCGGAGGCGACGGGCGACTGCGGCGGAGGCGGAAGAGGAGCCGGTTCGAAACCGGCGCGCGGCGGCGCACCGGGCGGTTCGTCCGCACGCGGCGGGGGTGGAATCTGCGCGGCGCAGGCGGTCGCCGCGGCGATCAGCGCTGCGGCACACAGTCCGGCACAGCTGCGGCGAACGGCGACGCGGCGCGGTGGCCGCGAACGCGCGGCGCGTGGGGTCGACTTCATGGCGGACTCCGGCAACGGGTTGCGATGCCGTGATATCTGCAACACGCGTGCCAGCACGCATGTGCCCGCCAGGCCGCGTATCGAACGATGAACCGTGTAAAACGTGTCGGGATTCCCGACACGTTTTACCCGCCGTTGTCGGGAATCCCGACAGGCGTCATGGCGCCGCTAGTCGTCGCGCTCGATACCCAGATGGGCCATGCGCGCATAGAGCGACTGACGGCCGATGCCGAGCTGCCGTGCCGCCTCCGCGCGATTGCCGTTCGCGCGCTCGAGCGCGCGCAGGATCGCGGCGCGCTCGACCGCCGCCAGCGCGTCGGGCAACGGCATGTCGAACAGCGGCGCAGGCAGCGCGAGCGTGTCGCCGCCGGACGCAAGCCCCGGCACGACGCCGAGCCCGAGATCGGCCGCGCCGATGGCCGGCCCGGGCGCCAGCGCGGCCGCCCGCTCCATCACGTTGCGCAGCTCACGCACGTTGCCCGGCCAGCGATGATCGAGCAACGCCCGCTGTGCGTCGTTCGTCAGGTGCAACGGGCGCGCGCCTGCCGCGCACGCCAGGAAATGCGCGGCCAGCGGCAGGATGTCGGCCACGCGATCCGCGAGCGGCGGCAGGTGCAGCGGAATCACGTTCAGCCGGTAGAACAGGTCTTCGCGAAACGTGCCGTTCGCGACGGCCTCGGCGAGATCGCGGTGCGTCGCGGCCACCACCCGGATGTCGATCACCGTCGGACGATCCGCACCGAGCGGCGTCACCTCGCGCTCCTGCAGCGCGCGCAACAGCTTGGCCTGCATGGCGGTGGGCATGTCGCCGATCTCGTCGAGAAACAGCGTGCCGCCGTCGGCCTCGACGAGCCGCCCGGCGCGATCGACGTGCGCCCCCGTAAACGCGCCGCGTCGATGCCCGAACAGTTCGCTTTCGAGCAGGTCGGCCGGAATCGCCGCGCAGTTGACCGCGACGAACGGCCCGGCATGCCGCATCGACGCGGCATGCAGCACGCGCGCCGCCACTTCCTTGCCGGTGCCCGTCTCGCCGGTGACGAGCACGGTCGCGTCGCTCGTCGCGGCCCGGCCGATCTGCTTCTGCACGTCGCGCATCGCGGCGCTCACGCCCAGCAGCCGGGGGCGGGCCGATGCGGGTTCGCGCGCAAACCCGCCATCGTGCGGCTCGACGGCCGCCGGCGGCGCGTTCGCGGAAACGACGCGCGCGAGCAGTTGCGCGATGTCGCGACGCCCGATCGGCTTGGTCAGGTGATCGAACGCGCCGAGCCGCATCGCGTCGATCGTGTTGTCGCTGGTCGCATGGGCGGTCAGCATCACGACCGGGATCGCGGACAGCGCCGGATCGTCGCGCAGTTGCGCGAGCACCGCGAGCCCGTCGAGGTCCGGCAAGCGGAAATCCAGAAAGATGCAGTCGACGCGGCCGCCGTTGCGCAGCGCGCTCAACGCCGCGCGCCCGGCCCCGGCTTCGACGACCCGATGACCGAGATCGGCGAGCGTCTCGGCCAGGCCGTCGCGAAATGCCGCGTCGTCGTCGACTATGAGGATGGTTGCCATGGGATTTCAATGACGAAGGATGCGCCGTGCGGAACGTCGTCGAGCCAGGCCTGGCCGCCATGCGCCGCGGCCACTTCGCGGACGACGGCAAGACCGAGGCCGGTGCCGTCCGCCCGCCCCGTCACGAACGGCTCGAAAATCCGCTCGCGCTCCTCGGCGGGAACCCCGGGGCCGGTATCCGACACGGTGATCCGCAGCCAGTCGCGTCCGCCGAACGTGCGACGCGCGGCGGCGAGCGTGACCGCACCGCCGTCGCCGGCATGGCGCAGCGCGTTGAGCAACAGGTTGTCGAGCGCGCGACGCATCTGGTCGGGATCGAACATGGGGAACGCGGCGGGCTGCGCAAGGCGTTCGCCCTGCTCGCCGGGCAGCCATGCGAGATCGATCGCCTGCCGCTGCGCCAACTCGCGGTGCGTGTCGACGACCTGCGCGAGCCACGCGTCGACGTCGACGCGCGTCGCATGCGGGCTGACCGGCTGCGTCAGCGCGAGCAGGCCCGACAGTTGCGCATCGATGCGTTCGATCTGCGCCAGGATCACGCGCAGCGCGTCCTGCTGCCGTCGGCTGTCGCCGGCCAGCGCGTTTTCGGCTTTCAGCCGCATTGCGCCCATCGGGTTGCGAATCTCGTGCGCGACCTGCGCGGCCAGTTTGCCGAGCATCCCGAAGCGTTCCGCCTGTGCGAGCCGCGTGCGGAGTTCGGCGGCCTGCTGTTGCAGTTGCTCGGCACGCCGTGCATGCGCGTTGAACGCATCGATGATCCGGTCGAGATCGGGCTCGCCGACGTACGGCAGGTGCGGTGCGCGGCCGTCGGGCGCCAACCCGGCTTCGATCCGCGCGAGATTGCCCTTCCAGCGCCGCAGCGCGACGGCGAGCGCCGCCGCGATCGCGAGAATCACCGCGAGCACGCCCGCAAGGCCCGTCGCCAGCAGCTCGCCGTGCCGGCCGAGCGGCGGGCGGGCGCGCGTCAGCATCCAGACGAACAGGCCCGCCCCGGCGCGGACCGGACACGCCGCCGCGATCACGGCATCCTGCGCGCCCTCGACCGCATTCGACGCCGTGGCACGCGTCGCGGCGGCCGCGCGCAGCGTGCGGAGAATCAGCGGCGTTTCCGCGTCCGGCACGTCGCGCTTGATGCCGCTGCCTTGATAAGTCGGAAAGGAATACGCAAGAAAACCGCTCGCCGCGGGTGCGCCGCCGGCCGTCCAGAAACCGCCTTCCATGTCCGGCGCGCGCGCCAGGACGATATCGAGGATCGCATGCATCAGCGCCGAATCGGGCTGCGCGCCGGCCTGCGCGGCGGACGCATCGTAGCGCGACGCGACCGCTTCGCAGGCCGCTTCACCCGCGGCCCGCGCGCCGGCGATCTGCTGCCCTTCGGCGGAACTGGCCATCACCCAGACAACCGCGACGAGCGTCGCGCAGAGCGTCGCGACGAGCGCCCAGAGCATGACGAGTTGAGTGGAAAACGGCGGACGCTTCATCGGATCGGGCAGGCGGTCGAGGGCGACAGGATAACGTAAAGCATACGACGCCGGGACCCGCGCCGCCGGCCTGCCGGATCGGGCAGGACATCGCGCCGGCCGGCAACGGCCGCGATCAGGAAAGGCCGCTGAAAGATCGAACCGCTAGACTGCCTCCGGCTCGACGCCCCCAACCCGCCCTCTCGAGGACCGCATGCGCGCTATTTCTTTCCGAAGGCTATCGGTCGCGTTGTTCACCGTCGGCGCGCTGCTCGGCGCCGCGTCCGCCAGCCGCGCATGCGACGTGCCCGCGCCGGTGCGGACGATCGATCCGCCCGGCTATTACGACGACCCGACCGGTTATGCGCGCGACGTGAAGCCGATGCGCGATTTCATCGCGAAGCTGAACGCGGCGGCGGAACACGCAGACTGGTCGTGCGCGCTGACCCTGCTCGACAGCTGGGCGCAAGCGGATGCACTGATGGGCAAGATTACCGGTTATCAGGGGTATGACGAGCGTTCGTGGGCCGGCACCGACTTCGCGATGGTGATCCTGCGCATGCCGCGCGGCATGCGCGAAGCGAACCGCGCGCAGTTCAACGCAATCGACCCGTGGCTCGAACGCATCGCGATCGCCACGCGCGATTCGGAAGCAATCAACCACCTGCACAACAACCTCGTGTACTGGGCGGGCCTCGACCTGATCGCCATCGGCACCGTGACCGACAACGCGAGCCTGATCGATTCCGGCCTGCTGCGGGTACGCGAAGGGATCCGCGACATCGGCGCCGACGGTTCGCTCGCGCGGGAGGTCAAGCGCGGCAACCGCGCGCTGCACTATCACACCTTCGCGCTGCTGCCGCTCGTGTTCGCGGCGGAACTCGTGCAACGGCGCAAGATCGACCTGTACCGCGAAAACGGCGGCGCGATCGGCCGCCTCGCCAACCTCGTGATCGACGCAGTGGAGAATCCCGACAGTTTCAGGACGATCACGCCGGTCAGGCAGGACCTGTTCCCGTGGACGTTCCGCGACGAGCTGAGCTGGGTCGAGCCGTACTACGCACGTTTTCACGATCGCCGCCTGCCGGCGATCATCGCGCCGCGCCGCCCGTTCAGCGAATGGCGGCTCGGCGGCGACGTGAGCGCGGTGTGGGGTGCACCGCTGCCGTAACGGTCGCCGCGCGCGTTCGGGAGGTTTCGCCGCCGCGAACCGCCGCGACGGCGAAGCGAGCCGGGCCATGATCACGGATCGTGTCGACGCCCGCTTCAACCGCTTTCCAGTACGAAATTGTTCGGTCAACGCGCAACCTCGCACGACCTCGCACAAACGGCGCCTGCCAGGCCATTCACGTATCAGCGTGCAGCGCCCGGAACGGGCTCGTTCATCGCATCGCCGTATCGCTCCGCGCGCTCGACGATGCGAGCGAGCCGGATGATGTCGGTCAGCGCGAAATCGTTCGCGTCCGGCCTCGGACGATCATGCTCGTCCGCCACGCGCATCGCGAACGCGAGCGCTTCCGAGCGCTCGCGCAACAGCGTGCGCAGCGCGTCCGCGATGATCCGGCGATCGCGCGCATCGCCGAGGCCGAGCGCGGCCCCGCGATCGTATTCGACGGCCGGCGCCGCGAGCGGCGACGCCGTCAGCATGGAGATCCCGCGCATCGGTACCGTGTTCCGTTTCATGTCCACCTCTCGTTGACGGGCGGCCAGCGCACGACGCCTCACCGCCGGTTCGACCGCGACACCACGTCGATCCACACCGCCAGCACCAGCACCGCGCCCTTGACGATCATCTGCCAGTACGCGTCGACGTCGAGCATCGACATCCCGTTGTCGAGGCTTGCCATCACGAGCGCGCCGATCAGCGCGCCGTACACGGTGCCCGAGCCGCCGCGCATCGACGTGCCGCCGATGAAGCACGCGGCGATCGCGTCGAGTTCGCCCATCGTGCCCGCCGACGGCGAACCGGCCGCGAGCCGCGCGGTGTTCACGATGCCCGCGAACGCGCACATCAGGCCCATCAGCGCGAAGATCGCGAGCTTCACGCGGTCGGTATCGACGCCGGACAGCCGCGTCGCCTCGAGATTCGAGCCCACCGCATAAATGCGCCGCCCGAACACGGTCTGCGTCGCGATCCACGAGAACACGCCGAGCAGCGCGAGCAGCAACAGCACCGGCACCGGGATGCCGCCGTAGCGGTCGAGCGTCGCGACGAACGCGAACAGCACGGCCCCCGCGCCGACGATCTTGACGGCGTCCTGCCACAGCGGCGCGACCGCGAGCCGGTAGCGGCGCCGCGTGCCGCGCTGGCGCACGACCAGCAGCGCGACGAGCGCGAACAGCAGCAGCGCGAGGCCGTCGCCGGCCACGCGCGGCAGGTAGCCCTGCCCGAGGAACACGAAGCCGTCGGACACCGGGGCGATCGTCGAGCCGCCCGTCACGCCGAGCAGGATCCCGCGAAACGCAAGCATCCCGCCGAGCCCGACGATGAACGACGGCACGCGCCGGTAGGTCGACCACCAGCCGTTGAAGAGCCCGATCAGCACGCCGAGCGCGAGCACCGCCGGGACCGTCGCGGCGACGGGCCAGTGGCGGTTCACGTCGAGGATCGCCGCGACGCCGCCGAGCAACCCGAGCAGCGAGCCGACCGACAGGTCGATCTCGCCCGCGATGATCACGAACACCATCCCGCACGCGAGCATCCCTGTGATCGACATCTGCCGCAGCAGGTTCGACACGTTGCGCGGCGTGACGAACGCGCCGTCGGTCAGCACCGAGAAGAACGCCCAGATCGCCGCGACCGCGAGCAGCAGCGCGAGGATCTTGTAGCGCACGAAGACCTGGCGAAGCTGGCTGCCGGTCGAGCGCCCGGCCGGGTGCCCTGCTTCGTGGCCGCTTGAACGGCGCGCATCCGCGTCCTGCGTCGCCGGGGTGGAGGAAGAAAGTTCGGAATTCATGTCGCACTCGCTGCAATGGGTTCGGTCGGCCGCCGGCCGGATTTCAGCGCGGCGCCGAGGATCTGTTCCTGTGTCAGGCCGTCGTTGACGAAGTCGCCGCGCAGCTCGCCTTCGCCGATCACCAGCACGCGATCGGCGAGCCCGAGCACCTCGGGCATTTCCGACGACACGACGATCAGCGCGACGCCGCGCTTCGCGAGCGCGAACACGAGGCGGTAGATCTCCGCTTTCGCGCCCACGTCGACGCCGCGTGTCGGCTCGTCGAGAATCAGCACCTGCGGCTCGGCCAGCAGCATCTTCGCGAGCACGGCCTTCTGCTGGTTGCCGCCGGACAGGCTCGCGATCGGCAGGAACGGATGCGCGGCACGCACCGACAGCCGCTGCATCTCGGTGCGGATCGCGTCCAGCTCGGCGGCCGCGTCGATCCGGCCGCGCGCCGCGAAGCGCCGCAGCACCGTCAGTGTGATGTTGTGGCCGACACCGAGCTGCGGCACGATGCCGTGGCGCTTGCGGTCCTCGGGCACCATCGCGATACCGGCGCGAATCGCATCCGCGGGCGTGCGGATCGACAGCGGCCGGCCGTTCATCAGCACGGTCGCCGTGCACGCGCCCGGATACGCGCCGAAGATCGCCTGCATCAGCTCGGTCCGCCCCGCGCCGACGAGCCCGGCGACGCCGAGGATCTCGCCGCGCCGCACGCTGAACGACACGTCGTCCACCCGCTTGCGGCGCGGGTTCGTCACGTCGCGGCAGGTGACGTGGCGCGCTTCCAGCACGACGTCGCCGATCTCGTGCGGCTCGCGCGGGTACAAATCGCGAATCTCGCGGCCGACCATCATCGCGATGATCCGGTCGGTCGTCAGCGCGCGCATCGGCTCGGTCGCGACATGGCGGCCGTCGCGGATCACCGTCACCGTGTCGCACACCGCCTCGACCTCGTCGAGCTTGTGCGAGATGTACACGCACGCGACGCCGCGGCGCTTCAGGTCGCGCACGATGTCGAGCAGGATGCGCGTTTCGGACGCGCTCAGCGACGACGACGGTTCGTCGAGGATCAGCAGCTTCGCGCGCTTGTTCAGCGCCTTCGCGATCTCGATCAGCTGCTGGTGGCCGCCGCCGTAGTTCATCACCGGCTGCGCGACGTTGATCGAGTCGATCCGCAGTTCGTGCAGCAGCGCCTCGGCACGCTGCACCATCGCCGCATAGTTCATGCGCCCGCCCGGCAGCGTGATCTCGTTGCCGAGAAAGATGTTCTCGGCCACCGACAGCTCAGGCACGAGCATCAGTTCCTGGTGGATGATCACGATGCCCGCGCGCTCGGTGTCGCGCACGCCGGACGCGACGAGCGGCGCGCCCTCCCAGCGGATCTCGCCCTCCCACGTGCCGTGCGGATACACGCCCGACAACACTTTCATCAGCGTCGATTTGCCCGCGCCGTTCTCGCCGCACAGCCCCACGCACTCGCCGGGCCGCACCACCAGGTCGATGCCGTCGAGCGCCTTCACGCCGTCGAATTCCTTGACGATGCCGCGCATCGTCAGCAAGGGTTCGGTCATTCGCTCATGCCTTGCAGTGTGCGCGCGGACGCACCGGTGGGCCGCCCGCGCGCCGCGCCGTTACTGGCTCGCCAGCTGCGCCTGGGTATAGAAGCCGTCCTTCACGACGACGTCGACGTTGCGCTTGGTCAACAGCGTCGGCTGCAGCAGCACCGTGTCGACCTTCTTCTTGCCGTTGTCGTATTGCGCGTTGAACGCCGGTTTCGTGCCCTTCGCGAGATCCACCGCGAGTTTCGCCGCTTCGCTCGCGATCAGCTTGAGCGGCTTGTAGACGGTCATCGTCTGCGTGCCGGCGATCACGCGCTTGACCGCCGCGAGATCCGCGTCCTGCCCGGACACGGGCACCTTGCCGGCCAGGTGCTGCGCGGCGAGCGCCTGGATCGCGCCGCCCGCGGTGCCGTCGTTCGACGCGACGATCGCGTCGATCTTGTTGTTGTTCGCGGTCAGCGCATCCTCGACGATCCGCAGCGCGGTCGACGCGCTCCACTCCGGCACCCACTGCTGGCCGACGACCTTGATGTCGCCGCGATCGATCGCCGGCTTCAGCACCTTCAGCTGCCCTTCGCGCAGCATCTTCGCGTTGTTGTCGGTCGGCGCGCCGCCGAGCAGGAAATAGTTGCCCTTCGGCTTCGCGTCGACGACGCCCTGCGCCTGCAGTTCGCCGACCTTCTCGTTGTCGAACGAGATGTACGCATCGACGTCGGCGTCGAGGATCAGCCGGTCGTACGACACCACCTTGATGCCGGCCTTGCGCGCTTCGGCGACCACGTTGCCGAGCGTCTTCGAGTTGAACGGGACGATCACGATCACGTCCACGCCGCGCGAGATCAGGTTCTCGATCTGCGAGATCTGCCGCTCCTCGCTCGCGTCCGCGGACTGCACGGACACCTTCGCGCCGAGCTTCGTCGCGGCCGCCACGAAATAGTCGCGGTCGCGCGACCAGCGCTCGACGCGCAAGTCGTCGATGCAGAAGCCGATTTCAGGCTTGTCCTTGCTCGCATGCGCGAGCGGTGCGCCCAGGGTCAGGATCGCCAGCGCAGCGGCGCCGGCAAGCGAGCTCAATACCGTACGACGTTTCACGGATTTCATGTCTCCATTCCTCTCTTTATTGGACTACTCCACGAACGCCGGGCAGCCGCCGAAGCCGGTCGCCCATCGTCTTGCCACCGCGCGGCACGGCTTCGTGCGGCGTGTCACGCGCCCGTCACGCGCCTGTCGCAAACACCGGTTCGAGCGCCCGATACAGCGCGCGAAACGTCGGCCGCCGCGCGTCGCGGTACCACGCGTGGCGCGCCATGTCGGGCTCCCGTACCGCGACGACGGGCGGCTGCGGGCACACCGCGTCGAGCGGCGCATCCGGTTCGAGCGCGAGATGCGCGAGCCGCGCGGCGCCGAGCGCCGGGCCGACTTCGCCGCCCGCGCGCAAGGTCAGCGCGCGGCCGCTCAGGTCGGCCAGCATCTGCGTCCAGTACGCGCTGCGCGAGCCGCCGCCGATCACCGTGATGCTGTCTGGCGCGAGCCCGGCCGCATGCAGCGCGTCGATCCCGTCGAGCAGCGCGAAGCCGACGCCTTCGAGCGTCGCGTTCGCGAGATCCGCGCGCCGCGTATCGGGCGTCATCCCGTAGAACACGCCCTTCGCATTCACGTCGTTGTGCGGCGTGCGCTCGCCGCTCAGGTAAGGCAGGAACCACGGGCGCTCCGCGCGTGCGTTCGCTTCCGCGTCGGCGAGCAGCGCGGCAACGCCGTCGTAGCCAGCCAGTTGCGCGGTGAAATCGACGCAGCCGGCCGCGTTCAGCATCACCGACATCAGGTGCCAGGTGCGCGGCAACGCGTGACAGAAACTGTGAACCGCCGATTCGGGATTCGCGCGGAAACCGTCCGACACCGCGAAGTAGACGCCCGACGTACCGAGCGACAACAGTGCGTCGCCGGGCCGCACGATGCCGACACCCACCGCGCCGGCCGCGTTGTCGCCGCCGCCCGCGACGACCGGGATCTCGCGCAACCCGAGCGCACGTGCGACGGCCGGCAGCAGCGTGCCGGTGATGCGGTTGCCCTCGAACACGGCGGGCATCTGCGCGCGCGACAACCCGCATGCGGCGAGCAGCGTGTCGTCGTAATCGCGCTTCGCGACATCGAGCCACAGCGTGCCGGCCGCATCCGACGGATCGGTCGCGAACGCGCCGGTCAACCGGTAACGCAGATAATCCTTCGGCAGCAGCACATGGGCGATCCGCGCGAATACGTCCGGCTCGTGCCGGCGCACCCACAGCAGCTTCGGCGCGGTAAAACCCGGCATCGCGAGATTGCCGGCGACGGCGCGCAGCGTGGGCGCGAGCCGCTCGAGTTCCGCGCACTCCGCATCCGCGCGGCCGTCGTTCCACAGGATCGCGGGGCGCAGCACGTCGCCGCGCGCATCGAGCAGCGTCGCGCCGTGCATCTGCCCGGTCAGGCCGAGCGCATCGATGGTGCGCGGATCGATGCCGGCCGCGCGCGCATCGGCAACGAGCGCCGCCAGCGCGCCGCACGCCGCGTCCCACCATTCGCGCGGCGCCTGTTCGGACCAGCGCGGCCGCGGCCGGCTCACCGCCAGCGGCCGGCTCGCGCTGGCCCTCACCGCGCCGTCGCGGTCGAGCAGCACGGCCTTCACGCCCGACGTACCGAGGTCGACTCCGATGTACATGGCGTCAGCGCAGCCCGTAGATGGCCTGGTTCACGATGTTCTCGAGCCGCTCCTGCCCGCCGCTCGCATGCTGCGGGTTCACGCCGCGCGCGAGCGCGTCGGCGGCGAGCGATTCAAGCGTGTAGCCGCCCGACAGGATCTCGCGGCCGAACGCGCTGTCCCATTGCGCGTAGCGCTGCCGGCGCAGCGCGTCGAGCCGGTCGTTCGCGACCAGCACGGCGGCGCGCTCGAGCGCGAGCGCGAGCACGTCGATCGCGCCCACGTGGCCGTGGAACAGGTCTTCCGGATCGACGCTCTGGCGCCGCACCTTCGCGTCGAAGTTCATGCCGCCGGTGGTGAAGCCGCCGTGGCGCAGGATCTCGTAGAACGCGAGGGTCAGCTCCTCGACACTGTTCGGGAACTGGTCGGTGTCCCAGCCGTTCTGCGGATCGCCGCGATTCGCATCGACGCTGCCGAACACGCCGAGCGCGAACGCGTTCGCGATCTCGTGATGGAACGAATGGCCGGCGAGCGTCGCGTGGTTAGCCTCGATGTTCACGCGGATCTCGTTCTGCAATCCGAATTGCGTGAGGAAACCGTGCACGGTCGCGACGTCGTAGTCGTACTGGTGCTTGGTCGGCTCCTGCGGCTTCGGCTCGATCAGCAGCGCGCCCTTGAAGCCGATCCGGTGCTTGTGCTCGACGACCATCGACAGGAAGCGCGCGAACTGCTCGCGCTCGCGCACGAGATCGGTATTGAGCAGCGTCTCGTAGCCTTCGCGGCCGCCCCACAGCACGTAGTTCTCGCCGCCGAGCCGGTGCGTCGCGTCGAGTGCGTGGCGCACCTGGGTCGCCGCCCACGCGAATACGTCGGGATTCGGGTTGGTCGCCGCGCCCGCCGCGAAGCGCGGATGCGAGAACAGGTTCGCGGTGCCCCACAGCAGCCGCACGCCGGTGGCCTGCTGACGCTCGCCCAGGTAATCCGTCATTCGCGCGAAGTTCTCGACGTACTCGCGCAGGCTGTCGCCTTCCGGCGCGACGTCGGTGTCGTGGAACGTATAGAACGGCGTGCCGAGCTTCGTGAAGAACTCGAACGCCGCATCCGCCTTCTGCCGCGCCCGCTCGAGCGCATCGCCCGGCTGCTGCCACGGCCGCCGGAACGCACCCTGGCCGAACATGTCGTGCCCCGGCCACACGAACGTATGCCAGTAGCACACCGCGATGCGCAAGTGTTCCTCGAGCGTCTTGCCGAGCACCTGCTTCGTGCGGTCGTAGTGGCGGTAGGCAAGCGGGTTGTCCGATTGCGGACCTTCGTAGCGAATCGCGGGAATCTGTTCGAAATACGACATGGCGTCTCCGTCCGGTTTCTTGTTGCAGTGCGGCGCGCGGCGCGTTGGCGTGCGGGCCGAATTCGGTCTGGCTGGATCGTGCCCGCGCGCCCCCTCCCCCGCAATTGCGAAATTGCGCAGCATGCTTAACGATTCTTGCCAGCGCGCTGCGCACCGCACGCGTTCCGTCCTACAATCGCCGGACACCAGACCAGCGCGCGGCACCGTCCGCGCCCCCGGAGACAACGGCGCGACGCCCCGCACGCGCCCCGAGACCGAGATGACCCGCGCCCCTTCCAGCCAGACACCGCACCGCATCGCGCTGCTGTTCAACGCCAACAAGGTCTACGACCGCGAGATCATCAGCGGCATCGGCCAGTACCTGCGCTCGACGCGCGTGGTGTGGGACCTGTTCCTCGAGGACGACTTCCGCTGCCGGCTCGCCGGCATCGAGCATTTCGACGGCGACGGCATCATTGCCGACTTCGACGATCCGGCCGTCGCCGACGCGCTCGCCGGCTCGCCGCTGCCGGTCGTCGCGCTCGGCTCGTCCTACGAGGATCCCGCGCAGTATCCGGACGGCGTGCCGTATATCGCGACCGACAACGCGAAACTCGTGTCGCTCGCGTACACGCACCTGATCGGCGCCGGGCTCGCGCACTTCGCGATGTACAGCCTGCCCGACGCGCAGCAGAACCGCTGGGCGCAGCAGCGCGAGCTGGCGTTCGACCGGCTCGCGCGCGCGGACGGCCTCGACGCGCCGATCTACCGCGGGCTGTCGACGAGCGCATCGGCATGGAATCACGCGATCGAGCAGCTGATCGGCTGGCTGCATGCGCTGCCGAAACCCGTCGGCATCATCGCGGTGACCGACGCGCGCGCGCGGCACCTGCTGCAGGCCTGCCTGATCGCCGGCCTCGCGGTGCCCGAACAGGTCGCGATCATCGGCATCGACAACGATCCGCTCACGCGCACGCTGACGCGCATCCCGCTGTCGTCCGTGATCCAGGGCACCGAGGAAATGGGCCGGACCGCCGCGCACCTGCTGCACCAGATGCTGCGCGGCGTGCGTTTTCCCGACCGGCGCATTCTCGTGCCGCCCGTCGGGATCAACGTGCTCGAATCGACGCGCCACCAGCCGCTCACGAGCCCCTACGTGATGCGCGCGCGCCATTTCATTCGCCAGTACGCGTGCCAGGGCATCAAGACGGAACAGGTCGCCGACTACGTCGGCGTGTCGCGCTCGCTGCTCGAGGAACACTTCCGGCGCGAACTGCAGCGCACCGTGCACCAGGAAATCCTGCGCCACAAGCTCGAAGCGGCGCAGGCGCTGCTGGCCGGCCGGCAGGCGTCGAGCGCCGAAGTCGCGATCCGCTGCGGGTTCACGTCGCTTCAGTACATGTACGCGGTATTCCGCCGCGAGCTCGGATGCACGCCCCGCGAATACCAGGAACGCACGATCGCCGCGCACTGAAGCCGGCCTTACCCATCGAATCCACCCATGCATATCGATACCGACTCTCCCCGCCCGGCGCCCGGCGTCGCACGCGTCCCATCCGAACCGTGGGGCACGCTGCCCGACGGCGACGCGGTGCGGCGCTACACGCTGCGTAACGCGCACGGGATGCGCGTCGTCGTCAGCGACCTCGGCGCGACCGTCGTGTCGTGGCTCGCGCCCGACCGCACCGGACGCTTCGCCGATATCGTGCTCGCGCACGACACGCCCGCCGAATACGTCGAATCGGGCGCCTACCTCGGCGCGACGGTCGGCCGCTGGGCGAACCGGATCGCCGGCGCGCGCTTCACGCTCGACGGCGTCGACTACCGGCTCGATCGCAACGAGCGCGGCAATCTGCTGCACGGCGGCGCGAACGGCTTTCACCGGCAGCGCTGGGCCGTCGTCGACGATTGCGGCGGGTTGACGCTGCAGCTCGATTCGCCGGAAGGCGACGCGGGTTTTCCGGGCAACGTGAGCGTGCAGGTGCGTTATGCGCTCGACGACGACGGCACGCTGACGATCGACTACACCGGCGTCACCGACGCGCCCACGCCGCTCAACCTGACGAATCACAGCTATTTCAACCTCAGCGGCCGCGCGGGCGGCGACGTGCGCGGCCACGTGCTGAGCATCGACGCCGACGCGTTCCTCGAAGTCGACGACGCGCTGATTCCGACCGGCGCCGCCGACGTGACCGGCACCGCGTTCGACTTCCGGCACAGCGCACCGCTCGGCGCGCGCCTCGACTGGCCGCACGCGCAGCTCGCGCGGGCGCGCGGGTTCGACCACTGTTTCGTGCTGCGCGACGGCGCGCACGCACTCAGGCCCGTCGCGGCGATCTACGACCCGGAAAGCGGCCGCGAGCTGCTCGTGTCGACGGATCAGCACGGCCTGCAACTCTATACGGGCAACTACCTGGACGGCCTGCGCGTGAGCGGCGGCACGCGCTGCGCGCGACACGCCGCGCTGTGCGTCGAAGCCGGCGGCTTTCCGGATCAGGTCAACATGGACGGCCTGCGCGACGCCGTCATCGTTCAACCGGGTGCCGTCTATCGACAGACCACGCAGTACCGCGTCGGCGTTCGCGCCTGACGCGGTGCACGGCGACGGCGCGGCTACGTCGCGCGCCGTTGCCCGGTCGATTCCGTTCCGCTGCACCGCACGCGCGGTGCGATCCCCGGTGCGATCGCCGGTGTGATCCCCCTACGCGCGCCGCATCGTCGACACGAGCGCCGCATCCTCGCCCGCGCCGGCCGGCCGTGCCGATGCGGCGTCGGCCGGCCGCGGCCGCTCGCCCAGCCCCGTGCCGCCGGTGCGCCGCCGCGCGGCATGCCGCTCGATCACCCGCTGCAGCACGCAGAACACGCACAGCAGCGCGCCGATCACGATCCGCGTCCACCACGAGCTCAACGTGCCGTCGAACGTGATCAGCACCTGGATCGTGCCGAGGATGCCGACCCCGAACACCGAACCGATCACGTAACCCACGCCGCCCGTGAGCAGCGTGCCGCCAATCACGGTCGCGGCGATCGCGTCCAGCTCCATCCCCTGCGCCTGCAGCCCATAGCCCGACAGCACGTACAGCGTGAACACCACGCCGCCGAGCGCCGAGCAGAAGCCGCTCAGCGCGTACACGCCGATCTTCGTGCGCGCGACCGGCAAGCCCATCAGCAGCGCCGAACGTTCATTGCCGCCGACCGCATACACGTTGCGGCCGAACCGCGTGAAATGCGCGACGTAGATCGCGGCGGCCAGCGTCGCGAGCGCGATCAGCGCGCCCGCGCTCAGCGTGCCGCCGCCGACCGGCACGCTGATGCCCGCGATCGCATGAAACGTCGGCTCGTTGATCGTGATCGACTGCGTCGTGATCAGGAAGCACGCGCCGCGCGCGAGAAACATTCCGGCGAGCGTCACGATGAACGGCTGCAGCCGGAAGTAATGGATCAGCGCGCCCATCGCCGCGCCGTACAGCGCGCCGAACGCGAGCACAAGCGGCACGATGACCCACACCGGCCAATGCAGCCGCTCGGCGCCGACCGCGCAGAAAATCGTTGTCAGCGCAACGACCGAGCCGACCGACAGGTCGATCCCGCCCGACACGATCACGAACGTCATCCCGATCGCGACGATCAGCAGGAACGCGTTGTCGACGAGCAGCCCGGTGAGCACCTGCATCGAGAAGAAGCCCGTGTACATCACGGATCCGAAACCGAACAGCGCGACGAACAGCAGGATCGTCACGACGATCGGCAGCGTGCGCGGGTCGGTGAGCCGGCCAAGGAATCGGGTCATCGGGGCGTCGCTCCGGTGGTGGCGCGCGAACGCGCGGAAGGCAGCAGCCGCGACGCATGCCGGACGACCAGCGCGCGCGCCGCCTCCGACTGGATCAGCGTCACGACGATCACGACGACCGCCTTGACGACGAGCGTCGCCTCCGGCGGCACGCCGATCGAATAGGTCGTGTAGGTGAGCGTCTGGATGATCAGCGCGCCGAGCACCGAGCCGGCGAGGCTGAAGCGGCCGCCGAGCAGCGACGTGCCGCCGAGCGTCACCGCGAGGATCGCGTCGAGTTCGAGCAGCAGCCCGGCGTTGTTGCCGTCGGCGCTGCGCACGTTCGAACTCGCGAGGATGCCGGCGAGCGCCGCCATCACGCCCGAACACAGATACACGCCGAACACGACCGCACCGGCGCGCAGCCCGACGAGCCGCGTCGCGACCGGATTCACGCCGATCGCGCGTATGAACAGCCCGAGCGCCGTGCGGTTCACCAGCAGCGCGGTCGCGGCGATCGTCGCGATGGCGATCCACACCGCGCACGGCACGGTCGCGAGATACCCGCCACCGAGCGCGAGATAGCCGGGCGCACCGATCGGGATGATCTGGCCGCCCGTCAGCAGCTGCGCGACGCCGCGGCCGGCCACCATCAGGATCAGCGTCGCGATGATCGGCTGCATCCCGACGAACGCGACGAGCAGCCCGTTCCAGGCGCCCGCGAGCAAGCCGACGCCGAGCGCGGCGGCCAGCGCGGCACCGACCCGCGACGGATCGCCGTCGAGCACGATCGCCGCGGCCGCGCCGGCGATCGCGACGATCGCGCCGACCGAGATGTCGATCCCGCGCGTCGCGATCACGAGCGTCATCCCGAGCGACACGATCACGAGCGGCGCCGCGCGGTTCAGGATGTCGACCGGTGCGCCGAACAGGTGGCCGTCGAGCAGCGCGATCGACAGGAAACCCGGACGATGCGCGACATCGAGCGCGAACAGCAGCGCGAGCGTCAGCACCGGCCACGCGAGCGAATGACGAAACAGCATGCGCAGCGGCGTCATGACTGGCCTCCCGCGATCAGACGGTACACCTGCTCCTCGGATGCATCGGCGCCGCTCAGCTCGGCGACCTTGCGACGGTCGCGCAGCACCGCGATCCGGTGGCTCACGCGCACGACCTCGCCGATCTCCGACGAGATGAACAGGATCGCGAGCCCGGTCTTGCACAGCGCGAGCACGCGCTCCATGATGTCGAACTTCGCGGCGACGTCGATCCCGCGCGTCGGTTCGTCGAGAATCAGCAGCTTCGGGTCCGTCGCGAGCCAGCGCGCGAGCAGCACCTTCTGCTGGTTGCCGCCCGACAGCAGGCCGATCGGCTGCTCCGCGTCGCGCGCCTTGATGCCGAGCCGGGCGATATACGACTCGGCGATCTCGCGCTGGCGCGCGCGCCCGATCAGCCGCCACCAGCCGCGCCGCGCCTGCAGCGCGAGGATGATGTTCTCGCGGATCGACAGCGCGGCGACGATACCCTCCTTCTTGCGGTCTTCCGGGCAGTACGCGATGCCGTGCCGCACCGCGTCGTGCGGCGACGCGAGCCGCGTGCGCGTGCCGTCGATCTCGATCGCGCCGGTGTCCGGGCGCTCCGCGGCGAACGCGAGCTGCGCGGTTTCGGTACGCCCCGAGCCGAGCAGCCCGGCCAGCCCGACGATCTCGCCGGGCCGCACGTCGAGATCGAGCGCGCTCATCATCCCGCGCCGGCCGACCTGCTGCATCGACAGGAACGGCGCGGCGTCGCCCGCGGTGCGCACGGCGGCCGCGGCACCCGCCTGCAGCGTATCGGACATCCGCTCGCGGCCGGTCATCTTCGCGACCAGCACATCGACCGGCAGGTCGCGCGCCAGGTACTCGCCTTCGCGCTCGCCGTTGCGCATCACGGTGATCCGGTCGGACACCGCATAGGTCTGCTCAAGGAAATGCGTGACGAACAGGATCGCGATGCCCGACGCCTTCAGCCGGCGCAGCACGTCGAACAGCCGCGCGACCTCGCCGTCGTCGAGGCTCGACGTCGGCTCGTCGAGGATCAGCACGCGCGCATCGACGGAAACGGCGCGCGCGATCGCGACCATCTGCTGCACGGCGATCGGGTACGCGTCGAGCGAGCGCGTCACGTCGAGCGACAGGTCGAGTTCCGCGAGCGCCGCGCGCGCACGCGCATGGATCGCGTTCCAGTCGATCGCGCCGCGCCGCATCGGCTGACGACCCGCGAAGATGTTCTCGGCGACCGACAGGTTCGTGCACAGGTTCACTTCCTGGTAAAGCGTCTGGATCCCGGCCGCCTCGGCTTCGCGCGGCGCGGCGAAGCGCACGGGCCGGCCGCCGACGCGAATCTCGCCCGCGTCGTGCGCATGCACGCCGGTGAGCACGTTGATCAGCGTCGACTTGCCCGCGCCGTTCTGGCCCATCAGCGCATGGATCTCGCCGGGAAACAACCGGAAGTCCACGCGCTGCAGCGCGCTGACACCCGGAAATGACTTGTCGATGCCGGTCATCTCGACCACCGGCGATTGCGTCATGACCCCTCCGTCGAAACGGTTGCGAAGCGGTAGCAAAGCGGTTGCAAAGCGGTTGCGACTCGGGCGGCAGCCGCGCCGCCGCCCGTGCGGGACATCAGTACTTGCGGGTCGGCAGCACCTGCGCCGCGACGTTCATCGGGAACACCGTCTCGTTCGTGACGATCCGCTTGGGCAGCTGCTTGCCGGCGACCACGTCCTTCACCGCGCTCATCAGCTGCGGGCCGAGCAGCGGGCTGCATTCGACGTCGACGTTGATCTTGCCGGCGATCATCGCCTGGAAACCGCCCTTCGTCGCATCGAACGACACGACGCTCACGTCCTTGCCGGGCTTGATCCCGGCTTCCTCCATCGCCTGGATCGCGCCGAGCGCCATGTCGTCGTTGTGCGCGTAGACGACGTTGATCTGCTTGCCGTAGGTCTTCGCGAACGCTTCCATCACCTGCTTGCCGCCGGCGAGCGTGAAGTCGCCGCTCTGCGACGCGATCACCTTGAATTTCGGATTGTTCTTGATCACTTCGAGCAGGCCCGCGCGGCGATCGTTGGCCGGCGCCGAGCCGACGGTGCCCTGCAGTTCGACGATGTTGATCGGGCCCGCATCGTTCTTGTAGCGCTCTTCGAGCCAGTGGCCGGCGCGCCGCCCTTCCTCGAGGAAGTCGGAGCCGATCATCGTCACGTACAGCGACGGGTCCTTCACGTCGACCGCGCGATCGGTCAGGATCACCGGGATATGCGCGGCCTTCGCTTCGGTCAGCACCGGTTCCCAGCCCGATTCGACGACCGGCGAGAACGCGATCACGTCGACCTTCTGCGCGATGAACGAACGGATCGCGCGAATCTGGTTCTCCTGCTTCTGCTGCGCGTCCGAGAATTTCAGGTTGATGCCGGCGTCCTTCGCCGCGCCCTTCACCGACACGGTGTTCGCGGTGCGCCACGCGCTTTCCGCGCCGACCTGCGAGAACCCGAGCGTGATCGGCTTTTGCTGCGCGAACGCGTCGTGCGCGAACACCGTCGCCGCGGCGACGAGCGCGCCGGCCGTCAGCTTCCTGAAAAATGTCATGGTCCGTCTCCGATGATGTCGTTGTATGCCGCTGCGCTGTTGTGGTTCTGCTTGGCGCGGGGATGCGGGTCGGGACTGCAGACCGGGCTGGCGCGTGCGGCCGGCCCGGTCTGCATGCCCCGCATCAGTCTATGAACAAGTCCGATAACCTTCCAATGAAATATTGGATTCGGGCGATATCGGAATCGGCATACGTATAAACACCTAAACGGGCTGGGGGCGGCGCGGCGGAGATGGGAAAGGCGCCGGCTATGAAAAACGCCGGCTATACCAACGCGCAAGGCGCGATCATGGGCGGCTTCCTGCACCGAGGCGGCAGACCGGGCTCGGTCGCGAGCGGCTGGCTGATGGATCGCTTCGACCGCTACCGGGTGAGCGCCACGAGTTTTTGCCTGGCGGCACGGTCGCTCCGGGCCGTGCACGGGATGCAGTCGACGTTCCGGCCCCAGCAGGTGCTCGCCTTTGCTTGGGGATCGTTCATTCCCGGCGCCCATACCGGCATGAACGCGCCGACCGCGCGCTTTTATCCGACCGTCGCTCACGACGGCCAGAATTACCGCGCATCGCCATCGCCGGCCACGCCGAGCCGCCGGTCGATGCCGCTGTCGCGACCGCGCGGCGTCTCGCCGCCCCGATTCGGTACGACGCCGGCCGCATGCGCCGGGTTCAACGCTCGCAGCACGCTCGCGCGCCCGCCGTCGTCATCGGGCAATTGCGGCATCCCGCGTGCAAAGGCCGGCGCGACCGCCGCCGCGAGCAGCGCGGCGATCGCCAGCCGGGAAAGGCGCGTCATCGCCTGTCTCCGGTCACTGCGCGCTGACGGCCGGCACCGGCGTCGACGCGGTCGCGGTGGCCTGCTCGCCGTGCGCGATCGCATAGAGCTCGCGATTGCGCGCAATCGTCGACGGGCTCGGCGGATAGTCCCAGTTCGACGTGGGCACGGTGCCGTCGCGCTGCGCCTGAACGAGCTCGGCGATCACGTCGGCACGGGTCGGGCCCGACGACGACGCTTGCGCGAAAGCGGCAACCGGCGTGCCGATGGCGAGGGCGAGCAGCGCGGTCGCTGCGATCAGTCTGCGATTCATGATGAAACTCCCCAGAACGGTTCGATGAGGACGCATCGTCGATGCGCCGCCGGCGGTGCCGCGGAAGCGGTTCGCCGCCCGACGTATTCATTCTGGTGACTGCGGCCGGCACGACGCTGACCGCCACATGACAATCCTGAAATCTGCGGCGCCACGCGCAGATAACCGTTTCGTAATCTTCGAGTCAGGGCCGGGTCAACGCGGCAACGGCAGACTGCACGCTCGTCGCATCCATCGCGGCGCCCTTGCCCTGCTTCGAGGAAAACATCATGTGGATCGTCCGGCTGGCATTGCGCAGGCCCTATACGTTCGTCGTGCTTGCGCTGCTGATCTTCATCGCGGGCACGCTCGCGATCCTGCGCACACCGACCGACATCTTTCCGAACATCGACATCCCGGTCGTCAGCATCGTCTGGTCGTACAACGGCTTTTCCGCCGAGGACATGGCCAAGCGCATCACGACCAATTACGAGCGCGCGCTCACGTCCGACGTCGACGACATCGAGCACATCGAATCGCAATCGCTGAACGGCGTGTCGGTTGTGAAGATCTTCTTCCACCCCGGCGCGGACATCAATCGCGCGATCGCCGAAGCCTCGAGCAACTCCGCGTCGATCCTGCGGATCCTGCCGCCGGGCACGCTGCCGCCGAACATCATCACGTACAACGCGTCGACGGTGCCGATCCTGCAGCTCGGCCTGTCGAGCAGCACGCTCGCCGAGCAGCAGCTGTACGACCTCGGCAACAGCTTCATCCGCACGCAGCTCGCGACCGTCCAGGGCGCGGCCGTGCCGCTGCCGTTCGGCGGCAAGGTGCCCGAGATCGTCGTCGACCTGAACATGCGCGCGCTGCAGGCCAAGGGGCTCGCGCCGATCGACGTGGTCAACGCGATCAACGCGCAGAACCTGATCCTGCCCGGCGGCACCGCGAAGATCGGCGCGCGCGAGTACAACGTGCAGATGAACGGCAGTACGCAGACCGTCGCCGCACTGAACGACCTGCCGGTGAAGACCGTCGGCGGCAACGTCGTCTATGTGCGCGACGTGGCCCACGTGCGCAACGGCTACGCGCCGCAGACCAACATCGTGCGCAGCGACGGCAAGCGCGCGGCGCTGCTGACGGTCGAGAAGACCGGCAGCGCATCGACGCTGACGATCATCGGCCAGGTGAAAGCGATGCTGCCGAAGATCGCGGCCGGCCTGCCGAAGGCGCTGCACATCACGCCGCTCGGCGACCAGTCGGTGTTCGTGAAAGCGGCGATCCAGGGCGTCGCGCGCGAGGCGCTGATCGCCGCGTGCCTGACGGCGCTGATGATCCTGCTGTTCCTCGGCAGCTGGCGCGCGACGCTGATCATCGCCGTGACGATCCCGCTCGCGGTGCTGACGTCGCTGTGCGCGCTGGCCGCGCTCGGCGAGACGATCAACATCATGACGCTCGGCGGGCTCGCGCTCGCGGTCGGGATTCTCGTCGACGATGCGACCGTCGCGATCGAGAACATCACGCACCACCTCGAACGCGGCGCGCCGCTCGAGGAGGCGATCCTGACCGGCGCGGGCGAGATCGCCGTGCCGACCTTCGTGTCGACGCTGTCGATCTGCATCGTGTTCGCGCCGATGTTCCTGCTGACGGGCGTCGCGCGCTACCTGTTCGTGCCGATGGCCGAAGCGGTGATCTTCGCGATGATCGCGTCGTACTTCTTCTCGCGCACGCTGATCCCGACGCTCGCGATGGTGCTGATGCGCGCCAAGGGGCACGGCAAGGCGCCGCGCGGCATCTTCGCTCGCTTCGCGCGCTTCCAGGCCGCCTTCGAGCACCGTTTCGAAGCGGTCCGCGCGCGCTATCGCGCGCTGCTGTCGGCCGCGATCGCGAACCGGCGCCGCTTCGCGGCCGCGTTCCTGCTCGCCTGCGTGGCTTCCACGAGCCTGTTCGCCGTCGCCGGGCAGGATTTCTTCCCGTCGGTCGATACCGGCGAGATCCGGTTGCACCTGCGCGCGCCGACCGGCACGCGGATCGAGGAGACCGCGCGCCTGACCGACGAGGTCGAGACGCGGATCCGCTCGGTGATCCCCGCGAACGAACTGGCCGGCGTGCTCGACAACATCGGCGTGCCGGTCAGCGGGATCAACCTGACCTACGACTCGTCCGATCCGGTCGGCGCCGGCGACGCCGACATCATGATCACGCTGAAGCCGAACCACCGGCCGACCGCGCAGTACGTGACGAAGCTGCGCAACCTGCTGAACCAGGCGTTCCCGGGCGTGACCTTCGCGTTCCTGCCGGCCGACATCGTCAGCCAGATCCTCAACTTCGGGTTGCCGGCGCCGATCGACATCCAGATCGTCGGCAACCGGCTCGATGCGAACCGCGCGGTCGCGAACCGGCTGCTCGCGCAACTGCGCGGCGTGCGCGGCCTCGTGGACGCGCGCATCCAGCAGCCCGGCGACGCACCCGCGATCAACGTCGACGTCGATCGCACCAAGGCGATCCAGGCCGGGCTCCAGCAGCGCGACGTCGCGCAGAACCTGCTGATCTCACTGTCCGGCAGCTCGCAGACCACGCCGAACTTCTGGCTGAACCCCGCCAACGGCGTCAGTTACCCGGTGCTGGTGCAGGCGCCGCAGTACGACGTCAATTCGCTGCAGTCGCTCGCGAACATCGCGATGCCGACCGCCGCGCAATCGCCGCAGACGCCCGCGGGCGGCCCCGCGGCCGGCGCGGGCGCGCAGAACCTGCTCGGCACGCTGGGCACCTTCTCGCGCGCCGAGCAGCAGGCCGTCGTGTCGCACTACAACGTGCAGCCGGTGCTCGACATCTTCGCATCGGTGCAGGACCGCGACCTCGGCGGCGTGACGGCCGACGTGACGAAGCTCGTCGACGCCGCTCGCGCGCAACTGCCGCCCGGCTCGTCGATCGTACTGCGCGGCCAGGTGCAGGCGATGCACCAGTCGTTCGCGGGGCTGCTGAGCGGCCTCGTGCTCGCGATCGCGCTGGTCTACCTGCTGATGGTCGTGAACTTCCAGTCCTGGCTCGACCCGCTCGTGATCGTCAGCGGCCTGCCCGCGTCGCTCGCGGGCATCGCGTGGATGCTGTTCGTCACGAACACGACGCTGTCGGTGCCCGCGCTGACCGGCACGATCCTGTGCATCGGCATCGCGACCGCGAACAGCATTCTCGTCGTCAACGCGGCGCGCGAGCTGAGCGCCGGCGGCACGCCGCCGTGGCAGGCCGCGCTCGATGCGGGGTTCAGCCGGTTCCGCCCGGTCGTGATGACCGCGCTCGCGATGCTGATCGGCATGCTGCCGATGGCGCTCGGCCTCGGCGACGGCGGCGAGCAGAACGCGCCGCTCGGCCGCGCGGTGATCGGCGGCCTCGCGTTCGGCACGGTGTCGACGCTGCTGTTCGTACCCGTCGTGTTCGGCTTCGTCCATGCGTGGCTCGAACGGCGACGCGATGCGGCCGCCGCACGCCGCGTGCCGGACACGCCGGCCCTGCCTTGAGCACGGATACCCGGATAGCTGGACTGGATACCCGCCGATTTCCTCCGACTCGCCCGACTTCGAACCCATCATGAACGACTCGACCGAACCTCTCGCCCCGCTTTCCGCCGAAACGGCGGCGGTCCCGCCTGTCGCGCGCGACACCGCACCCGACGCGCCGCTGCCCCGTCGCGGCCGCAGGCTCGCCGTGCCGCTGGCCGCGCTGGCACTCGCCGCCGCGCTGCTGGCCGCAGGCATCGTGCCGCGTATCGATGCACGCGCCGCGCAGCGCGTGCAGGTGGCCGCGCAGCAGGCGCTGCCGGTGTCCGTGATCCGGCCCGGCGCCGCGCCGGCCGACCAGACGCTCACGCTGCCGGGTGCGGTGATGCCCTACGCGGAAGCGTCGATCTACGCACGCACGAGCGGTTACATCGCGCACTGGAGTGCGGATATCGGCACGCACGTGAAAGCCGGGCAGACGCTCGCGCAGATCACGGCGCCCGACCTCGACGCGCAGTTGCGCCAGGCGCACGCCGACACGTCGACCGCGCAGGCGAACTACGACTACGCGAAATCGACCGCGCAGCGCTGGCAGGAGATGCTGAAGACGCAGTCGGTATCGCAGCAGGACACCGACACGAAGGTCGCCGACATGAACGCGAAGCGCGCGATGCTCGCCTCCGCGCAGGCGAATGCCGCCCACCTGAACGAACTCGTGTCGTACGAATCGGTGACGGCGCCGTTCGACGGCGTGATCACCGCGCGCAACGTCGACGTCGGCACGCTCGTCACGGCGGGCGGCACACCGGGCAGCCCGGGGCTGTCGGGCGAGCTGTTCCACCTCGAGCAGACCGACACGCTGCGCGTGTTCGTCGACGTCCCGCAGGATAGTGCTGCCGGCGTATCGGCCGGCACGCCCGTGTACCTGACCACGCAGCAGTATCCGGGCCGGCGCTTCGTCGCACGCGTGGCGCGCAGCGCGGGCGCGATCGATCCCGTGACGCGCACGCTGCGGGTCGAGATCGACGTCGACAACCGCGACGGCGCGCTGATGCCGGGCGCGTATGCGCAGGCGCACCTGCTCATCGCGAGTGCGGCGCCCGCGTTCGAGCTGCCGGTCAGCGCGCTGCTGTTCCGGCCGAACGGCGTGACGGTCGCGACCGTCGCCGCAAACGGCACCACCGCGCTGAAGACCGTGCAGATCGGCCGCGATTTCGGCACGCACGTCGAGATCGTCGCGGGACTGTCCGCGACCGATCGGGTGATCGACAACCCGGGCGATTCGATCGCCGACGGCGAGACCGTGAAGATCGTGCCGGTCGAGCCTGGCGCCGCGCAGGCGACTGCGCGGGCCGGCTCGGCTACCGGTGCGCCGGCGGTGCCTCGCGCGGTTGCGGCAGCACCGGCCGCCGTCGCGGCGCCCGCGTCGACGCCGGTTGCCACGTCGGTTGCGACGTCGACGCAGTCCCACGGCTGACCGTTCATGACAACCCGCGAGATCTCCACCATGTGCCTCTTTCATCCGCTTCCGTTCGCACGCCGCGTCGTCGCGCTCGGCATCGCCGCCGCGTTGACCGCATGCTCGACGCTACCCGCCTACTCGCCCCCCACCGTCGCGGTGCCTGCGCACTATGCGGGGGTACCGGCTACGGGCGTACCGGCTTCGGGCGTACCCGCCTCCCAACCAGGCTGGAACGTCGCCACGCCCGCCGATTCCGCGTCGCGCGGCCCGTGGTGGACCGTCTTCGACGACGCCGCACTGAACGCGCTCGAAGCGCGCGTCGACATCTCGAACCAGACCGTGAAGAAAGCCGTCGCCAATCTCCAGCAGGCGCGCGCGATGGTCGGTTACCAGCGTGCGGGCTTCCTGCCGACCGTCACGGCCGGCGTCGCGCAGAGCCGCTCGCGCTTGTCGCAGAACAAGCTCGGCTCGTCGCTCGCCGGCAAGACGACGCCCGACTACCAGGCCGGCGTCGCCGCGAGCTGGGAACCCGACCTGTTCGGCCGCGTGCGCGACGCCGTGACGGGCGCGCAGGCGAATGCCGACGCGAGCGCGGCCGACCTGCAGGCCGTGAGGCTGTCCGTCACGGCCGAACTCGCGACCGACTATTTCGCGCTGCGCTCGCTCGACACGCAGAAGCAACTGCTCGACGAAACGGTGCGCGCGTATGCCGATGCCCTGAAGCTGCTGAAGCAGCAACTCGCGGACGGCGCGATCGACGCGTCGGCCGTCGCGCAAGCCGAGACGCAACTCGAATCGACGCAGACGCAGGACACCGACATCGACGCGTCCCGCGCGCAACTCCAGCATGCGCTCGCGACGCTGGTCGGCGAAAGCGCGTCGACCTTCACGCTGCCGCCGCGCGTGCAGGCATTCGACGTGCCGGCGATCCCGGCCGGCGTACCGTCGCAACTGCTCGAGCGGCGGCCCGACATCGCGGCGGCCGAGCGGCGCGTCGCAGCCGCGAACGCGCAGATCGGCGAGGCGCGCGCCGCGTTTTTCCCCGACCTGGTGCTGTCGGCGAGCGCGGGGCTCGAAAGTTCGTTCTTCGCGCCGTGGCTCACCGCGCCGAGCCTGTTCTGGTCGCTCGGCTCGCAGCTCGCCGGCACGCTGTTCGACGGCGGGCGCCGCAGCGCGTCGCTGCACGCCGCGCATGCGCAGTACGACGGCGTGGTCGCCGATTACCGGCAGACCGTGCTGGCCGCGTTCCAGCAGGTCGAGGATCAACTGTCCGCGCTCGATGCGCTCGCATCGGAAGCAAACAGCCAGCAGCGCGCGACCGACGCGGCCGACCTGTCGCTGAAGCTGACAACCAACCGCTTCAACGCCGGTGCGGTCAGTTATCTCGACGTCGTGACCGCGCAGACGATCGCGCTGTCGAACCGGCGCCTGGCCGACCAGATCGCCGCGCGCCGGATGGAGGCGGCGGTCGCGCTGCTGACGGCGCTCGGCGGCGGCTGGAACAAGGATACGGATATGGATGCGCACGCAACCGCCGCCGCGCACGCGGCCGCTACGCCGTCGGCGTCCTGACGAACGTGAGGATGAAGCGCGTGCCGGCCGCGTCGCTTTCGACGCGTACGGTGCCGCCGTGCAATTCCATCACCGAACGCACGATCGCGAGGCCGAGCCCGGCCGTGCCGCCCGGCACGCCGCCGCTGCGCGCGGGGTCGCCGCGCACGAAACGCTCGAAGATGCGCGGCAGCAGCGCGGGATCGATCGGCTCGCCCGGGTTCGCGACGACGACGTGCACCGCATCCGCCGTTTCGTCGACGCTCATCGCGATCACGCCGCCCGCCGGCGTATAGCGCAGCGCGTTGGCCAGCAGGTTGCTGACCGCGCGGCGGAACAGTTCGAGATCGGCGGTCAGTTGCCCGTGCCCGTCGACGCGCAGCGTCGATCCCGCTTCGTCGGCGAGCCCTTCGAAATAACCGGCGATACGCTCCAGTTCGTCATGCACGTCGAACGCACGCTGCCGCGTGACGAAACCCGGATGCTCGGCGCGCGCGAGAAACAGCACGGTCTCGATCATCCGCGCGAGACGGTCGTATTCCTCGAGATTCGATTCGAGCAGTGCCTGGTACTCGTCGGGCGAACGCGGCCGCGCGAGCGCCACCTCGGTCGCGCCGCGCATGTTGTTCAGCGGCGTGCGCAGGTCGTGCGCGAGATCCGCGCTGAATTGCGACAGGTGTCCGAACGCCTGCTGCAGGCGGCCGAGCATCGCGTTCTGCGCGTCGACGAGCGCCGTCAGCTCGCGCGGCGCACGCGACGCGTCGAGCCGCGTATCGAGCTTGTCGACGGTGATCCGGCCCGTGTTCGCGACGATCTCGCGCAGCGGCGCTAGCGATGTGCGGATCAGCCCGTAGCTGAGCAGCATCGCGAACAGCGCACCCAGGCCGCCGGCGATCTTCAGCCGGTCGCGGTAGCCGTCGAGCATCGCAGCGCGATCGCTCATGTTGCGCGCGATCGCGATCCGGATCGTCGAGTGGTCGCGCAACTGCGCATCGCTGACGACGCCGCGCACGGACACGCCGCCGCCGGCCGTCCAGGTCGCGATCCGGTCGGTGGTGATCCGCTCATTCGCGGGCACCGGCGTCGCGTGCGGCGGGAACAGCGCGGCGTCGGGCAATGCCGGCAGCGCGGGCGGGGTGGGCGTCGATGCAGGCGTCGATGCGGCTGCCGCGGGCTCGGGCGAGTCCTCGAACCCGGTGCGCTCGACGTTGTGGCGTGCGAGCACGTTGCCCTGCCCGTCGACGACGGCGATCGACAGCGCCGCGTTGCCGAGCACCTGGCTCGTCAGCCGGTCCGCATGCGTGCGCACCGCGTCGAGCGAATCGAGCTCGCCCGCCAGCCGGCGCGTGTGCCGCGCGGCGAGCACGATGTCGAGGTCGTCCTGCGTGCTCACCTGACGCTCGAGGGCCGTATACACATAGGTGCCGACAAGCGCGAAGACGGCGAGCATGGTCGCGCCGAACGCGAGCGCGAGCGTCGTGCCGATCGAGCGGCCGATCAAGCGGCCGAGCGTCATGCGGCGTCCTTCGGCTCGAGCACGTAGCCGACGCCGCGCACCGTATGGATCAGCTTGACCGCGAAATCGTCGTCGATCTTCGCGCGCAGCCGCCGGATCGCGACTTCGACGACGTTGGTGTCGCTGTCGAAATTCATGTCCCACACATACGACGCGATCTGCGTGCGACTCAGCACCTCGCCCTGCCGGCGCGCGAGCAGTTGCAGCAGCGAGAATTCGCGCGGCGTCAGGTCGATCCGCACGGTGCCGCGCTTCACGCGGCGGCGCACGACGTCGATCTCCAGGTCGCCCACCGCGATGCGTTCCGTCTCGCGCGGCGGCCCGCGCCGGGCGAGCGTGCGGATCCGCGCAAGCAGCTCGACGAATGCGAACGGCTTCACGAGGTAGTCGTCGGCGCCGAGTTCGAGGCCGTGCACGCGATCCTGCACGTCGTCGCGCGCGGTCAGGAACAGCACGGGCGTCGCATGCGTGTCGCGCAGCCGCTTGAGCACACTCCAGCCGTCGAGCACCGGCAGCATCACGTCGAGCACGATCACGTCGTAGCTTTCCTCCTGCGCGAGCGTCAGGCCCTCGCCGCCATCCTTCGCGAGATCGACGCTGAAGCCGGATTCCTCGAGCCCTTTCTTCAGGTACGCGCCGGTCTTCGGTTCGTCTTCGACTATCAGGATGCGCATGGTCGGCTCCGTCGCATGGGGTGGTGACATGCGCCGATGTTACCGGGAAACGCGGCGCGCGAGCCGCATCGTGCAAGCGCGAAACGGGCGGATTACAAATCTGTAATCGGCGGGTCAGCGTCGTGCCTGCCGCGGCAACCAGAATGGGATACGTGGGGCCGCCCCACTCGCCCGTTCGTTCAACCCACCAGGGAGTCGCCATGAAACTCTTCACTGCCTTTGTCGTTGCCGCGCTGAGCCTGCCGTTCGGTACACAGGCCTTCGCCCAGTCCACGCAGGCGCCGCTCACGCGCGCCGAAATCTACCAGCAGCTGATCGATGCCGAAGCCGGCGGCTTGCTGCCGACCGACCGGAACGACTATCCGCCGTCGCACGCGCAGATCGCGCGCAATCGCCAGCTTTACGCGCGCGCGCATCCCGATGCGGCGCCGGTCGCGACGGCATCGGCCGGGAATTGATCTCCGCCTGTGTCCGGCAGCCGGATCGCGCGCCGACCCGGCGCCTGTCGGCGGATTTCGCGGCGCCCGCAGCCGGGCCCGCGAAATCCTTGTCGCTCAGGCGCTTGAGCGCACCGGCCCGACGGCCGCCCGCCTGCCCGACGACGTGAAACGATGAACGCGAAAAAGAGCCCGTGCTCGGCCCGGGCGTGCCGGCCACATGCGTTGCCGGCGCGATCCTGCTCATCGGCCGGTTCCCGGCCGCCGCTTCACGCCTCGCCGCTCACTCGCGGCGGTGCGGTCGGCCGCCCGTCTCGGCGACACGGTCGACCCAGCCTCGGTAGAACGCGCGGTACTTGAGCACGAGCTTGTCGTACCTGCTGTACGCACCGCCGCCGTCCGGCTTCATCCCGTTCCAGATCCTGACGTCGTACCCCGCGGCCTGTCGGGTCTGCAACCCGAACAGCACGTAGTCGGTCGCGCGGCGCAGGGCGCCGCCCACCTTCTTGATCGAGATGAGCATGTGCATGACGTTTTTGCCGTCGCTCACCGGCGTCACGCACTGGAGCAGCTTGTATTTGAAGTCTCCGTCCAGCGCGACGGTCATCACGCACCCGCCGGGGTAGCCGTCGAAGTGCAGGTTCATCTGCGACATGTTCAGGCCGAGCGCACGCGACAACATGCCGAGGGGCCCGAAATACCGGTTCACGGTGAAGTCGATCCCGGCACCGAACCACGCGCCCGCCCGGGCCAGCGGCTCGACCTCCGGCCACGGGCGCCAGTCGTCGAACAGCTTGAGTTCGAAGGCCGAGATCGGGAGCGCGTGCACCGGGGTCGCGTGTTGCGCGTCGTAGAAGTTCTCGACGATCCGCAAGACCGCCGTCGTCGTCTCGAACGCGAAGTGCAGGTGCATGAAGTCGCCGTTGTCGACGTCGGCCGCGGCAATTTCGGGCAGCGGGTGCAGCGGCTGCGGGGAGCCGTACCAGACCCACACGTAGCCGTACCGCTCCGCGGTGACCCACGTCGGCTGACGCGCGCCGCGCGGAACGGGCTCCAGCTGCCGCACCACCTGGCTGTGCCCGGGGATGTGAACGCACCGGCCCTGCTCGTCGTACCGCCAGTGGTGAAACGGGCACTGGATGCACCCGTCGGTGACCCGCCCGTCGGCCAGGTTCGCGCCGAGGTGCGAGCAGTGGCGGTCCATCACCACCGCCCGCCCGGTCGCGCCGCGCCACGCCACGCACGGACGGCCGAACAGCGTCAACTCCGTCGGCTTGTCCTTGAGGTCGTCCGAGCGCATCGCGACGTACCAGCTCGCGGCCACGCGCGTGGTCGCGTCGTACACCCCCGGGGCTTGCTCCGTGGCGACCGCTTGATCGAATTGAACGTCGTTCATCGTTTTCCTGGCGGTGTCGGCCGGCTACTTCAGCGCCAGGCCGATGCGGGTCGTGATGTACGCCTTGAGCAGCGCGAACATCGGGTTGTAGTCGAAGTACCGTTTCACCTCTGCCGGCGCGCTGGTTTGCGTCCAGTGCATCAGCTTCATCGCGGGCACCAGGCTGTACTTCGAGTTGTTGAGTTGCGGCCTGGCCCCGGTGATGCAGTACCCGAAGCCGAACATCGGCCTGGCGAACTCGCGTTCGTCGATGAGGGCGTGAATCCGCGCCGCGGCCTCCCCGGCCTCCTTGTGCCCGGCGCTCACGGCCTCGACCTCGGCCTTGGCGTCGTTGAACAACTGGTAGTACCCCTCCATGTCCGCGCACAGGTATCCGAGGTACGGAGGGTCGTTGTCGAGGTGGTCGAGGTCGCCTTCGTCACGCGACGCGCGGAACCTCGCATGGGCCTGCACGAGCCGGAACTGCCCGAGGATCGTGCCGACCGCCCACAGCCTGTGGAACGCGTCCCACAGGCGAAAGTCCGAAAACGCCGTATAGCAGCAACTGACGAAGTCGTCGTTGTGGTCCAGCAGCTTCTGCTGCAGGCGCTCGATGTACTCGAAACGCTCGGGAGAAAAGTCGTCGTCGCGCAGCGCCTTGATGAGGCGCGCCGCGAGCGCATGGATGGTCACCGCGGTGTTCTCGAGCCCCCGGGAGAACAGCGGGTCGATGAACCCGTTCGCATGCAGCATCAGGCAGTAGCGGTCGCCGACGCAGGCGCTCGACGAGAATTGCAGGCGGTCGGTCTTGACCCAGTCGCGCACCGGCACGGCGTCGCGGAACTGCGCCGCGATGCTCGGGAACCGCGCGAGGAACTCGTCGAATTCCTGCTGTGCGGAGATGTCGGTTTTCGGGTAGACACGCGGGTCGAGCTGCAGGCCGACGCTCACCAGGTTGTTGGTCGATCGCGGGTGGTTGTTGAACGGAATCACCCAGAGCCAGCCGCCCGCGAACATGTGGTGCAGGGTTCCCTCGTGCCAGCGCCAGCGCTGCCCCTTGACCTTGAAGATGTCGTCGAACGGCTTGACCCCGAGCATGTGCGTGTAAATGCTGCGCGAGTGCGTCTTGAATCGGCACGGCTCTTCGCGGAGCTTGAACTTGGTCGCGAGCGGCGCGCGCGGCCCGCCGCAATCGATCATGTACCGGCCGGTGAACCGTTCGCCCTGGGCGGTGGTCACCGCGACGCCGTCCTTGTCGGCGTGGTATTCGGTCACGTTCGTCTTCTGGCGCACCGTGCAGCCGTACTTGATCGCGGCTTGCAACAGGTAGGCGTCGACGTCCTGGCGGTAATAGTGGCTCTCCGGGCCCCACGGCAGTTCGGGAATCACGCACTGCGTGAATTCCTTCGGGTCGTGCTCCTGGCCGGGCTTGTGGAACACGAAGCCGAAGTTGCGCTTGATGCCCGTGCTCGACGCGACGTAACGCTGCGTCGCGTAGAACGACGTGATGCGGTCGAGCTCCGGAATGCCGTAGCGATCGGCGATGATGCGATTCATCAGGGACGTCTCGGGGATCGACGATTCGCCGATCGTGAAGCGCGGGTGCGACGACTCCTCGATGATCAGCACGCGAAACTGCTGGTTGGCCAGGATCGCCCCCATCTGGGTGCCGGACATGCCCGACCCGAGGATGATCACGTCGAAGTGGTTGCTGTCGCGCCCGTTCGCGGGGCTCTTTTCAGTCATGAGGGCACACTCTCCTGGTGAGATGGAACACATGGCCGCACGCGTCGGGCGTCGGGTGTCAGGGCTCGTCGAGCGCGGCGCGCAGGCGGGACCGCACGGCACGCGTGAGCGTGAGCAGATCGCCGAGCATGCTGGGCGCGTACCCCCCGCTGCCGATCGTCGGGCCGCTTCGCCCGACTTCGTACGCACGCTCCGCCAATTTGACGTGCGGCGCGCGGAAGCGCAGCAGGATCTCGAAGACCCGGTCGAGGGCCGCCAGCCCGGCCACGACGGGCTCGCCCCGCGCGCCGCCCGCCTGCACCTCGCCGAGCACGCGGTCGACGAGCGACGGCGCCCCGGCGAACCGTGCGTAGATCGCCCCGAACGCGGGAAGCACGTAGGGCAGGTACGTCTCCTTGAATTCCCGATAACCGGGATGGTCCGATTGCGACCCCCACAGCACGTGCTCGAGCACGAAGAGCGGCATTTCCACCGCGCCGGGGCCGAGGTAGCTCCGGCCCCCGACCCGAATCGGTTCGTAGTACGGCCGAAGCTCGTCGTAGAAGACCTGCACCGAGATATAGCGGTACGCGTAAACGATCGATTCGACCATCTTGTGGAGATAGTCCGCCAGCTCGTCGCACCCTTCGGCGAACGACGGCGACCGCAGGGGCACGTCGTACAGCTCGACGGTCATCCCGATGGCCGCCTCGAGCGCCGCCATCGAGATGCGCACGCTCTCGAGCAGGTGCGCTTCGTCGCGCAGCCCGGTGTAGCTCCGCTGCGCGTCGGCCGCCGCCGGGTTCCAGACCGTCACGTGCAGGAGCGTCTCGCGCGGCGGCAGGCCGGTCACGCGCGCCAGGTCGAGCAGCACCGGCTCGAGCCCGGGCACCGCGTCCACGGGCTCGTGGCCGTGCCGCTTGAGCGAGCCCAGGAAGAACCCGATGTCCCGCATCGCGGCGGCGGCTTCGACGAAGCCCCAGCCGGCGGGCACGCCCCGCACCGGGAGGAACTCGCGCAACAGGCCGACGATGCCAGGCACGTCCTTTTGGCGGTTCAGGCCCGGCAGTTGCAGAACGAGTGCCCGCGCCCGCAGCGGATCGCAAGCCGCCACCGCGGCGTGCGTCGCCGCGAATGCGCATGCGCGGTCGAGGGTGCGCTCCACTACAGGATTTCCGGCGCCGCGAGCGTCGGCCCGGGCTGGCTGCGAGACAACCCCGCGCCGCCGTCGCGCAGCGACCGCAGGTAGTCGTAGTTGGTCGGCAGGCTCGTCCGCAGACGCTCGGCCTCGCGCCGGATGCGGGCGAACATCGCCTCGGCCTTGTCGATCGACTCCGGCCGGTGCTGCAAGAGCGGCAGCGACCGGTCGGGCAGCAAGCCCAGGCCCGCAAAGATGCAGTAATAGTTTCCGTTCAACCAGAAGTTCCTGAATTCGTAGTCGAACGTTTCGTAGTACGTGGAATCGTCGAACGACGTGGTGGTCAGCGGCAATCCTGCCTTGTAGCGCTGAACCTTTTCCTTGATGGCATCCGAGAGGCGCAGGTCGTGCCGGTTCGCGAGCCAGAACGGCGTGTCGTCGCGCGACGAGGTGAAATAGTGCGCCTGGACGAAATCCCGGCAGTCGTCGAACATGTGGACGATCTCGGCGTTGAATGCGTCCGCCAGCCGCGGGTCGAACGAGGTATCGGGGAAGTGCTTCACGAGCTGGTAAAGCGCCGCGTAGATGAAGTAGATTCCCGTCGATTCCAGCGGCTCCAGGAAGCACGACGACAGCCCGATCGCGACGCAGTTGTTGACCCACGCCCGCCCGTTGCGCCCGACCCGGAACTTGATCTGGTTGAGCGGCTGCTTGTCCGAGAGGCCCCAGAGGTTGAGGAAGTCGGCGGTGGCCTGGTCGCGCGACGTGAACTTGCTGGAGAAGACGTAGCCGCTGCCGAACCGGCCCAGCATCGGAATCTTCCAGGTCCACCCCGAATTCATGGCGATCGCCGACGTGTACGGCTCGACTCCCACGCGCGCATCGGCGTTCGGCACGGCGCTGGCGACCGCGCTGTCGCACAGCAGGTAGTCGGACATGTCGATGAAGGGCTCTTTCAGCGCCTGGTTGATCAGCAGCCCCCGCATGCCGGAGCAGTCGATGAACAGGTCCGCCTCCAGCGTCCGTCCTTCCTTGGTTGACAGGCTGGCGATGTGACCGCGTTCGTTCAGGTGAACCTGCTCGACCTCGTCGATCACCTGTTTCACCCCGCGCTCGATGGCCCAGCGCTTCAGGAAGTCGGCTACCAGGTGCGCATCGAAGTGCCACGCGTGGGACATCTGGCGGGTGCCGTCGGACAGGCACGGTGCGAGCTTGGCGTCGAGCGCCCCGGGCTGCGGGTAGCACGCGTACTCCATCGGCTGCTGGAAGCCCTGTTCGCGCTTGCGCATCCAGTAGTGGGTAAGCGGCACGCCGTCGCAGTTCGGCACGGTGCCGAACAAGTGGTAGAAATGATCGTCGCGTGCGTGCTCGGGGGACTTCCTCCAGTTCACGAACTTGATGGCGGCCTTGAACGCGCCATTCACCTGGGGCATCCACTCCCGCTCCGGTATTCCGAGGAAGTCGAAGAACACCTTCTGCAAACTCGGGATGGTCGCCTCGCCCACGCCGATCCGGGGGATCGCCGCGGACTCGACGAGCGTAATGCTCGTGTGCTGCTGGAGCGCCCGGACGAGGTACGAAGCGGCCATCCAGCCCGCGGTGCCGCCGCCCACGATGACGATATTCTTGATCGGGTTGCTCATGACACGGTTCTCATAGGATTTGAAACCTGAAGGGATAGTGCCGCCTGATCGAGCTGAACGCGTAAATCGTCCGGTAACGCACCGGGAATGGATTGGCTTGCCGATGCGGCAATTGCCATTAGCGCATCGAATTCACATGAAACTTCAGATTCCCGAAGCTTTTCATACCGTTCGCGTAACCTGCCGGACACACCTTAACAGCGTTCACGACGGCACACCTCGCAAAATTTCATATCAATTTTCATTGCCCCAAAGAAATATTCAATCCATAAAATATCGACGAGATATTTTCCACACGAACATTCACATTTTTAAAAATCAATCATTTCATTTTTAGCAAACGCATCAATTTATTGTATAAAAACGATAAACGAACTACCCAATTAACGGGAAACGAATGAGGTCGCCACCATTTTCGAAACAATGATGTCGACCCTTGCGTGTTTCGGCGAATTCGACCCGCACCCGGCGAGGAGAGGGGTGCTACCCGACAGGCCTTAGCGGTTGAGTACGGAAAACGCCAGCGTGCCCGCGAACATCGCCAGCACGACCGACGCGCCGCGAAGCAGCGTTCCGGTATGGGTGGCCAGCGAACGGCGCGCCGTCAGGACGCCGCCGACCACAAGCCACATCGAACCGATCGTCACGGCGAGCACCGTGAAGACCGCGATCGAGCAGAGATAAAACGGAACCGATACGAACGCCTGCGGGGGAAAGATCGCCGTGGCGAACAACAACGCCTTCGGGTTCATGGTCGTCGCGACGAACATGTCGCGAAAGCCGATGGTGCCTGACCGGATGCCGTCAAGGTGCGGGCTTTTCCATAGCTGCAGGGCGAGATAGAAGATGTAGGCTGAACTCCCCAGCTTCAGCACATCGTAAAGCCAGGGCCGCGTGGCCGCGAAGGTCGCCAGGAAGAAACCCCACAGGGATATCGCGAAGCCGTAGCCCGATGCCTCCGCAACCAGGAGCGGCGACGATTGCCGGAAGCCGACCCTGATTCCCGAGGACAGCAACAAGGTATTTGTCGGGCCTGGCGTGGCCAGGACCAGCGAAACGTAGAGTGCCATCTTCAACATCACCTGGAATGTCGGCATCTTGCTTCCTTGGTGTCGATGACGGTCGCCATGTGTCGGGGCGAGTTGTCGTATCGGTTGGGGGGTCATTCTGCATTCGGGCTGCTGTGGGCGTGCGCGACAGGCGCTAGCTGTGCCCGGCAACCATGCAAATGGCGATCAAGAGCAAACCAACTGGTTTCAACGGAATTTGGGGGAATGATGAATTTGTCACGGCATTGCCGTTTCGCAGCGAATTGTACGCCGCCGAACCGAATTATGTCGTGCCTGAAAATGCCTGCGCGTGATTTAAAATAGACGCAATCAATGTTACTCAATCACACATTTTTTATTCTGAAAAGCAAAGCGTAACTTTCCACGTGATTGATTCGATTACGTGCCATTAATCGCTTAATCGGGTCACGATGATCAGGATGGCCCCAATAGCCGCGAAGAGAATCGCGCGGTAAAGGCAAGCATCACTTGCGCATCACTTTGAATACGCTGCGGGCCAAATCCGCCAATGGCCGGATCTATATAGGTTAATAACAGGCACCGACCCTGCCGTTCGGCCCGCTGACTTTCACACCGTCCACGCTGGCGTCGCTCACGCGCACCGAAGTCCGCCGGCAACCGATCGATGCCGATACCGAAGCCGACGCACTGCCGCCGACCAACCGTAACGACTGTCCGCCGTCGCACGCGCATCCCGATGCGGCACCGGTCGATCGTCGATCAACGGTAGAGGGCCGCGTCGCAGACGCCGTCCCTTTTCATTCGCTCCACCTTTTTATTATCAGGAATCCTTTCATGTCGGTCAGTAGAGCGATGCATCATCCATGCGTGAGGTGGACGTGAGTGAACCCGGGGCCTTCCCGCCAGCACGGTGCGATGCCCGCCACTGAATCATCAGCGTCGTGCCGGCCGTGCCGGTCGCGCTGACCGTCGTTCACCTGCTGCGCATGACGAAACCGGTCTCGATGCAAAACGATGCGGCTACGACGAATGGCCGTCAGCCCGTCGTTGGCGCGAACGACTTCAGGTACTTCATGCCGGTGTCGCACATGATCGTCACGATCGTGGCGTCCCGGCCAAGCCGTTCGGCGAGTCGCAATGCGCCAGTTACGTTGGCTCCGGTCGACGTACCGCAGAACAACCCCTCTTCGGCGGCCAGTCGGAACGCCATGGCTCTCGCCTCCTCCGTGGAGACACGCTCGAGCTCGTCAGCAATCCCGTCGCGCCAAAGCGGCACGACATAACCCGCGCCGATCCCGTCGATCTTGTGCGCGCCGGTAGGGCCACCCGACAGTACCGCGGATTCGGCCGGTTCCACACCGGCGATCCGAATGCGTGCATCGTGTTCGCGCAAGCGCCGCGAAATCCCGCGCAGCGACGCAGCCGTGCCGACGCTCTGGACGAAGCCGTCGAGGCGGCCGCCGGTCTGCTCCCAGATCTCGTCGGCCATCTTCGTGTAGGCGTTGAGCTGATCGGTGTTTTCCATCTGCGCCGTGATGTATGCGCCCGTCTCGCCGGCAATTCGATGCGCTTCGCGAATCATGTCCTTCGTCAGCTTCTCGGTTTGCTTGCCGTTGTCGCTGGGGACGAGCGTCAGCTTCGCGCCCAGCAGGCGCATGTGATCGAGCTTTTCCTTCGAGAACGCATCCGATGAAACCAGATGCAGCGGATGCCGCTTGACGGCACACACCAGCGCCAGCGACACGCCGGTGCTGCCGCCGGTGTATTCGACCACTGCGCCGCCGGGCTTCAGACGCCCATCCCGCTCGGGAGCTTCGATCATCTCGAGCGCGATCCGATCCTTCATGCTGCCGGTTGGATTCTGACTTTCGAGCTTGACGAAAAGGCGTGCGCCGTTCTTCGGGACAACGTTTCGCAATGGGACGAGTGACGTGTTGCCGATCGTGTCGAGGATGTTGCCGGGAGTCGATTTCATGGTGACCTCTGAAGTAAGCGGGCAAGTGAAACGCAAGTGCGTGGGGTTAGCTCGCGTGTCCGAGCAACGCAACAGCGAACGTGAGCGTCGCCGCGAAGCCGGCCAGGAAAGCGATCGTGCGAACCACGGGAATGCCGGCGGCGTAGACCACGTAGTGAACCAACCGGGCACCCAGATAGAGCTTGGCCGAGAACACCGTCGCCGGGCCGCTCGCCCCCGTCATCGCGCACATCAGCACGAGCGGGGCGAACACGGCGAGATTCTCGATCGCGTTCGCATGCGCGCTACGTACGCGTTCCGCCCACGGCGGATCGGGCGGACGGGACGGATCGGGATTGTTCAGGGCCGCCATCAGGCCACGCGTCGTGATCCTGGCCAGCATGTACGGAATCCACATCAGCAGCGTTGCGACGGCAGTGAGCGTCAGCAGGTGAAGTTCTGGCGAAAATGTCATCGGATGGGCCTTGTCGAACAGAAGGTGCGGCAGAGATCTGCGGATGCCGGAAATGCTTCGCAGTCTAGACTCGCGACGAGGCCTGATCCATAGTCACAAATGACATTAATAGCGACAATCACGACACAAGATCGAAACGGAATCCGGCAGTCGTTCGACCGCGACGATGCATCGTTGGCGCGTGGCACAAACGCGCCACACGTCGCCCACCGCATTCACTCAGACCGCACGCGACACAAGCTCGCCGAGAACCGCATCCAGTTCGATGTGCCCGCGCATGATTTCTTCCGGATTACTTTCGAAATCGATCCAGCCTTCGTTGAAGCCGTCCAGCATGCGCATGCGGGGTAGTGGATGTTTCATGCCCTGCGCGCGGAACAGCGCTTCCCACGTTCGCCTGTCGACGCCTTCCGCGCGCACCGGCCGCCCCAGAACGCGAGCGAAGGCGAGTGCAAGATCGTCGGGGCTCAGGCGGCGCGGGCCCTCGAGCTCGACGACACGCACACCGCGCCAGGTCTGCTGGAGCAGTTCTGCCGCGACGCGACCTACGTCCGCGGTGGCGACCATCGGCACCGGCTTGTCGAGCGGCTGCAGGTAGCTGGCGACGACGCCATCGTCGCGCGCGGACGCGACGTCCCACGCGGCGTTCTCCATGAACCAGCCGGGCCGCAGGAACGTCACGGGCATCGGCATCTCGCGCAGCGCCTGTTCCATCAGCGTGCGTTGCGTGAGCAGATTGGGCTCGTCAGCCTGCGCACCGATCGTCGACAGGCAAACGACCTTTTCGGGGCGCGCCTGCAGAAGCGCCGCGGACACGGCCTCGATCACCTTCCGCGCCTCGGGAAACCCGGGCTCCGGATCGAACTCCGAAGGCGGCAGGATGAAAACGCCCGCAGCGCCCGTGAACGCGGCGGCGAGCGACGAAGGGTCTTCCATGAAAGCGGTCGCAATCTCGCACCCGCGCGCCGCCCACGCCCCTGCCCGCGTCGCGTCGCGCGCGACCGCGCGCACCGACCGCCCCGAGGCCAGCAGTTCGCTGGCCAATGCGCCGCCGACCTTGCCGGTGATGCCTGTTATCGCATACATGCTCGTTCTCCGTGTGTGAATACGTCGGTCGCATTCTGGCCAAACATCGAGCGAAACAAAACGACATGGATGGAAGCAGATAAGTGACAACGCGTCACTAATTCGGCATGATCGACGCAGACGACCGCCATGGCCGCGCTATCCGGCGTCGGCGTGTCGGCCTTCCGTGGGTCGCCCGCGATCCGCCACCGTATGCACTCGAACAACCATGAGATCCAGTAGCGAGAAACTGTCCGGCAGCATCAGCGTGTTCGCCGCCGTGGTCGATGCCGGCACGTTTGCGGCTGCGGCCGACGTAATAGGCATGACGCCGCCGGGCGTCAGTCGAGCGATTGCGCGACTGGAAAGAAGGCTGAACATCCGGCTGTTCAATCGGACGACGCGGTCGGTGTCGCTGACCGAAGAGGGCCGCAGGTTTTACGAGCAGGTCATGCCGCATCTTGCCGGGCTGGAGGAAGCAGCCGCGGCGGCCGCGGGCGGCGCCTCCGTCGTGCGCGGAAAGCTGCGAATCAACCTGGATCCCGTCGTTTACCGGGCCATTCTCGGGCAACGACTCGATGCGTTCATGGACGCGCATCCCGACCTCGAAATCGAGCTCATCGCGCGAGACAGCCTGGGCGACCTCGTCATGGATGGCTTCGACCTCGCCGTGCGATTCGGCGAACCGCGATCGTCCAGCCTGATTGCGAGAAAGCTGCTCGATACCGGCGTCGTGACGGTCGCGGCGCCGTCGTACATCGCTCGCCGGGGACGGCCGGCCAAACCCGAGGATCTCGAAAGCCGCAGCCATCGATGCCTTGAATTTCGCAACCCGGAGACAGGCAAGCCGTTCGCCTGGGAATTCCATCGTCGGCGCAAACGCATCGTGGTCGACACCCGGGGACGCCTCACGGTCAACGATCCGGGCGCGCTGCTCGGCGCGTGCCTCGCCGGTTCCGGCATTGCACAGATGCTGCTGCTCGGTGCCGAGCCGCTGATCGCCGACGGCCGGTTGATCAATCTCTTTCCCGAATGGGCCGACGAGCGGTATCCGTTATATGCGTACTATCCATCCCGGCATCACGTGCCGGCCAAGACGCGGGCGTTCCTGGATTTCATGGTCGAACTGACGGATATTCACGGCCGCGCCGGCATACGCTAGCGCCGTTCCGGCGGCGCCCGCGGCCCCTTGGCGCTGCCTTCGCAGCGTACGGCAACACCGCTTTTCAAGGCCGGACGCTACCGATTGCCGGCACGCAATTCCCGGACCCCACGGCCGAGCCTGCGGCGCAACAAGGCCCGCAACGTCGCCGCATCCGCGTAGCCGACCTCGCTCGCAATCGTCTCCAGGTCGTAACCCATCGACACGAGATTCTGCGCCCGTTCGATGCGGAGATCCTGGACGAACGCCAATGGTGACTTCCCAAGTACCGCCTCGGTACGGCGCTGCAACGTGCGCGGTCCGACGGCCAATGCGGCGGCCGCCGCCTGAAGCGAAAAACCCGTGGAAAGATGCTCGCGGGCCCATCGCTCGAATCGAGCGACCAGCGGATCCGCATGGGCAAGGTAATCCGGAACGATGTATTCGGCCTGTGACGAACGCTTGTCGATCAGCATGAAACGGGCAACGAGCGTGGCCAGTTCGGGACTCGCCTGACGCAGCAACCACAGCGCAAGGTCGAGATGGCCCATGGCCGACCCCGCCGTCACCAGGCGATCCGCGGCGACGACCATGCGTGAATCGTCCAGATCGACTGCAGGATAACGTTGCCGAAAGAAGGGCGAGAGCGACCAGGTGGTCGTCGCCTCGCGATGATCCAGAAGCCCGGCTTCCGCCAGCACGAACGTACCGATGCAAGCGGCGGCGACGCCGACGCCATCGGCATGCCACGCCCGAAGGTGCGCCATGGCATCGCACATGTCCGGACGCTCCAGCGCCTCGATCAGGCGCTCCGGCTGCCTGATGCCGGGCGCGGGCACGACCACCCAGTCGGCATGGCGTGCGCTGCTTGCGGGCTCCGCCAGCATGGACAGTCCGTGCGCGGTACGGATGCGTCTGCGTACGCCGACCACTTCGACGTCGAAGGGCGGCGCGGCGAAGCCCTGAGCGGCAGCCAGTTCGTTGGCCATCGCGAAGGTATCCAAAAACACCGTCAGGCCGGTGTCGAACAGCCCTTCGAGCGCCAGAATGGACAATCTCATGTCGTAAACACATCTATTAATGTCATTTGCGACTATAGCCCGCTTTCCGTGAAAAACCTAGACTGCGCAGCAATGCGGCGAAGATTTCTCGAATGACATCGTCCATTTCATCTCGATCGCATCGGACGCGCTCGCGCTGATTCGGTTGCGGCTCTCCAACCCTGTTTTGCTGGAACACACTCGACATGTCCAAAACCATTCTGATAACCGGCGCCAGCAGCGGCTTCGGCCGCGACACTGCAGAAGCGCTCTCGGCGGCCGGGCACCGGGTATTCGCGTCGATGCGCGACATCGCCGGCCGAAACCGGCCGCATGCCGATGCCCTTCAAGCGAAAGGCATGCACGTCATCGAACTGGATGTGACGGACGATGCGTCCGTCGAGCGAGGCGTAGCTTCCGTGCTGGAAAATGCCGGGCATCTCGACGTCCTCGTCAACAACGCAGGTATCGGATCAGCGGGTATTTCCGAGGCGTTCACGACAAAGCAGGTACAGGCGCTCTTCGACGTGAATGTGTTCGGCATCCAGCGAACGTCGAGGGCGGTGCTGCCGACCTTCAGAAAACAGGGCGAAGGCCTGATCGTGAATATCGGTTCGATACTCGGCCGCGTGACGTTTCCGTTCTTCGGACTCTATGGCGCATCGAAGTTCGCGCTCGAAGCGTTGACCGACAGCTACCGCTACGAGTTGTCGACGTCGGGCATCGACGTCGTTCTCGTTCAACCCAGCAACTATCCGACGAATATTTTCGCCAGCGCGCAGCGGCCGGCCGACGCCGCGCGCGTACCCGGCTACGGCGAGGCCGGTGCGATTCCGGACAAGATGGTGGAGACGCTCATGGCGCTGTTCGCGAGCGACCACGCGCCGAACCCGCACGACGTCGCCGACGCGATCGTGCAGCTTGTCGCACAAGCCAACGGTACTCGTCCGCCGCGTTTGATCGTGGGCGAGTCATTCGGCGCCGACGCCCTCAACGCTCAAGCGGCCTCGATTCAGGCGCAGGTGCTCGAGGGCCTCGGGCTGGCACACCTCGCCAAGCCGAAAGGGCGATCCGCCGCGGCTTGAACGTACGGTCGACGCAGAAGCCGACACCGATCCGACGCACTGCCCCCGCTTCGTTCAATTGCCGGGCGCGAGGTCGTTGGCAAACCGGTTCGTATAACCGAGCGTACCGACGCCGCCGATGGAGTTGCACGTCGACGATGCGGCGCCGGGCGGGCAATCGACGTCACGGTCGAACGACCAGAAGTGGACACCCACGAGGCCGTTCTGTTTCACGAACTGCGCAACGGTGTCCGCATCCGCCGGCGTAAAGGTTTCGCCGCTCACATCGTTGCCGCCGATCATCGGCGTCAGCTCGATCTGGCTGTACGGTACGCCCCAGTGATCGTGCAGGTTCATCGCCGCCTGGATCGCCGACTGTCCCATCTGGCAGGTGCCGTTCGCCACCACGCAGTTCCCCGCCCCCGCCGCCCCGTAGTCCATCGTCATCAGGTCGATGGTGTAGTTCTTGAGGCCGTGCGCCTGGATCGCCTGCATGACCCAGTCTCCATACACGTTGAAGCTGTCGGGAGCGCTGGCGCCCCAGGAGCTGGCCGTGGTCGCGCCCTGCTGAGAAGGGGCCAGCGTCGCGAGCGTAAAGCTGAAGCGCAGGCCGGGATAATTCTGCTGGGCGACTGCCACGCGCCGGACGAGATCGTCGATCACCTGTTGTGTCTGCCCGCCCTCGATATCGAAGTCGATCCCGATGAGGTTGTTCGACGCATAACGATTGATGAAGGCCGCCATGCCCGCATCCGTCCCGCACGTGAACATACCGGCCGCGCCGCCGGTGGAAATCACGTAATTCACATTGGCCGCGGTGAAAAGCGGCACATTGGCGGCCGCCAGCGCGCCGCCGTCGACGCCCGCCCAGTTCTCGCTGCCGCATTCGCCGGTCGCAAACGCGAGCGTCAGCGTGCGGACACCGGCCGGCAGCACCGACAGCACCGGGCTCATCTGACCGGTGACGTTCGACGAGATGACGTTGGTGTTCCAGTTCATCGAAATCGTCGCGTCCTTGTACGGGCTATAAACGAATGCCGGCGCCGTGCCGTTACCCGTCCCGGCCGCCGCGGCGGTGCTGGTGCCAGTGCCGAAGGACGACCATGCCAACAGAAGCGCCAGCGCGCCCTTCAAGGTCGATCGCTGCATGATTCCGGATCGGTTGCTCTTCATTTTCATGCCCTCATCGCGTTATACGCATTACCGGCATCGGTCTTCCACGCCATACATGCCGGGGAATATGTCAGGAAGACGCGCTCCGCCCGCGCAGGCGTAACGGAAATCCGCCACGTCACGCGGACGGCACGCGTCGGCATCATTGATACCGACTACCAAATCAATATCGCGACCAGATCAGCCTTGGGGCCCATCCAACCGGTGGTTTCCCCTTTCGATCGACAAAGCTGCGCCCAGGTCGAATTCAAAAGAAATCAACCTTACAAATTGCCACCTGAAACCAATTCCTATATTGATTCTGTTTTTTATATCTACGACGGAAAAAACGACGACTTCGGTCTATGCTGGTGAAGCGTGTGCACGCCACTTACGCGCAAGTCCGGATGTCCGTCACAAGCGCGATGCAGGCGGTACGTGAAGCCGTCACGCAGGCCCGGGATAGCGGGCCTGCCACGCGGCGGCAGACACTGGTCTTTCACCGACCGATGTAGTGATGCTTCAATCCGACGCCCGCGTTTCGTTTGGTTATACTACATAATCGTCAGGCATCAACCCTTGAATCGAGTATTTTCACCCATATCGAAACCAGAAATATTCACGCGATCGCATGGCCATATTGCAATTATCGCCATTCGATAATTCAACCGGATATTCCGCAGCCATTTGGCTGATTGTTCAAATCAACGAAATTCAAGGGACGCGATCGAGCTTCATCGTATTGGCTGCCGACCCTGATGCATCCATCGAACCCGGCGGCCGCAACCAGGTGGTCGCCGGGTAAGCCGGCCGCCGTGTGAGTGCCGCCCACCGCGTCCCTCACGCGGGTTCTTCATCTCATGACGCGCCGGGCATCGCCGGGCGCGTCATGTCGCGGCCGTATCAGAACGGGCTGCGTGTCGTATCGCCATTGGTGAAGATCGCGTCGACGACCTGATAGAACGCCATCGCCGTATCCGCGACTTCCCAGACCGCAAGGATCACGTGGTAGCCGCTACGCACCGGCAGCCGGCACGCGTGAATGGTCGGCTGCTGGGGCACCAGGTTCGCGTTCGGGTCCCAGTATGGCTGGCCGGGATTCTGGATCGTGCAGAACGGCGTGGGCTCGAACTGCGCACGCGTGAGCTTTTCCGACGGGTTCCAGTCGGCGCGTGTAATGAAGTAGTTCCAGCGACGCGTCTTGTGCACGGCACTGAACTCCCACTTGAAATTCTGCACCGCGCCCGGCCGCAGCGGGATCTTCTGCCAGCGGCCCGGCGACTGCTCGTTCAGCACGGGCAGCGGGCCATTCGTGCTGGCGCCGGCGATTTCGCCGTCCTTCGGTGGCGCGGCATTCTTCGCGTCGTCCGGCGCGAACGGGTCCGACAGACCGCTTTGCGTCGCGGGGAAGAACTTGCCGTTCTCCATCGCGTTCGCGTGCCACGCGTCGACAGGGCAGTTCGGATTCTGGCCTTGCGTGCACAGCACGATGCGCGAAGGCGGTTCGGTCAAACGGCCGTGCGCGTGCGCACCGGCCGCCGCGACCAGCAGTGCGACACCGGCCAGCGCGCGTGGCATGACGGAAGCAACGTAGCTGCGGATGTTCTTGTTCATGAGCCCTCTCATGGCATGAATGTCGAAACGGATATGCGCACATCGAGCCTGTCGCAAGATTCCGCGAAGAGATTCCTGTCGACGCGTCGTCGCGCATGCTGATCGGCGAAAGCGGCGGTCGAATGAAACCGCGGCAAGCAATAAACAATCACCATGCTTTCTGACAAATCACTTTCACCGAGTCGAACCTTATCCGCAAAAACCGAAAAAATAAACGTCTCTCATTGTTAATCTTTTGATTCGCGGCATCGAATCACCCATTCCCGCTTGCTTCGCTCGTCAACCCTGAAGTAACGCGGATTCTGGTGCTTGACGATCGTGAATGATCGATCCCGGCATTTCGCGTTCGGGGCCACGAGCATGGCCGCTTCCATTGCTCGATAATTTGATTCATCGGTTGATATTTGAATTGAATAAAGCCCGCCAATCATTCAAAACCCGAACCGGTACGAATGACTATTTCTCTGAAAATTACGCCTGTTCTGAAAATAGTTCGCAGGTCATGGTCGACCGGGAGCCTCGAGATCCGGTCATATTCAAGCGCTGACGCACTACGCGTCGATGTCGTCGATGTCGGTCGCGTTGCGAAGCGCGGCGTCAACTCCCCCGCGAAGCGGCCAGGAGCATGCCCGCTTCCCGGAAGGGCGAACGAATCATCCCCCAAGCCCGCAACCCCGAATCGAACAACCCACAGCGCCCAAAACCCGCGTTGTCGACCGCCCGCAGGCACGAAACCAACGCAAAAACTGAAAGACTGAATTGCCGATCCGCACGCTTTTGACGCAGCTATATTCTCGACGACCAGCCCTTTAAACAAGGACTGCGAACAATATCCGTCAACCTACGTTCGAGACCTTCATCCATGAATAAAACGACACGGCTGCTGCGCATGACGTGCGCACTCGCCTGCTGCGGCCTGTTCTCCCATGCGCATGCGCAAAGCAGCGTCACGCTGTACGGCGTCATCGACACCGGGATCGACTTCGCGTCGAACGTCGGCGGCCAGCACCTGTGGCAGATGGCGAGCGGCGTCAGCGCCGGCAGCCGCTGGGGGCTGCGCGGCAAGGAAGATCTCGGTGGCGGGCTCGCCGCGATCTTCGATCTCGAAAGCGGCTTCAATTCCACGAACGGCGGGCTCGGCAGCGGCCTCGCGTTCTCGCGCAACGCTTACGTCGGGCTGTCCGACCAGCGCATGGGCACGCTGACGCTCGGCCGCCAGTGGGATCCGATCGTCGACCTGATCGAGCCGTATTCGCTGAACGACTATTACGGGGGCTGGTATTTCTCGCACCCGAACGACATGGACAACCTCGACAACGGCTTCGCGATCAGCAATGCCGTGAAATACACGAGCCCGACGATCGCCGGTTTCACGGGTGAGGCGCTCTACTCGTTCGGCGGCCAGCCCGGCCGCTTCTCCGACAACGCCGCGTACAGCGCGGCGCTCGCGTACACGAACGGGCCGTTCTCGGCCGGCGTCGGCTACCTGCGCGTCAACGATCCGGAGCAGGCTGTGCAGAGCTACCAGAACGGCGGCGGATACACGAACGCGGTGTACGGCGACGCGCTCATGAACGCGCGCAGCCAGAACATCTTCGCGGCCGGCGCGTCGTACCAGCTCGGCAAACTGAAGCTGATGGGCAACTTCACCGACGTCGATTTCCAGCAAGGCGACGACGAGCAGGACGTGAAGTTCCAGAACTACGAAGTCGCCGGCACACTCGCCGCCACGAGCCAGCTCAACTTCGGCCTCGGTTATACCTACACGACCGGCCGCGACCACGCGACCGGCCAGGAACCCAAATACCGTCAGCTGAACGCGAGCGCCGAGTACGAACTGTCGAAGCGCACGGCGGTCTACGCGCTCGCGGCACTGCAGATGGCGTCGGGCGGCGCCGTCGCGCAGGTCGCGGGCTTCGATCCGTCGTCGAGCGGCCGGCAGGCGGTCGGCCGGATCGGGCTGCGCCACACGTTCTAGGCGATCGCGCGAAGGGGCCGGCTTCCCGTGTACCGGAAGCCGGCCCCGGCCGGTGCGATCGACCCGCGCGTCGAATCAGTTCGGCAGGCTGACCACCATCTGCTCGTCCTCGAGCAGTTGCGTGAGCGACCCGTGCAGACGCTCGAGGCTGCGCGGCGGCAGCGCGAAACTCGCCCAGCCGAGCCCCGTGTGCCGCAGCAACAGCACCGCGCCGCCGTACAGCGGATGGCGCTCCGCGTACCAGCACGGGTCCATCTCCGTCACGAACTGCTGCGCGCGCGGCGGCATCTCGGGCACGGCCGGCTGCATCGACGCGCGCAACAGGCTCAGATACTGGATGACCGCATCGACGTCCTCCGGATCGAGCACCGCGGCACCCCGTTCGATCGACACCAGCACCACCGGCTTGCCGTGTTCCTGGATCATCTTGATACTCAGCGGCTGCGTCATTATTGCGTTCCTCGTGGCTACTCGTATCGGCCCATTATCGGCAGCCGTGTCACGCGCGCACCTGAAGATTTGATGCAGCTTCATGAATTTATTTTTAGGTTGACCGCCGTTGCGGAAAACGCGTATTCGTCGTCGCGACGCACGACGATCTCGACGGTATGGTCGAGACCTTCGACGACACGCGTGTTCAGTGAATCGCAGCGACAGGCGAGAACACCGTCCCGCACGCGCATGCGTCTTCCCCCGCGTCGTCCGCCGCTTCCTTAAACGAAATTTCATCCATTCCGCGTCGTTTTTTAAGCGTCCGGCGCCGGCCCGCATCCCATAATCGGCTCGCTACCCTGCCGGTCACGCGCGGCGGCACGCATCGAGCGGTGCGTCGGCGGCGCATGCGAACGGTCAATTCTTTCCTTCGGCGAACCATGAACCAACTGCAAGCGATGCGCGTGTTCACGCGCGTAGTCGAGTTGTCGAGTTTCAATCTCGCCGCGCGCCAGCTCGGGATGTCGGCGGCCGCGGTCACGCGCAGCGTCGGCATGCTCGAAGCGCACCTGAACATGCGACTGCTGAACCGGACGACCCGCAGCCTGTCCCTCACCGAGACCGGCCGCGAATATCTCGACGGTTGCCGCACGATCATCGAGAAGCTCGACGAGATCGAATCGAACCTCGTGCAGGTCACGCGCGATCCGCGCGGCACGCTGCGGATCGCCGCGTCGGCGACCTCCGTCGCGGCCGGCCTCGGCGTGCTGCTGTCGGCGTATCGCGACGGGCATCCGCGCGTCCGGTTCGACGTGACCACGTTCGACACGCACGTCGACATGGTCGAGGGCGGCTACGACGTCTGCTTCTGCGACGATCGCCGCCTCGTCAACGCAACCTTCGTGTCGCGGATGCTGACGAGCGTGCGCGACGTGGTCGTCGCATCGCCCGAGTACCTCGCGCGCCACGGCACGCCGAACGACCCAGCCGAACTGAACGAACATAGCCTGCTGACCGTGTCGAACGGCACCGCGCGCAGCTGGGAATTCTCGGACGTCGACGGTTCCTACCGCGTCTACACCGGCAACGCGCTGGCCTCGACCGGCAGCATGATGGTGCGGATCGCGGCACTCAATCACATGGGCATCACGCAATTGCCGCACCCGCTCGTCGCCGACGATCTCGCACGCGGCGCGCTGGTGCCGCTGCTCGAACGCTACGAAGTGAACGGCGGCGCGCGCTGCATCTCGATGCTTTACCCGAGCCGCAACCATCTGTCGACCAAGGTCCGCAGCTTCATCGACTACGTGGTCGAACACTATCGCGCGCCCGAGCGCGCCACCGCCTGATTCCGCCCGGGCCGCTCCGTCCATGCCCCACATCCTGACGATCGAAGACGATCCGCTGATCGCGGATCACATCACCCAGGCGCTGCGCGCCGCCGGCCACCAGGTGGACGTCGCGCGCACCGGCCGCGACGGCATGGCCAGGGCGATGAGCGCGGACTACGACGTCGTGACGCTCGACCGCATGCTGCCGGATCTCGACGGGCTCACGATTCTCGCGACGATGCGTGGCGTCGGCCTCGACACGCCGGTGCTCGTGATGAGCGCGATGTCCGACGTCGACCAGCGCATCCAGGGGCTGCGCGCGGGCGGCGACGATTATCTCGTCAAGCCGTTCTCGCTCGACGAGATGTGCGCGCGCATCGACGTGCTGATCCGCCGCCGGCCGCGCGGCGCGCCGGTCGAGACGGTGCTGCGCACGGGCGAGCTCGCATTCGACCTGGTGCGGCGCCGCGTCACGCTCGGCGCGAGCGAACTCGCGCTGCTGCCGACCGAATTGCGCGTGCTCGAATTCATGATGCGCCACGCCGGGCGCGTGCTCACGCGCACGATGATCTTCGAGGCGGTGTGGGGCTGCCGTTTCGATCCGGGCACCAACCTCATCGACGTCCACGTCGGCCGCCTGCGCAAGAAGGTGAACCGGCCGGATGCGGCGCCGTTGATCCGCACGATCCGCGGCGCGGGCTACATGCTCGGCTGAATCCGGCCGCCGCCACCTAAAACTTCTTTCATTTTTTTAGCGACCGGCTGTTAGGGGCCGCTCCGCAGAATGCGGTCATCGGCTGCGTATCGGTGTTTTCCCGAAGCCGCGCGCATCCGGCTCTTCTTCACGACGCTTTTGAACGGAGCAGCACCCCATGCTGAAAATTGTCCGGCTCGCGCTCACCCGGCCCTACACGTTCGTCGTGCTGGCGCTGCTGATCCTGATCGCGGGTCCGCTCGCGGCACTCCGCACGCCCATCGACATCTTCCCGGATATCCGCATTCCGGTGATCAGCGTCGTCTGGAACTACGCCGGCCTGCAGCCGGACGACATGTCCGGACGCGTGATCACGTACTACGAGCGCACGCTCGGCACGACGGTCAACGATGTCCAGCATATCGAATCACAATCGTTCCGCGGCTACGGCATCGTGAAGATCTTCTTCCAGCCGACCGTCGATATCCGCACGGCGACCGCGCAGGTCACGTCGATCTCGCAGACCGTGCTCAAACAGATGCCGCCCGGCACCACGCCGCCGCAGATCCTCAACTACAACGCGTCGACCGTCCCCGTGCTGCAGATCGCGCTGACCAGCAACACGCTCGACGAACAGAAGCTGGCGGATTACGCGGTCAACTTCATTCGACCGCAGCTGCTGTCGGTGCCCGGTGTCGCGATTCCGACGCCGTACGGCGGCAAGTCGCGTGAAGTGCAGATCGACCTCGACCCGCAGGCGCTGCAGTCGAAAGGGCTGTCGGCGCAGGACGTCGCGCACGCGCTCGCGCAACAGAACCAGATCATCCCGGCCGGCACGCAGAAGATCGGCCGCTTCGAATACAACATCAAGCTCAACAACAGTCCGCTCTCGCTCGACGCGTTGAACGACCTGCCGATCAAGTCGGTCGACGGCACGACGATTTATATCCGTGACGTCGCGCATGTGCGTGACGGCTACCCGCCGCAGGGCAACATCGTGCGCGTGGACGGCCATCGCGCCGTGCTGATGAGCATCCTGAAGAACGGCTCGGCATCGACGCTCGACATCATCGCGGGCGTGAAGGCGAAGCTGCCGCTGGTCGAACAGACGCTGCCGCCTGGCCTGAAGCTCGTCACGATGGGCGACCAGTCGACCTTCGTGAACGGCGCCGTCAGCGGCGTGGCGCGGGAAGGCATCATCGCCGCCGCGCTGACCTCGCTGATGATCCTGCTGTTCCTCGGCTCGTGGCGCTCGACGCTGATCATCGCCGCGTCGATCCCGCTGGCCGTGCTCTCGGCGATCGCGCTGCTCGCGGCCACCGGCGAAACGCTCAACGTGATGACGCTCGGCGGCCTCGCGCTCGCGGTCGGGATTCTGGTCGACGATGCGACGGTGACGATCGAGAACGTGAACTGGCACCTCGAACAGGGCAAGGACACGCGCACCGCGATCGTCGACGGCGCGAAACAGATCGTGATGCCGGCGCTCGTCTCGCTGCTGTGCATCTGCATCGTGTTCGTGCCGATGCTGATGCTCGACGGCATCTCGCGCTTCCTGTTCGTGCCGATGGCGAAGGCGGTGATCTTCTCGATGATGTCGTCGTTCGTGCTGTCGCGCACCTTCGTGCCGATGCTCGCGCAATACCTGCTCAAGCCGCACGCGTCGGCCGGCCATGCGTCGGGCGAGCTCGCGGCGATCATGGATTCGCATGCGGGCCATGCCGGCGCGCACGACGTGCCGCCGTCGCGCAATCCGCTGGTGCGCTTCCAGCGTGCATTCGAGCGCCGCTTCGAGTCCGTGCGCGCGTCGTACCGGATCCTGCTGGGCCTCGCGCTCACGCGCCGCAAGCCGTTCGTCGCCGCGTTCCTGTGCGTGGTCGCCGCATCGTTCCTGCTCGTCCCGTGGCTCGGCCGCAACTTCTTCCCGACCATCGACTCGGGCGAGATCTCGCTGCACGTGCGTGCGCCGGTCGGTACGCGGGTCGAGGAAACCGCCGCCGAGTTCGACCGTATCGAAAACACGATTCGCGGCGTGATCCCGCCCGCGCAGTTGCGCAAGGTGATCGACAACATCGGCCTGCCGAACAGCGGGATCAACCTGACCTACAACAACAGCGGCACGCTCGGGCCGCAGGACGGCGACATCCTGATCTCGCTGTCGAAGGATCACGCACCGACGGCCGACTACGTGCGCGAGCTGCGCGAACGCCTGCCGCGCGCGTATCCGGGCACGACGTTCTCGTTCCTGCCGGCGGACATCGTCAGCCAGATCCTCAACTTCGGCGCACCGGCCCCGGTCGACCTGCAGGTGGCCGGCCCCAACCAGCAGGCCAACCTCGCTTATGCGCGGGAGCTGTACCGCAAGCTGCGCCTGATCGCCGGCGTGGCCGACCCGCGCATCCAGCAGGCCAGTACCTATCCGCAGTTCACGGTGGCGGTCGACCGGACGCGTGCCGACCAGCTCGGCATCACCGAGCAGGACGTGACGAACTCGGTGGTCGCGACGCTCGCCGGCACCAGCCAGGTCGACCCGACCTACTGGCTCAATCCGCGTAACGGCGTGTCCTATCCGATCGTCGCGCAGACGCCGCAGTACCGGATGACCACGCTGTCGGCGCTGCAGAACCTGCCTGTCACCGGCGCGAACGGCCAGTCGCAGCTGCTCGGCGGTCTCGCGACGATCACGCGCGGCGTCGGCAACGCGGTGGTGTCGCACTACAACATCGAACCGCTGTTCGACATCTACGCGACCACCCAGGGCCGCGACCTCGGCGCCGTCGCCGCCGACATCGGCAGCGTCGTCAAGGCCACCGCGAAGGACCTGCCCAAAGGCTCGACCGTCACGCTGCGCGGCCAGGTGCAGACCATGAACAGCGCGTTCACCGGCCTGCTGCTCGGGCTCGTGGGCGCAATCGTGCTGATCTACCTGCTGATCGTCGTGAACTTCCACTCGTGGGCCGATGCGTTCGTGATCGTCTCCGCGCTGCCGGCGGCGCTGGCCGGCATCGTCTGGATGCTGTTCACCACGCACACGCCGATGTCGGTGCCCGCGCTCACCGGCGCGATCCTGTGCATGGGCGTGGCCACCGCGAACGCGATCCTCGTCGTCAGCTTCGCGCGCGAGCGCCTCGCCGAAACCGGCAACGCGCTCGCCTCGGCGCTCGAAGCCGGCTTCACGCGCTTTCGGCCCGTGCTGATGACCGCGCTCGCGATGATCATCGGCATGGCGCCGATGGCGCTCGGCCTCGGCGACGGCGGCGAGCAGAACGCGCCGCTCGGCCGCGCCGTGATCGGCGGCCTCGCATGCGCGACGATCGCGACACTGTTCTTCGTTCCCGTCGTGTTCAGCCTCGTGCATCGGCGCGATGCGCTGAAACACGACGCACCCCGCGCTTCCTCCCCTTCCGCGTCCGGAGCTTCCCATGTCCACTGAGATCGAAATCAAGTCGCCGAAACGGCTGCCCAACCTCAAGCTCGTCGCCACGATCGCCGCGCTGGTCGCAGCCGGCATCGTGACGGCCGGCATCGCAGGCCGCGCGCACGCGAAACAGGAAATGACGACCTGGTCCGCCGACCAGGCCATACCGACCGTGGCCGCGTACACGCCGACGACCGGCGGCGACGGCGCCGCGCTCGTGCTGCCCGGCCACCTGTCCGCGTTCGAAAGCGCGCCGATCCATGCGCAGGTGTCGGGTTACCTGCATGCGTGGTACACCGATATCGGCGCGCACGTGAAGTCGGGCCAGCTGCTCGGCCTGATCGACACGCCCGAGCTCGACCAGCAGCTGCAGCAGGCGCGCGCCGACCTGCAGAGCTCGCTCGCCAACGAGAAGCTGGCCGCATCCACGGCCGCGCGCTGGACCAGGATGCTCGCGCAGGATTCGGTGTCGCAGCAGGAAACCGACGAGAAGACCAGCGACCTCGCCGCCAAGCAGGCGATCGTCGCGGCCAACGAGGCCAACGTGCGGCGTCTCGACGCGCTGGAGGCATTCAAGCGCATCGTCGCGCCGTTCGACGGCGTCGTCACCGCGCGCAAGACCGACATCGGCCAGCTGATCTCGGCCGGCGGCGGCACCGGCCCCGAACTGTTCGCCGTGTCCGACGTGCACCGGATGCGCGTCTACGTGAGCGTCCCGCAGAACGAGGCCGCCGCGATCCGCCCCGGCATGAGCGCGACGCTGACCGTGCCCGAGCATCCGGGCGAGACCTTCCATGCGACGCTCGCCGACACCGACGATTCGATCGCCGATTCGACCGGCACGCTGCTCGTGCAGCTGATGGTCGACAACCGCGACGGCAAGCTGATTCCGGGCGAATACACCGAGGTGCATTTCGCGCTGCCGGCCGGCAGCAGCCACGCGTTGACGATTCCGGCCAGCTCGCTGATCTTCCGCCAGGCCGGCCTGCAGGTCGCCGTGGTCGGCAAGGACGATCGCGCGGTGCTCAAGCCCGTCACGATCGCGACCGACCTCGGCACGCACGTGCAGATCGCGACCGGCCTCGCGCCCGACGATCGCGTGATCGACAACCCGCCCGACTCGCTGTCCGCGGGCGATCGCGTCCGGCTCGCGACGCCGGCCGGCACCGTCGCGGCGGCCGTGCGCGACACGGAGCGTGCGAATGGCTAACCCGCGTCGACTCTGCGCGATGCTCGCCGGCGTCGCGTTCCTCTCCGCCTGCTCGTTCGCGCCCGTCTATCACGCGCCGACCACCGCGCTGCCTGCCCGTTTCAAGGAAGCGGGCGGCTGGCAGCCGGCACAGCCGGCCGACCGCATCGCCCGCGACGGCTGGTGGAAGGCGTTCCGCGATCCGGTGCTCGACCGGCTCGAAGCGCGGGTGGCGACCGCCAACCCCGACGTGGCCGCCGCGGTGGCCCGCCACGACGAAGCCGGCGCGCTGTTCGATCAGGCGCGCGCAGGGCTGTTCCCGACCATCGGCCTCGGCGCGCAGGTCTCGAGCAACCGGCAATCGGCCACGCGCCCGCTGCGCGGCTCGAACCAGCCGAACGTGTACGGCTCGAACACCCTCGAGGCCGGCTTCGACTACGACCTCGACCTGTGGGGCAAGGTGCGCAACGAGGTCGCGGCCGGGCGCGCGAACGCGCAGGCCAGCGCCGACGATCTCGCATCGGTGCAGCTGAGCCTGCAGGCCAGCCTCGCGAACGCGTACTTCAACCTGCGCGGGCTCGACCAGCAGCAGCAGTTGCTGTCCGACACGATCGACACGTACCGGCGTGCGCTGAAACTCACGATGAGCCGGCACGCGGGCGGCATCGCATCCGATCTCGACGTCTCGCGCGCACAGACGCAGCTCGACTCGGCCCGCGCGTCGGCCGAGGACGTGCGGGCTCGGCGCGCGCTGTACGAGCACGCGATCGCGACGCTCACCGGCGTGCCGGCCTCGTCGTTCTCGCTCGCGCCGGACCTGAGCGTCGCGTATCTGCCCGCGATCCCGGCCGGCATTCCCGCCACGCTGCTGCAACGGCGGCCCGACGTCGCGGCCGCCGAACGCCGCATGGCGGCCGCCAACGCGCGGATCGGCGTGGTGCGCGCGGCGTTCTTCCCCGACATCACGCTCGGGCTGATCGGCGGATACCAGAGTTCGGGGCTCGGCCATTGGCTCAGCGCGCCGAACGAGATCTGGTCGATCGGGCCCAGCCTCGCGCTCACGCTGTTCGACGGCGGCCGCCGCCAGGCGCTCACGGCCCAGGCGCACGCGCAGCTGGCCGAGAACGGCGCGAAATACCGCGCGGTGGTACTCGACGCGTGCCAGCAGGTGGAAGACAACCTCGCGCTCACGCACCATCTCGGCGACGAAGCCGATCGCCAGCAGGAAGCGCTCGACGCGGCCGAACGCACGTTGCAGTTGTCGATGTCGCGCTATCGGGACGGCGTCGTCAGCTATCTCGACGTGGTGACCGCACAAACCACCGAGCTCGATACGAAGGTGGCGATGCTGGAACTGGATACGCGCCGGCAACTGGCGGCGGTGGGGTTGATCGCGGCACTGGGCGGAGGGTGGTCGGCCGACGACGCAGCGTCCGGCGCGAAAGCGCCGGTCGCGACGCCGGCGCGTTCGACGACCTGAGCCCGTTGCGGCACGTGGGGAGCGTGTCGCGTTTGGATGCACCCGTCATCGCGACGGGTGCTTTTTTTACGCGGGCCGATCAGAACTTGTGACGGATGCCGGCCGCGACCACCGCCTGGCGATCGTTGCCCGACGCGGCCAGATTGAAGATCCCCGCGTTGCCGAGCACCGCGACACCGTCCGCGCCCGTCACGCGCTGATACACGCCTTCGAGATAGAGATCGGTGCGGCGCGACAGCGCATAGTCGGCCTGCAGCATGAACTGGTTCCACTTCGGCGCGATGCTGCGGCCCGCATCGTCGAAGCGGCCCTGCGTGAACGTATACGAGCCGCCGAGCGAGAAGGCGGGCGTCAGGAAGTAGCGCCCGTTCAGTTCGTAGTTGCTGAAGGTCAGCAACTGGCCGTTCACGGTGCCGTACGCGCCGCCCTGCGACAGTTCGCGCGGGTCGTTCAGGATCGTTCTCGTATAGACGAAGCCGATCGTCGCATGATCGAACGCATAGTGCGCGCCGGCGCCGAACGTGCGCCAGCGGCCGCCCACGAGCATCGCATCGCCGTCCGAACTGCTGAGCGAGCCGCCGGTGTTCTGCGGCGCATTCACGCCGCCCGGCTGGTTCGATTGCAGGTAGGCAACGGCCAGGTCGACCGGGCCGTTCACATACTGCGCGCCGACGCTGTACGCGTTGTTGTTGCTGAACCCGCCGCCCTGGTTGCTGAAACCGTACGCCCCGCCGAACGTGAAGCCGCCATAGTCTGCACTGCGGAACTTCACCGCGTTGTTCATCCGCGTGTCGTTGGCGAGGTTGTCGTTGTCGTAAGGGTGATCGGCGATGTTGCCGCCGAATCCCGAGCCCGTCGCCGACAGCGGCGCGACGAAGTCCACCAGGAAATCGTATTGCCGGCCGAGCGTCACCGTGCCCCATTGGCGGCTCGCGAGGCCGACCCAGGCCTGACGGCCGAACTCGTCGCCGCCGTTGCCGAACTTGCCGTTCGCGACGTTGAAGCCGTTCTCGAGGGTGAACACGGCGGCCAGACCGCCGCCGAGATCCTCGTTGCCGCGCAGCCCCCAGCGCGACGTGCTGACGTTGCCGCTCTGCACGCCGTAAGCGGGCCCCGCGCCGGCCGCCGATTTCTGGTTGCTGATGTAGTCCAGGCCCGCGTCGATCGTGCCGTACAGCGTGACGCTGCTCTGCGCATGCGCCGCGCCCGCAAGCAGGCACGCAACCGCTGCCGGGATTGCCAGAAGTTTCTTCATGATGGTTTCGCTAGAGTGGATCGGTCTTCTCGCATCGCCGGCCGGTGTGGAACGGCCGATCCGTCCGCGATGCGATGGCGCACAATTTAGGCAGCGGGCATGACAGCGCCGTTATCGAAACGGCCCGAAAAATGAAACCTTCTTCATCCTCGCGATACGCCGCATTCATGTCCGTGCGGAACGCACCCGCGCATGAATTTCTTTTCACGTTGCGTATGCCGATCCGATAGCGCCGCTCCCCTATGCTTGTCCTCAACCCGATGCGCGGCATCGACTGGCCGCACCGGGGATGATCCAGTCAATCATCATGAGGATTCCGAACATGAAAACCACCACGATCGTCGCTTCCACGCTGCTCGCCGCGTGTGCCGCACTGTCCGTTCCCGCGTTCGCGCAGACGAGTACCCCGGCGACGCAGATGACGCCGGCCGCCACCAAGGACGGCGTGCCCGGCGCGCAGGCCGCCGGCCAGTGGGTGCCGCCGTACGGACAGCCGATCCACGAGAAGACGCGTGCCGAGGTCTACGCCGAACTCGTGCACGCCGAACAGGACGGGCAGATCAAGTACCTCGACTCCACGCTCTATTCGCATTGATGCGCACCGCCATGCGGCCGGGCGTGCCGCCCGGCGCGCGCCGCCCACCCCTCGCATCACCCGTCATTCATGAAGCTTCGTCCCTTGCTCGTTCGTTCCGCCCGTGTCGCGCTCGTCGCGATCGCGGCCGGCGTGATGCTGTCGGGCTGCGCCGGCGCGCAACCCGACGGCCCCGGCGATTGTGTCGGCCCGCCCGATTTCTGTGTGCCGTTCTTCGGCTCGTAAACGCACGACGGGCGCGCTGCCATCGGCAACGCGCCCGTTCGTACAGGGGGCCGGCCCGGGCCGCGCGGCTATGCGTCCGGCAGCGTCACCTGGTAGCCGTAGCGGCTCACCGTATCGATCCGGACATCGGGCAGATGCCGCGCGAGCTTGCGGCGCAGCCGCGACACCACGAGATTGACGCTCGACGGGTCGACATCGTCCTTGTCCTGCCACACATACCGGATCAACTGGTCGCGCGGCACCGGCGCGTTCGGGTGGCGCATCAGGCATTCGAGCAGCAGGCATTCGCGCCGCGTCACGGCGAGGCGCAGCTTGCCGTCCTTGAGTTCGCGCGCGAGCGTCTCCAGCATGGACACCGCCGCGACCGGGCCTTCCGTGTCGCGCGGCCCGGCCAGCCGCTGCAACGCCTGCAGGCGCTCGTGCAGCTCGATGAACGAATACGGCGCGCCGAAACACGCGTCGGCACCTGCGTGCAGCACGCGGATGCGTTCGCGCGCCGACGCCTGGCCGATCAGCACCACCAGTGCCGCGCCGCCGCCGTCGGCGACGAAACGCGGCAGCATCGCGATCAGCGCGGCATCGCTGCCCGGCTCGAACGCGGTCGCGACGATCGCGTCGAACGTCTCCTGCGACGCGAGGAACAACCCGTCGCGCAGATCGTCCGCACGCTGCAGGCTGTGCCCGCTCTCCTGCAGCGCCTTGTGCAGCCACGCCGCTTCCGGGTGCGGCGAAGTCACGAGCAGCACGCGCATCGTCAGCCCCCTTCGCGGCGGCAATGCGCGTGCACGTGCAGCCGGATCCGAACGACCGTCATCCGAGCGACCTCGGCCAGCATTCGATCGTCACGCGCGTGCCCGGCTCGGCATTGCCGATGCGCAGCGTGAAATCGTGCACGTTGACGACCGTCGACACGATGCTCAGGCCGAGCCCCGCCCCGGCGAGGTGCCCGGTGCGGCGGCTGCGGTAACGATGCTGCAGCACGGCCTCGCGCTCGTTCGGCGCGATACCCGGGCCGTTGTCGACCACGTCGATGCGCGGACCGGACGGCGTATCGTGAAGTTCGAGGCGCACGGTGTCGCCCGAGGTCGTGTACTTGAGCGCGTTGTCGAGCAGGTTCGTGAGCGCCTCGAACAGCAGCGCGCGATCGCCGTGAATCCGCGCGACCGGTTCGACCAGCACGACGAAATGGATGGCACGGCTGTCGGCGAGCGGCTCGAACAGTTGCCCGACGTCCGTGACGAGATCTTCCAGCGCGAGCTCGGCGAACCCGCCGCGCCGCTGCAGCGACCCGATTTCGGCGATGCGCAGCATCGCGCGAAACCGGCTGAGCAGCACGTCGGTCTCGTTGCGTGCGCGGGCGACGAGCGTCGCCAGCGCGGCATCGTCGAGCCCGTCCGCGCGCTCCGCCGCATGCGCAAGCAGCGTATGCACGTGCGCGAGCGGCGTACGCAGGTCGTGCGCGATGCCGTCGCAGACGCCCTTCACCTCGTTCATCAGGCGCTCGACCTCCTCGAGCATGTGATTGACCAGATGCGACAGCAGGTCGATCTCGTCGTGCCCGCCGATCGGCAGCCGCTGCCCGAGGTCGCCTTGCGCGATGCGCTGCGTGATGCGCCGGACCTCCTTCAGGCGCCGCATCTGCCGCACGCTGAGAATCAGGCCGCCGACGACGCCCGCGCCCAGGCAGAACAGGCCGCCGCCGACCAGCGCCTGGATGATCGCCGCGCGAATCCGCAGGATGTGCGTCAGGTCGCGCCCGAGCACCAGCACGTCGCCGTTGGCGCGCCGCTCCGCCATCGTGCGGACGACCGGCGGCACCTGGTCGCCCGCAATCGTCATCGTGTGGTCGAGCGTCACGCCGTTGCGATCCGGCCGGATGCCGTCGGGCATCGCCAGCACGTCGCCGGCGACATGCCTGCCGTCGGCCGTGAAAAGTCCGTAGTAGTTGGTGTGCATCCGCTCGTGCTCGATCCGGTGCTGGATGGCCGCGGCAAGCTGGCTGTCCTGGAGCGAATCGAAGTAGATCATCTGCCAGTCGATCACCACGTCGGTTTCGCGCTCCATGTCGTGCGTGATGATCGATGCGATGAAGCCGAGCAGCAGCATCACCGAAATGGAAAACGTCACCGCATAGACCGACACGAGCCGGAACGTGCTGGAATACCAGCGACGCTTCGGCGCCGGCGGGACATGATCCGTCGAGGACGTCAAGGTCGCGAACTCAGCCAAGGATGTAGCCCGCGCCGCGTACCGTCTGGATCATCTGCTTCGCATCGGGCGGATCGATCTTCTTGCGCAGCCGGCCCATGTGCACTTCGATCAGGTTGGTGCCGGGATCGAAGTGATAGCCCCATACGGCCTCGAACAGCATCGTGCGCGTGATGGTCTGGCCGGCATTGCGCATCATGTATTCGAGCACGCGGTATTCGGTCGGCAGCAGCGCGATTTCATCGCCGTCGCGAAACACCTTGCGCGAGATCAGGTCGAGCCTGAGCGGGCCGACGGTCAGCGTCGTGGCGAACGGCGCCGGCGCGGTCTGGCTCCGGCGCAGCAGGACCTCCAGGCGCGCCGCCATTTCCTCGGGATCGAACGGTTTGGTCAGGTAGTCGTCGCCGCCCGCACGCAGGCCGCGCACGCGTTCGTCGACATCGCCGAGCGCGCTCAGCATCAGCACCGGGGTGCGCACGCCGACGCTGCGCATCGTGGTCAGGATCGTGAGGCCGTCGACGACCGGCAGCATGCGGTCGAGCGTGATCACGTCGAACTCGTTGCCGAGCGCGCGGGCCATGCCGTCACGGCCGTTCGCCACCCATTCGACCGTGAAGCCGCGCCCTTGCAGCTCCCTGACTATTTCGTTCGCGGTGATCTCGTCGTCTTCGATCGTCAGTACGTGCGCCATGGCCGTACCGCTCCTGGCCAGCCTGTCGGGCAGGGCCGGCGTGTTACCGGGGGAAACTGATGATGCCATTTACGATTCTCGTCTTCAGCGAAGGGACGCACGCGCTTCGACACCCGAAGGGCGAGCGCGTTCGGATGGAGACTACACGCGCGCGTGTAAATCGTGCGCGTCGACTTCATGAAGAAAGTTTCATCTACGGCGGCAACGCCCGCCGGCGTTACCGGCGCGCGTTGCTGCGACAGGATGCCGCATGGCCCTTCGCTGTCGCGCACGGACGGTCGCGACCGATCGCTTAGAAAGGTATCGGTAAAGAATCGCGCATCAGCTTCGGTGCGGCTCCGCGCCCGGTTGGTCGACGCGATGCGAAGCGACGCGATGTGCCGCGTCCTCCACACGCTGCATGCGCTCGGCCTTCTCGTGCGCGAGCGTCACGTCGGCAATCGCGAGCCCCGTTCCCTGCACCTTCGCGAACGCCAGCAGCGGTGCGCACACCAGCGCGACGAGCGCGGCCATCCTGACGGTCTCTTTCATTGCTTTACCCCGATGCAGGCCGCGCCGTGCGCAGCGTCGATTGATCACGGGTTCGACGATACGCCCGCACGGCTAACCGTTCGGTCGCGCGTGCATGAAGGTTTCTTTAAGGTTCGATGCGTACGACGACGATCGCTTCCGCGCGCGGTCGGTCCGGATAAAACTAGTTTCATCTTCGCGCGGCCGTTTCGATAGTCCACGGTGCCTAACCTGTGTCGTGAGGTCGACGCTGGCAATCCACCGTACGGCCGGTTCCCAACGCTTCCCAGGAGTCGAAGATGAAACATCCCGCCCGTTACCTCGCCTGTTCCGCGCTGCTCGCGATGAGCTTCGCCGCGCATGCCGCACCGACGCTCACGCCGGCGCAATGCCACGACTATCCGTTCGTGCATACGCACGGCCCGGTCTCCCATCAGCAACTGATCAACGAGCTGAACGAACTGGAATCCGTCGGCTACAACCCATCGTCAGGCGACGAGAGCAGCTATCCGGACGATATCGATTCGGCGCAGGCGCGCCTGATGAACGAGTATCAGAAGGACTGCACGGGCGCAGCCAACACCGTCGCGTCGAACGGCAACTGACTCGCCACCGCCGAACGATCTCCGAGTTTGCGCGCGTGCCTCGCGGCCGCGCGCTTTTTTTCGTCGATGCCGCGCGCGCTGCGCGACCGTTTTTTTAACGACGGGCGGATCGCGACGGAAGGCAACGACGTGATCGTGAACGTCGCCGGACGTGCGGCGATCGGCACGATCGATTTCACCAGGTACCACGGGCTGCCGCGACCGCCCGTTGTCCCCCGTATGGCGAGCACACACGCGCTCGCGATCGGCTTCAGCGTGTCGGTGTCGCTGTTCGGTGGCACGGCGCCGCTCGTCACCGCATCGCGCGTCGATCGCACCGGCGTCGCGCGCGACGGCACGCCGCCTGCCGTCCTATCCGACGCGATACATCGGCAGCACGTTGCTGCCGGCCGCTTCCTGGCCCGACGCGAGCGGATGGCGCGCCTGTTCGAGCAGCCAGTTGGTCAGCACCGCGATGTCGAACTCGTTGCACGCATCCGGGTTCTGCACCAGCACGTAACTGCCCGATGCGACCGTGCAGTGCGCGAACAGCTCGACGAGCCGGCCTTGCTTCAGCAGCCCGTCCACCAGCGGCCGCCGCCCGATCGCGATGCCGTGCCCGTCGACCGCCGCCTGCACCAGCTGGTCGTACTGGCTGAAATGCAGCGCGCCGGCGGGCCGCAGGCGCGGCACGCCGAGTTCCTTCAGCAGATGGCTCCACCCGTGCCACGGCCATTCGCAGCGTGGATCGTCGAGATGCAGCAGCACGTGCTTTTCAAGGTCCTCCGGCTTCATCGACGCCGCATCGCCCGCCGTCGCCATCAGGCTCGGGCTGCAGACCGCCACGACGCGCTCGCGAAACAGCACGTCCGTATCGTCCGTCGACGTATACGGCCCCGCATATCGCACGGCCAGGTGCAAACGTTTGCGCTTAAGATCTTCAATTTCGCTCGTTGCCGATACGCGCACGTCGATGTCGGGGTAGCTTGCGCGGAACGAACCGAGGCGCGGAATCAGCCACAGCGCCGCGAACGATACGGTCGTCGACAACGAGATCGCGCGCTGTCCCACGCTCGACGACAGCTTGCCGATCACCGATTCCAGGTCGGACAACGCGAACGAGATCGCGTCGTACAGCTCCCGTCCCTTGTCGGTCAGCGTCAGGGATCGAATGTGCCGGTGAAAGAGCTCGATCCGGAGTTGCTCCTCGAGTGCCTTGACCTGCCGACTCACGGCAGATTGCGTGACGTTCAGTTCCTGCCCGGCGCGTGTAAAGCTCAAATGACGCGCCGCGCATTCGAAGCCTCTCAGGAAATCCAGCGAAGGCATACTTCTCAATCGTTTTGCCAATCTCACATTAGCCATACCGCCGCCTCAAAGTTGCACCCATCGACAGGCAAGTCGCCTTTCGTTCCCCTGAATCGTTTCTCCTATTTGGATTCTGAAGCGATTTTATATTGAAGGATGGATGCGGATCATTCTTATTTTCAATCGTGACACTTGTATTTATCTATCGATTTTAGCCACCACGGAAATTCTTACATTAAAATTATGAAGTAGTGATTTTGTAAATAAATATCCGAGTGGAATGATGCCGGGAACGGCCAGAAAATACCCGCAAAAACAGCGCATTGCGGGCAAAAAACGATGCCATGACGGGCATCCCGACGTCGCAACGGAATCACGCACCAGAGCCTACAATAAAATTTCAGTCGCCCGACATATTTATTAATTTGCCGCATTACGGAAAGAAAACACACCTCAACATACACGCGGAATACCATTTAAATCCGGAATTTCATGTTTATAAAAATATACTAAACGCATGAAATTGGATTGAACCATGCAATAACAGGAAATTGATGAACCAATTGTGTCCGGAAATGAATATCCCGCCGGCCGGATACGGCACGCCGTGCTCACCACGTCATCTTGCCGGCCGGAATCGGTTCCGCCCATGCTGGGCGGAACACGCATCCGCTATATGGCGTCCACCATGCCATCCGCCACACGGTTCGTCCGCGCGGTCACTTCGCGGCGATAGCGGTTCAGCTCCTGCGCGGTCGTGAACGTGCGCTCGAACAGGAT